>JASJCX010000010.1 GCA_030065255.1 Calothrix sp. MO_167.B42 | reverse complement strand
TAATTTGCTCTGCGGATCGTATAATGGTTGCTGTCCTCCTTCTACATCAATAATGGCAAGACGATTATGTCCTAAAGCATATTTTTCCTGGCAAATGCTACTAGTACCATCCGGTCCGCGATGAGCTAAGATTGACAAGGCGTCTTCAAAGCCTTGTAAATTTGAGCCAAAAAATCCAACTATTCCACACATATCTTTATCGTCCAGGTAACTTCAATGCTGTCATCGCAATTGAATGTCGTGTTTGTCTGGCTTTTCAGAATTGGGTGATCGGCCAATTCATAATTCAATTTTTCCCCAGTTTTACACCTCTACCATGACTGGGAAATTAGTCAATTGTTTAAAGATGTTAAACTCGTCCCTGGCTACCAAACTCCAAGAAAGGCTTTTGATAACTTCTCGGACAGCAGGGTTGTCGTCGTGGTAGTCTGCCCGTACTGTCAAGAGAAAATAACCTCCAGTTTTTAAAAGGGGGGATAAATTGTACAAGGCTTCGATCCGAGCATGACCAAAGGTAAAAACTCCAACAGCGACTATAGCATCAAAGGTTTCGGTACCAGCAAATTTAAGGGTTTCTTCCAAATTGCCCTGGTGCAACGATTATATTTTCATAAATAAGTAAAAATCAAATCACATGAATTATTTTGACCCATGATATTTGACTAAATTATAATAATTATTAATGTCAGAAAAATGAACCAATAATTAAGTTTATTGATCCATTTTTTTGACATTAACTCTACTAATAATAGTTAAATTATGAGCAATAATTCCCCAACCAACCCAACGAGAAAAGCCTAATTCTCCTCTATATAAACAGCGTTGCAAGCCAAAATAACGTTTGAGAAAACTAATGCGCCCTTCCACCCCATTATGCCATCGACGAGCTTTTTGAAATTTCTTTTTCTTTCATGCTGAATTCGTTCTTTACTCCGATAAATTCCATTTTCAGATTAAAAGCATTCCGCCAAACAGCATATAAAAATTTGTGTCGAGCGCATAACGCAATGTTTGAGAACTATTTCAGACTCCTACATTCATGTATGAATTTCCTCCCTTACTCCCTGCTTTCTCCTGACGTAACTTTTCTTGCCAAGCAGCTATAGTCATTTCCAAACCTTCAGATAACTCCGTTAACACCCGGAAGTCAGCTTTTTGCGCAAACAAAGAAACATCCGCACATGATTTACGAACCTCACCAACACGGGGTGGTAAAAAATTTGGTTCCACAGTCACACCTAATATTTTACCAATCCCCAACGCCAACTCCAAAATACTTATGTCATTACCCAAACCAACATTAAAAACTTCACCAGCAATACCCGGTGTTGTCGCCGCCACCCACAGCGCCCGCACAATATCACCCACAAAAACAAAGTCACGGGATTGCTGCCCATCACCATAGATAGTAGGCTGTTTACCAGCACTTAAAGCCTCTATAAAACGGGGAATAACAGCCGCATAGGGCGAACCAGGATCTTGACGAGGACCATAAACATTAAAGAAGCGTAAAGCCACAGTTTCTACATCATATAAATGGGTATAAAGCTTGCCACTATATTCTGCAGATAGCTTAGTAGTTGCATAGGGTGACAGGGGTTGGGGTAATTCCATCTCACTTACAGGCAGATTTTCATTATTTCCGTACACAGCAGAAGAGGATGCCTGCACAACCCTACCAACACCCGCCTTACGAGCAGCTTCTAACACTTGTAAGGTTCCTGTAGCATTAATTTCCTGGGCACGAAATGGATTTTCTATGGACTCCACCACTGATACCAATGCTGCCAGATGAAAGATAACTTCAACATCAGCAGCAGCATTGTTAAGCGTCAACTCATCCCGAATATCCCCCTCAATCAATTCTATTGATTTCACAGCAGAACCAAGCAGTTGGGGGCTACCCGTACTAAAATTATCCAGAACCTTGACTGCATGTCCCTGTTCCACTAACCAACGAACAAGGTGTGAGCCAATAAAGCCAGCTCCTCCGGTGACTAATATACGCATAATATCTCTCCCGTAGTTAAATATAAAATCAAGGGTATTTTGAACTTGAAAAAGTCAATCCTCTCTCTGCCGTGAAAAATTAATACCATTTCTTTGTGAAGCTGCGCTAAATTTCTGACTCTCCTGTTTCCTTCGTTGTTTGCGTACTTTGCGCCTAAAGCCCTACGGGCATGGCTTCGCTATGCGGTTAATAAATTATTGAATTTGGCGCATCTTTATACAGAATTGGTATAACAAATTAAAACTGATACCAATCAGAAAAAGAAACCATCCGTTGGAGCAAGAAAAACTTATGTAGCAGTTCTTTCAAAATTCAATCCAAAATCCAAAATCTAAAATCCAAAATGGTATTAGATAGAATGATGATATCGCCGGAAAACTTCACGCTCCTGAAAAAAGCATTGTAAAAACTGTCCATTTGATACATCGTTTAAAGTTGACCACTTTGTATCAGCTATCAAACGAGTCATCTGTGATTTATGTTCAGCGAGGGTAGCGCGTTTTTGTTCTAAAACATCCCCTATATACATAGAGCATTGAAAATCCCGTAATCCCAAACCAAGTCCATACATCAAAGTATGTTTGACAATAATCTTAGTCAGGTAACGATTTTTGTTAATTAAATCTACCCATGGCCAATGCAACCAAAACCAGATAGGATACTCGTAGATAACTACATCTTTGTGATAAGATTTTAACGCCGATTTAACAATTCTAGTTGTACATAAATGGTCTTCAGACCACAATAATGGCTCCTTATAATAAGGAATAAAAATCTCATGAGGCTGCTGTTCTAGAAGAATGTTAACTACTTTCGCCACAGCCAAATCATAATGTTCTTTTAATTTTGTTTCCTCAAACCCAAGTAAAAAAACATCATTAACATCCATTCCCATGGATTTAGCCGCAGCAATCCCTTCATTCCCTCGAATTTCCTGCAATTCATTTTCCCCGATTAAATGTTTATGGGATTTGCTGCCATCAGTCATAAAAACCAGTTTAATATCTGCACCAGCCCTCTTTTTTTTGATGGTAATGCCACCACAGCCTAGGGTTTCATCATCAAAATGGGGTGAAAAAACTATTGCAGACTTGCTTAAATCATCATTATTATATTCATGTAAATTACGCTTGAAAAACCATAGACACAATTGACTTACCTGTTTTGCGATCGAGGTTTTAATCATTCTTCCCCACAAATATTTTTGTACTCGTTGAATAAATTTTGAGACACTTTCTCCCAAGAAAATAGTTCATACGCACGCTTATAACCAGACTTGCCCATTTCTATTCTCAGATTGTCATCTTTTAAAAGATGTAAAATAGCCTCAGCTAAGGTAGATACATCCCCTGAATCAACTAAAAGCCCAGTTTTTTCATGTAAAATAGCCTCCGGAATCCCTCCTACACGAGCCCCTATTACTGCTAGACTCCTACCCATAGCTTCTGGAATTGGTATAGGAAAAGCCTCGCTAAATGAAGAATTAATAAATATATCAGCCTCTCGATAATATTTGTCTAACTCTGCATGGGGAACAGAACCATGAAAAGTCACATAGTTAGCTAAATCCGGAGGAAGCATTTTTTGTAACTGCTCAAAGTAACTTAATACTTTACCAGTCTTTTCATCTGGAGTATAAAATACTTTTAAACTAGCAACTTTATCATCATTATCTAAATCAATCAGAATATTTTGGGGTAATGAACCTGTTATTGATCCAACAATATTCAGATGCACTTGGGGAAAGTAAAAAACTACTTTCTCCAAAGCCTTCAGTAACACATGCACACCTTTCTCTGGCGAAACTCTACCAACAAATAGGAGATTTTTTTTGTCATTTTTAAATGACTGAGTGCCAAGATTGAGACTTACCTCCGATGTACCCGAATCAATGTTAACACCATTGTAAATAGTCTTACACTTTGTCGCAAAATCTGGGAAACGACGGCGAACTTTCTCAGTAATATATTCACTACAACAAATAATCAAATCGACTTGATTCAATCGTCGATAAATAGTCTGATAATCTAGTTGACTTAACCATTGACAATGCATATGAATAACTATTTTAATCTCAGGATTAAATGCTTTGATAATAGGTACAAACTGAGATAAATTATGAATATGCACAATATCACATTTATTCTTTTTCAGGTCATTGGCTATCAGTAAAGCGTAGCATATATAAAAGAATTGAGAATTGAGAAACTGGTTATGAATTTTGTGGAAAATTTTCTCAATCAACCTAATTATGATTCTATCAATTCTTCTGGGAATATATAAATAATTTATACCCCCATGGCATTCTTTATTGATCAGAAAATTTTTTCCAGGTGTATATACCATGACATGGCAATCTTTAGCCAAACCCTTGGCTAGCTCATAAATTACAATACCAACTGAATCTCTAGGGTATGGGAAAGTGCTGTAAGTTAAACCTTGATTTACGAAAGCTATTCTTAGCTTTTCTTTTTTATTCATTGGCATCATAATTGTTCAATTTCTAGGAAAATAATTTTCCTCCTTGACAGTGAGTATTGTAACTAAATACCCATGCACCAAAATGCCCGAATGCCAGAAAAATCTTCTATTCACACAAACTTTAATATCCCTTGCATTTAACCCAATAGATAAAATGTAGAAGAGGAAAGCCTTTGAAGACTTTAACTATGCTGCCAATACTATTTTAGCCTGACTATATCAATCAAATTAGCTTCATATTTACTTAACAAAGCCCCCAATCTAACTTCCTAAATCTATCCACTGTTTCTGATCAATACTATAGAAAGAAGTGAGGATATTTAAGCTCCGAAAAACGCTTACCGGGGCAAGTGTATAAAATACAACAGTTCACTTGCCTTGCGACACTCGAAAATACATTGTTTTGGTTACTTGTTTTAGCAATTGCAAAAACGTCTGGATTCACTAGTATTAATGATTAAATGTAAAGGCAAAGTGAAATTTTTGTAAACCCAGACCGTCAAAATTATAGAGTATGTTAGATTACTGTCTAGTTAGTAATACTTACTTACGACAGAACAAATAACATGATTCAATTGCTATATGGTAATCGACAACAATTCCGCTTTCGACATAACGATATTAATATTCTAGGAAATTCAGATGCTAAACTCCCTGTAAAAAACTCAGTTTATCGATTAAACAGTTCCTCACCAATATATTTTTACATAGAACCAGAAGTAGATGACTGGCAATCCAAACAGAAAACATATTGCTATGAGGCTCGTACTCCATCTATCAATCGTCTGAGGGAACTACCAGGACATTTTAATATTGAAATACCCGTTAATTCCCCAGAACTCAAAGAAGGATGGAATAAAATTACAATTGAAATCGAGGATAGGAAAGGAAAATTTGAAGTATTGTCAGCAGAATTTTATTGGGATTCTCGTCCAATAAGTCTACCACTGGAGTTAAATGACCTGAGTAAATACAACCACATTCAGGAAATTGGCCAGGTTGTTGATGGAGCATTTACTTTTGACCCGGAAAAAAATATAATTCGCTCGCGTTCGCCAGTGGCCGATGATTCCCTATTTTTACTTGGTTCTTACCATGGAAGTCAAGAAGCTACCTACGAGGTCAAATTTCGAGATAATGGCAGAGGAGTTGTTTTTAGAGGCATTAGTGATTTTTTTGCAGGCCATGAAGAGCAATCTCCAGAACTAGGTATTAAGCCTGGTTATTCTAGTGCAGGGTTAGCAACAATCCATAATAAAGCAGAAGCTCGTGTTTGGATTTCCATGGGAGATTGCTTGATGGGTAAAGATTGGACTTGGGTTGTCAAGACTGAATACCCACCTTACATAGATATCGAACCATATGTTACTTATTGCGTTAGACATCAAGTCATCATGGCTCCGGGAATAAATTACTGTCGATATCGTATTTGGAAAAAAGGCGATACTGAACCGGATAAATGGTTATGTGAAGAGCATAACGCACACCTTCCCAAACATCTTCCGAGAATCACTAAAGCTGCTTTTGGTCTTTTTCAATATGGAGGACTACCCACAGAATGGTCTAACATTAGTGTGCGTGCCCTACATATTGATGTAAAATCTCTAGATTTACGTTACAAAAATAATTCTGTCATGAAAAAGTATGCTTCTCAAATAGTCAGAATTAATCGCAAAATGAGGAAAAAGTTAATTAGAAAGATGAAATAAGTTTGACTTTTATCTGCATTTACAACCAAGGAAATACAATTAAATCTGGGCTCGTCTACCATTATTTATCATCTTTAAGTTCTTGAGAAATTCAATATAATTACCATACTTACCCTGAGAAGAAAAAATTATTGAGCTCATATTCATAACATTAATCATAGGGAAGAACTGATTTGACACTCTCCTGCCTAAAGGCGAGGAGATTCTTGGTTCAGCGAGTCCACTTAAACTAGACTCCTTGCGGTATCTAGCCGGTGAGGTGGTTCTCTCCTCAAGCGTTAACTTTCCCCCTGCGGTGGGGGTAGTTGGATTGCTCCAAAATTTGTTTTGCTTAAATTCTGTGTCGTCTAGTTCCCATGTAGACGCGAAGCGGCTTCGGTGTAGGGTAGATTTTACCTATTCCTAGGCAGAACTAGAACTATGGAATTCCAAGCCTATATCTTCAGTTGTCAAGGTACAGATTGCCGCTAGGCACTTAGGTTTTTATACAGGTTAATTACCGTGCCTGTTAGACCTAATTCTAACATAAAACCTGACTCAGGCGTAAACGCCTCAAACCGTTTTCATCCCTTGTCTAAAGCACGGTGTGAATCTCTACGCCAAGCTTCGAGACTCACCGCTCAAGGGTTTTCAACGAGTATTTTTATAATACCACTACGCACATAGGTTGCGGACATTGCTGAACCCCCCCAACCTATGAGCATTAGACTCATTACTCATTCTCATTACTTATTACTTATTACTTGCACGTAGTGCTATAACATTAACTTTACTTGCTGCAACATCAGCCTTCTCTCTTGCTATTTTGGTATCTGTAGCTTTAGCTAAAGCTACCCCCATTCGGCGATAGGGATGAGCATTGGGTTTACCAAATAACCTAATATCTACATCCGATTCTAATAGAGCTTCACCTACCCCTGTATATGCCACAGTATCTAATTTTTCTGATGCTAAAATCACAGCACTAGCAGCACAGTCAAACAGCTCTATCTTGGGAATTGGTAAACCTAAAATAGCTCTTAAGTGTAGTTCAAATTCATTCAAATTTTGGGAAATTAATGTTACCATCCCCGTATCGTGGGGCCTGGGTGAAAGCTCGGAAAAAATAACTTCATCCTTAGTCACAAAAAACTCAACTCCGAAAATTCCCGCACCCCCTAAAGCATCAGTGACTTTCTTCGCGATCGCCTGTGCTTGTAATATATATTCTTGGGTAATTTGTGCAGGTTGCCAAGACTCCTGATAGTCTCCCCTCTCCTGGCGATGTCCGATGGGAGGACAGAAGATTGTCGGTGCGTTCCACTGTTTAATGGTCAGTAGGGTAATTTCAACTTCAAAATCAATAAACTCTTCCACAATTACCTTGTGAGTGTCACCCCTAGAACCTGCGATCGCATAATCCCATGCTTGCTCTAATTCACTTCTATCTTTAACTATAGACTGTCCCTTACCAGAAGAAGACATTACCGGTTTAATCACATTGGGAAAGCCAATTTTCGAGGAAATAGCGATTAATTCATCTAAGGTTTGAGCATAGCCGTATTTAGCCGTCCTAATACCTAACTTTGTATGTGCTAATTCCCGAATGCGATCGCGATTCATGGTATAGTTTGTCGCCGCCGCTGTGGGAATTACCGTAATACCTCTTTGCTCAAATTCCTGTAACTTTTCGGTTCTAATTGCTTCAATTTCCGGAACAATTAAATCAGGTTGATGCTTGCTCACAATATTTTCTAACTCTTGAGCACTGAGCATAGAAATTACTTCACAGCAATCAGACACCTGCATTGCTGGAGCATTATCATAGCGATCCACAGCAATTACATAGTTACCTAGTCTTTGAGCAGCAAGTACAAACTCCTTACCCAGCTCCCCCGAACCCAACAACATGATTTTTGCGGGTAAATTAATTGCCTTCATCCCTGATTTTTTCAATATTTTCAGTATATATCTAACTTCTTTACTAATTAAAGCATTAAGCTACTATTTCATTTACCATCAGGCTCTGGGACTTTGCAAATCTTTACCTTGTATTAGGAGTAAAACCTTTGCTATCAGATTTTTGTAGCCCCATATTAACCTACCATCAACCCCCATCCCCCTTGAATTTTTGCACAGGAGCAACTTTCAGGTTTTGCGTAGCCCTCATCAGGGTGAGGTTTAATTATTAAGATTGCATATTATTTAATCCACGCTCCTAAATACTCCCACAGAAGGATGTCAAAATAATTATTTTCATTATCTTCAACAGTAAGTATTGAATTGAGAGCAATATTTATTTCACAGCACTAATCCCAGATTGATTATAATTTTTGTTAATCAAAACGTTATGAAAATTGTTACTAGAAATAGAACCACTAATATATGAAAGTTTATTAAAATTTTTCCGAATAAATAGATAGTTTTGTCAATATAAAGTGAAATTACTTAACACAGAATCATTTTGTGTTATCAATGGACATAGCAAATTCTCAAATTTCATTAGCATATGAAAGTAGGAATACTGGCAGGAGGATTGGGGACGCGTCTATCTGAAGAAACAGTAGAAAAACCCAAGCCAATGGTAGAAATAGGTGGTAAGCCAATTATGTGGCATATCATGATGAATTATGCCCACCACGGCTTTCAAAATTTTGTTATTGCCTTGGGATATAAAGCAGAAGTCATCAAAAAATATATGGTGGACTACTGTTCCCTCAACAGCAATTTAACCGTGAATCTGCGCCAAGGAAAAGTGCAGATGCACGGGGGATACAAACCAGATTGGAACGTAGATTTAATTGATACTGGTTTGCATACCAATACTGGCGGAAGAATCAAAAGATTAGCACCCTACATGGGTAACGAAACCTTCATGCTCACCTGGGGGGATGGAGTTTCCGATATTAATCTGCAAGAATTACTAGCATTCCATAAATCCCATGGCAAGCTAGCTACCATGACAGCAGTACGCCCACCATCTAGATTTGGCCACCTAGAACTTGAGGGAGATCAAATCTACGAATTCTCAGAAAAACCCCAAACCAAAGAAGGATGGATTAATGGAGCCTTCTTTGTCTTGGAACCAGGAATATTTGATTATATTCCCGGGGATGACACCCAATGGGAAAAAGAACCATTAGAGTCCTTAGCCAAAGATGGACAATTAATGGCATATAAATACACAGGCTTCTGGCAATGCATGGATACCTTAAGGGACAAGCGCAGGCTAGAAAGTTTGTGGTCAAATGGCAATGCACCGTGGAAAACTTGGGAGGAACCAGAAGAAAATGCGAGTACTACTAACGGGACACAAGGGTTACATCGGAACGATACTCGCGCCCATGCTGGTGGCTAAAGGCCATGAAGTTATTGGTTTAGATAGCGATTTATACGAAAATAGTACCTTTGGCGACGGGCTGACAGAAATCCCGGAAATCAAAAAAGATATCCGTGACATCCAACTAGAGGATGTGGAAGGGTTTGATGCTGTATTACATTTAGCTGGATTATCCAACGATCCCTTAGGAAATCTTAACCCCGACCTCACCTATGATATCAACCACCAAGCATCGGTGAAATTGGCACAGTTGAGTAAACAAGCGGGAGTTAGTCGTTATATCTTCTCCTCCTCCTGTAGCAACTATGGTGCAGGTGGTACTGACTGGTTAACTGAAGAATCAGCCTTTAACCCCGTCACCCCCTATGGCATTTCTAAAGTTAAGGTAGAACAAGATGTTGCTCAATTAGCAGACGACAACTTTTCTCCTACTTTCCTCCGTAATGCCACTGCCTACGGTGTATCACCAAGACTCAGATTTGACTTAGTGTTAAATAATTTAGTGGCTTGGGCCTTTACCACTGGTAAAGTGTTTATTAAAAGCGATGGTACACCCTGGAGACCCATCGTTCATATCGAAGATATCTCCCGGGCATTTGTTGCCGTCATGGAAGCACCAAGGGAATTGATTCACAACCAAGCTTTCAACGTCGGACGCAACGAAGATAACTACCAAATTCGGGACATTGCCAACATCGTTGAGAAAACAGTTCCAGGCTGTCAGATTGAATACGCCCAAGGTGTAGCACCTGACACCCGTTGTTATCGCGTTAATTGCAGCAAAATTCTTAACACCCTACCAGATTTCCAACCACAGTGGAATGCGACAAAGGGAGCAGCAGAACTTTACAACGTGTATAAACAAGTCGGGTTAACCCTAGAAGAATTTGAAGGTCCCAAATATCAACGAATTGCCCACATTCAAAAATTACTAAAGGAATCTCGTCTGGATAACAACCTGCGCTGGCGCACCCAAGCAGCTGTGTAATCCAATTTACAGACAATTTCACATTCCTTGACTATTTTCATTGTTAAAAGTATTGCAGTTCTGAATTGTGTAGGTGTACTTTTATTGAAGTTAAAGTATTTAATCCTTAGCAATTCAGGATTGCAAATATTTATAAACAAAGTATTAATGCGATAAGGGAAGCGTCAAGCCTCCGACTTATAACAATTCAGGTGATAGGAGTAAACTTTAATGCCCAATTCTCAGCCCATCTGCCGTTCTTGTGGTAATCCAGATTTGGAGTTAATTATTGATTTTGGTTATACTCCCCTAGCGGATAGACTTTTAACCAAAGACCAATTAGAAAAACCAGAATATACAGCCTTATTGGATTTGGCATTTTGTCCCCATTGTGGACTGGTACAAATTAATGAAACAGTACCGCCAGAAATCCTTTTTTATGACGATTATCCTTATTTTTCTTCCATATCACCTTCCCTACTCAAACATTTTGGTGACAGCGCCCAAGCAATTATCCAATCCCGTCCATTAGATAGCAATAGCCTAGTAGTCGAAGCTGCTAGTAATGACGGGTATATGCTGAAAAACTTCGTAGAAAAAGGTATTCCCGTATTAGGAATTGACCCCGCACAAAAGCCAGCGGCGGTAGCTAACGAAGCCGGAGTACCTACCATGTGTACTTTCTTCACCAAGGACTTAGCAATTAAATTAGTGGAAGAAGGTAAACAAGCAGATGTATTCTTGGCTAATAACGTCTTGGCTCACGTCCCAGATTTAAACGGTTTCGTAGCTGGATTTGGTACCCTACTCAAAGATACTGGTGTTGCTGTCATTGAAGCCCCCTACGTGGTAGATTTAGTTGACCACTGCGAATTTGATACCATTTATCACCAGCATTTATGTTACTTTTCAGTCACAGCCTTGGATAAATTATTCCGCAGACATGGTTTATATTTGAATCGCATAGAACGAACAAAAATCCACGGTGGTTCCTTACGCTTATTTATTGAAAAGCAAGAAGCAGTGGAAAACTCTGTGACATCATTATTAAAAATGGAGTCCGAGCGCAAAGTAGATAGTATAGAATACTACCAAGAATTTGGCGATCGCATTGCCCAAGTTAAGAAATCTTTACTCGATATTCTCTGGGATTTGAAGCGTCAAGGTAAGAAGGTTGTTGGTTATGGCGCAGCAGCAAAAGCAACCACATTGCTGAGTTACTTTGATATTAATAAAACCCTGTTAGATTATGTTGCGGATTTAAATAAATTTAAACAGGGACGGTTTATGAGTATCAATCATTTACCCATTGTACCACCATCCCAAATTCTCGAAGATATGCCTGATTACGTCTTAATTTTGGCCTGGAACTTCGCAGAAGAAATTATTCAACAACAACAAGCTTACCAACAAAAAGGTGGTAAATTTATTGTCCCCATTCCCCAACCAAAAATTGTCTAGTTAGAACTTTTAATTATTAGGAGTCAGCATTAATAATATATATTCTGACTCCTAAATATAGCAATGGACATATTAGTTAGGACAGTATTATTCGATTCAAGGACTGTCAACTGTCAAACTGAGGTGATGAGGGGATTAGGGAGTAATATTTTTAACTCCTAACTCTTAACTTTTAACAATCAACTACCAACTATCAACCATCAACCGTCAACAGCAAAAAAATTGGAGATAACCTTAATGACTGGTAACCAAGTACTATCAGAACCTTCAAAATCAGCAGTTAAATTAGCAGAATATACTTGTCCCAATTGCGGACACAAAGGTTTATCCCTATTTTATGAAGTACCTCAAGTTCCCGTCCACAGCTGTTTAATGATGTCCTCTCAAGAGGAAGCACAAAAGTTTCCTTGTGGTGATGTTGTTTTAGGCTTCTGCGATAGTTGTGGTTTCATTACCAACATTGAATTCGATCGCAAATGGTCAGCCTATGCTCCCAACTATGAAGACCAACAAAGTTATTCTCCCACATTTAACAAATTTGCCCTAGACTTAGCCAATCGCTTAATTGAAAAATACGACCTCCACAACAAAGACATTGTGGAAATTGGTTGCAGCAAAGGTGATTTTCTCCTACTATTGTGCGAACTAGGAAACAATCGCGGTGTAGGAATTGATCCCAGCGTAGTTCCCGGAAGAGTTAACAGTGAAGCCGCAGAACGGGTAACCTTCATCCAAGACTATTACGGCGAGCAACACGCCAAATATGTCGGTGATTTTATCTGTTGTCGCCACACCTTAGAACACATTCAGCCCACCTTTGAGTTTATCAGCACCGTGCGCCGTTCCATTGGCGATCGCCACATTCCTGTACTATTTGAAATTCCTGATACCACCCGCGTCCTCAAGGATATGGCTTTTGAGGATATCTACTACGAACACACTTCCTACTTTACCCCTGGTTCCCTAGCTCGGTTATTCCGTGCTTGCGGGTTTGAAGTCACCGACTTATACCGGGATTATGGCGATCAATATTTATTCATTGAAGCTATCCCAGTAGCTACACCCTCTGATAAAATTCACCCCTTTGAAGAAACCCTAGAACAAACCATCGAGGATGTGAAATACTTCGCTGACAATATTCAGAACAAGTTGAATGATTGGAAGCAAAAGCTAGAAACCATGCAAGCAGAGGGTCAAAAAGTAGTTGTTTGGGGTTCTGGCTCCAAGTGCGTTGCTTTCCTCACAACCCTAGATACCATTGATAAAATTCAATATGTGGTTGATATCAATCCCCACCGTCACGGTAAATTCATCCCCGGAGTGGGTAAGCCAATCATGTCTCCAGAATTTTTGAAAGAATATCAACCAGACACAGTTATTGTCATGAATTCCATCTACTGTGCAGAAATTCAGAAAATGCTAGATGAAATGGGAGTATCAACAAAAGTTATTCCTTTGTAAATACTTAAATCCCCATTAGCTCCCCGACTTCTTAAAGAAATCGGGGAGCTGCACACCACTAAAGGTAAAATTTTTGTATATTATTCTAATTTAAAATTCATGTCTCAACATACTTGTCCCGTATGTGGCTCCAACCATTTTGAAACTTTTTTTGAAATGTTAGAAGTGCCCGTATTTTGCAACGTATTATGGCCAGAACAAAAAGCCGCACAAAATTGCCAAAAGGGAGATATTAAACTAGCTTTCTGTCCCAGTTGTGGATTTATTGGTAACGCCGCCTTTGATCCATCACTTTTAGATTATACACAAGCCTATGAGAACTCCTTAGATTTCTCCCCCAAATTTCAGAATTATTCCCAATCTTTAGCTCAAAGATTAATCGAAAATTATGACTTACATCATAAACATATTATTGAAATTGGTTGTGGTAAAGGGGAATTTTTAGTTTTACTATGTGAATTAGGTAATAACCAGGGTATAGGATTTGACCCCACCTATGTTCCCCTACCAGAACATGAAAAAGTTCAAGACAAAATTACATTTATTCAAGATTATTACTCCGACAAATATGCCGATTATGCCAGTGATTTTATTTGCTGTCGCCATACATTAGAACATATTCCCCAACCAACCATACTATTAGAAAATCTCCGCCAAGTAATTGGGAATCGTAGCCACACAGCCATCTTTTTTGAAGTTCCCAACGGCTTAGATACATTCCAAAACATGGCTATCTGGGACATTATCTACGAACACTGCTGCTATTTTGCCCCTGTATCCTTATCCTACGCCTTCGCATCCACTGGATTCCGCGTAGAAAGAACTTATGATGAATTTCGCAGTCAGTTTCTCTGCATAGAAGCCGTTCCAGGGGAAAGCACCAAGGAAATGAGCCAACAACAAATTGCTGATTTACAACAACTGACTGAGGATATTAAAACTTTTGCACAGAGATTCACCACCAAAGTAGAAACTTGGCAGAGTAAACTAGAATATATCAATAAAAAAGACCAACGCACCGTAGTTTGGGGCGCAGGCTCTAAAGGTGTAACCTTCTTAAACCTATTGAAAAATAAAAATCATATTGACTTTATTGTAGACCTCAATCCCCGCAAACAAGGAATGTATGTCGCTGGAACAGGCCAGAGGATTGTTGCACCAGAATTCCTACGGGATTATCAGCCAGAATTAATCTTAATCATGAATCCTGTTTACGAGCAAGAAATCCAGCAAATGGTGGCAGATATGGGCTTAAATGCCGAATTTATGTGTGTTTAGCCCTTTTTAACTAACACTGCATCCCCTTCCACTTTAGCCAAGTAACTAGGTATGGGTTTGGTGGCTGGACCCTTAGTCACCTTCCCATCAATCCCAAACTCAGAACCATGACAGGGACAGACAAATTTCTTGCTGTCAGCTTCCCATCCTACAGTACAACCCGCATGGGTACATTTAGGGTTAACAGCAGTCAGATTACTATCTTCAGACTTACCCACAACTAACACTATACCTACGGGTGAATTTTTAGCCAGTAATTGACCCTTACTATCCAAATCTGCGGTTGAACCAACCTTTTTCCAAGCTTCATCTCCAGATGTTGCAGAAGAATCACCTTGATTGTCCGGAGAACAAGCTGCGATCGCAACTGGTAAACTAGTAGCTATAAAACCTACACCAACCAAACTTAAAAAATCACGCCGATTCATAACTGTTACACAATACCTTTAAATAAGCCCATTCATCTCAGGATATCATTACAGCTCACGCACAGACGCACAGACGCACAGAGAATAAAAAGTTTTTTATCGTAACTAATTTTACTCGGAGTTGAGGGGATGAGGAGGTTAGGAGTGTAGACGCGGTAGCGGTAAGCCCGCAGCGGTGGACGGTAAGCCACTGCGGTGGACGGGTTCCCCGGCATAAAGCAACTGCCGTCAAGTGGCGCAACCCGGAAGGGCTTCTCGCTCCAGTAGAAATTAAAACTCTTAACTCCTAATATCATGTGCGGATGAATACTTATAATATCATGTCCGGGTAATTAGTTACGATATAAAATCTCCAGATTCTTTATATTTAAAAATCTCAGCGTTACTTTTATCGTAAGTGTTCAAGCGGACATGATATAAAACCTCACCCGCCTGCGGCACCCTCTCCTTATTAAGGCTCATGTGTACACACAAGTAGTCAAATTTAGCCAAACCCTCACCGAAACGCCCCCTAACCCCCAATTTTGGGGGAACAAGAATTCTCAAAGTCCCCCAGGTACCCCCAGAATTGGGGGTCACGGGGGCAGGGGATTTAGGGGGCTAAATAGATTGAAACACAAGCCAATAAGACTTGTGTGTACACCGTAGCCTCATTAAGGAGAGGGTTGGGGTAAATCAAGCAGAAATTATAAGTAATTAAGCTAACTTGATATAACTCTTAACTCTTAACTCCAAACTGTCAACTGTCAACTATCAACTTTTCCCTCATTCCCATTTCCAATAGTTCCAATAAAGAATCCACATCCTTACCTAATTTTTCAAAACAATCAGGTGGTGCCAACTCTGGTTGAAAATAAATTAACTGAACTTGCTCTTTACCAATACCAATCATCAGAACTTCCAATTCCGGTTGGTAATGATCGATGATTCCCAAAATTTCCTGCAACTTATTCTCAACTCGATAGTTAAGGGATTCTATATGTTCTTGGGGACAATAAACAAAATGGGGTTGGGGTAGTAAATCAATGCCAATAGTACCCTGACTGTTGCCATTTTCTAACCACAAACCCCATGATAAAGCAGCCAACTCCTGCTGATTGCGTTTGGTAAATTTATTTAATTGATTACACCAATGATTATCTGGTAATTTAGGTTTGTTTATACCCAGCATGATTTCAGTTGTTAGTTGTCAGTTGTTAGTTGTTAGTTGTCAGTTGTTAGTCGGGAATATTTTTCCCATTGCAGATTCATCTTAATAAAACTTATTACTTATTACTTATTACTTATTACTTAATTAATCCCGATTGGACGCGCCAAAGATTGGTATAAATTCCATTCAACTGTAAAAGTTCCTCATGGGTTCCCGACTCCACTAATTGTCCCTGTTCCATCACATAAATACAATCAGCATTGCGGATAGTAGAAAGACGATGGGCGATCGCAATTGTAGTCCTATTGACAGTAATTCTTTCTAAGGATCTTTGAATAGCAGCTTCAGTTTCATTATCCACCGCCGATGTCGCTTCATCCAAAATTAGAATGGGGGGATTCTTTAATACAGCCCGAGCGATGGCGATTCTTTGCCGTTGTCCCCCGGATAACTTTTGCCCCCTCTCCCCCACAACGGTATCATAGCCATCGGGTAACCCCGTAATAAACTCATGGGCCTCCGCTACCTTTGCCGCCATGATAATTTCCTTATGGGTAGCATCAAAGGTACCATAGGCAATATTTTCAGCCACCGTACCGTGGAATAAAAATACATCCTGGCTCACCAAGCCAATACATTGACGCAAATCCCGTAAATTCAACTGGTGAATATCAATGCCATCCAGGGTAATTTTGCCCGAATGTAACTCGTAAAACCGCAACAACAATTTTACTAAAGTACTCTTCCCAGAACCAGTAGTCCCCACAATGGCAATGGTTTCCCCCGCCCGAATGGATAAAGATAGATTTTGTATCACTGGTAATCTATCCTGATAAGCAAAAGAGACATTCTCAAACCTCAACTCCCCATTCACAGCATCAAATGCCAAGGGAATATTTCCAGGATGAATAGCAACGGGAGTATCTAATAAATCCATCACCCTATTTGTAGAAGCCATTGCCCGTTGATATTGGTCAAAGGTTTCACCCAACCTAGTTAGGGGCCACAACAATCGCTGAATTAAAAAAACTAAAACACTATAGGCACCCACGGAAATTTTACCATCTACCGTTGCCATGCCCCCAAATACCATTAATGCGGTAAAACCTACTAAAATCAACATTCTAATAGTAGGAATGAATGCTGCCGACAACTTAATCGCTTGATTATTACTGCGACGATAGGCCTCACTTTCTCCCCTTAAACGTTCGCTTTCATAAGCTTCAGTTGTAAAACTTTTGATCGTAGTAATACCACTTAAATTATTAGATAGCCGAGCATTTAACAGCCCCACCTTTGCCCGCACATCAGCATAGCGAGGAGCCAGCAAATCCTGATAGGTGAAAGTTCCCCACAAAATAAACGGAATGGGTAACATCGCCATCCACGCCACACTAGGAGCCACAAAAAAGAACGCACCACCAACAATTAACACAGTGGTAGCAACCTGCAAAATATCATTGACACCACTATCTAAAAACCTCTCCAACTGGTTAATATCATCACTGAGGATAGACATCAAACCACCCGTACTACGTTCCTCAAAATATGCTAATTCCAACTCCTGCAAATGGCCATAGGCATCCAACCGTAAATCATGCTGGATATTTTGGGCTAAATTTCGCCAAATTCTCTTATAACCATACTCAAACAGCGATTCTAGCACCCAAATAACCACCGTCAGGAAAGAAAGGATTAAAAATTGCCAAAAAATATCTTTCACTCCCAACCGTGCAATGATAGAATCTTGCTGCTTCACGACTATATCCACCGCCACACCAATTAAGGCCGGCGGAGCTAAGTCAAACAGCTTATTTAAAATAGAACCAGCAGTAGCCAGTTTCATTTGCTGCCCATACTGCTGCCCGTATTCAAGCAAACGCTTGAGAGGATGGAGCTTTCGTCTTCTTCTTGACACCCGGTTAGATGTAAATATCTTAGCCACAACCACTTATAATTTGTGTGATGAAGATACTACCACGTTTGCTAGTCATAATATTTCATCATCCAGCCAAAATTATTTAATAATCGCCCAGGAGATAAAAATTTGAAAAATCAGCAATTAGGTAGTTGGCAAAGTGCAGTCCTAGGAGTCATAGTGGCAATACTCGTAGTATTTAGCCTCAATTCCTTTGTGATTATTAATCCTGGTGAAGCTGGAGTTCTCAGTATCTTAGGTAAAGCTAGAGATGGAGCCTTACTAGAAGGAATCCATTTTAAACCACCACTTATTTCCAATGTAGACGTATACGATGTTACAGTCCAAAAGTATGAAATTCCCGCCCAAAGTTCCACCAAAGATTTACAGGAACTATCCGCCAAATTTGCCATCAACTTTCGTATAGATCAACAACAAGTGGTGGAGATTAGAAGGAAACAAGGAACTCTGGCAAATATCGTCTCCAAAATTATTGCTCCACAAACCCAGGAAGCTTTTAAAATTGCAGCTGCTAGGAGAACCGTAGAAGAGGCTATCACCAAAAGAGATGAACTGAAGGAGGATTTTGATAACGCCTTAAACCAACGCTTAGAAAAATATGGAGTACTTGTGTTAGACACCAGTGTAATTGACTTAGCTTTTTCCGTAGAATTTGCCAAAGCAGTTGAAGATAAACAAATTGCCGAACAAAGAGCTCAAAGAGCAGTCTATGTAGCCAGGGAAGCCGAGCAAGAAGCACAAGCAGTCATAAATCGCGCTAAAGGTAAGGCAGAAGCTCAAAGACTACTAGCGGAGACATTAAATGACCAAGGAGGGGAATTAGTTCTGCAAAAAGAAGCCATTGAAGCTTGGAAAAGTGGTGGCGCTCAAATGCCCAAGGTGATTGTCACCGGTGGAGATAAAGGCGGCATACCCTTCATTTTCAATTTGGGCAATATGCAAGATTAAATTGCATGATATATGATTCCAGGTAGATATCCTAGTCAAATCTTTAGTAAATATTAATCAACAATTAAGGGATTTATGGCCAGGCAAAATCAGATTCAGATAACCATCCAAGAAGCGAAGAAAATTCTCAACAAGTTTAATTGTGTAGACATTGCTCCGAACATTAAACCATCAGAAAAAGGATTAATTCGTCGCGCCTTACTCTCCATAGCCAATTTAGCTGATTACAAAATTCTGGGTATTTGTGCTGATACAGCCGAAGAAGGATTACTAGCAATGGAAACCTATTCCTTGGCCTTGGGATATGAACCACCAAGGGATTTACCCACAATTGAAGGTCCTGTTTACATTAAACTAAATGGCAAAAATGGCATTTGTCATCTCGATTCCTATGCTGGCCATCACCGTGGAGTTTTAGTCTCCTGCCAATCCTATTCCCACGCAGGAATTAATGAAATGTATGGTCATCTTCCTCTAGACTTATTTGTTTAGAACTCAAATTTCAGGGTGCTTATTTTCCAGGATGCATCAAAAGAACTTATTGGTAGTATAGACTCCCATGTTCCATTATTGAATCATGCAATTTTGGATTTTTGATCACAAATAGTCCGTGTTATCCATTGTCTAATCCTTTTGGCAATGGAGTGTGAGCAAGACAAGGGGGACAAGGAAGGAATGTAGACAAGGGGGAGCTTCCTTGTCCACTAGCCTCACCCTCACCGAATTTTAGATTTTAAATTTTAAAAAATGGCATTGAAGATTCAAAATTTAAAAAGGTCTGTTTGTGTAGCGTCCCTCAAGGATAGCCCCCGAATTTATCCGTGGAATTTTCACAAAATTGATTGACCTGTTTTTCAAAATCCAAAATTGCTTGACATCAAGAGGTAGGGGAGCAAGGAAAAACAGCATTCCCCCCTACTTCTTTTGATCAATCTAAAATCCAAAATCCAAAATCCAAAATTCCATGAGTGTAATTACCCTACAATCAGTCAAAAAAGACTTTGGCATCAAAGAAATTTTAAAAGATGCCAGTTTGAGTTTAGATGCTACTGATAAAGTAGGCTTAATTGGCACCAACGGTTCGGGAAAATCAACCTTGTTGAAAATGATTGCGGGACTAGAACCAATTGATAGTGGTCAAATTTTAGTCCCTAGTGGTACAAGAATTATATACTTACCCCAACAACCAGACCTAGATGGTAATCGCACGGTTTTAGAACAGGTGTTTGCTGATAGTGGGGAACAAATGGCTGTAGTCCGGGAGTATGAGGACATTTCCCACCACCTAGCTACCAATCCAGATGACGAACAATTAATGTCCCGCTTGTCCTCAGTCATGCAGAAAATGGACGCAACCGGCGCATGGGAACTGGAAACCAATGCCAAAATAATTCTCTCCAAATTAGGCATCACTGACTTTGATGTCAAAGTTGGTACCTTATCCGGGGGTTATCGCAAGCGTATTGCTTTAGCCGCCGCATTGCTGTCAGAACCGGATTTCCTGCTCATGGATGAGCCAACCAACCACTTAGATGCTGATTCCGTGGAGTGGTTGCAAAGTTACTTAAATCGCTATCGTGGTGCCATATTACTGATTACCCACGATCGCTATTTTTTAGATAAAGTCACCAATCGAGTGGTGGAAATTGACCGAGGAGACATTTACACATACTCAGGTAACTATTCCTATTATCTGGAAAAAAAGGCCCTGGCAGAATTATCAGTAGCCAGCAGTCAGCAAAAATTTCAGGGAGTATTACGCCGGGAATTAGAATGGTTGAAAAGGGGACCAAAAGCTAGAAGCACCAAACAAAAAGCCCGGATTGATCGAATTCATGAAATGCAAAATACCGAGTTTAAACAAACTCAGGGAAAAGTAGATATTGCCACACCTAGTCGTCGCATTGGCAAAAAAGTAATTGAAGTTAATTGTATCAGCAAAAGTTACGGCGGGCACACATTAATTCAAGATTTTACCTACGAATTTAGTCCAGAGGATAGGGTAGGAATTATTGGCGGTAATGGTGTGGGAAAATCAACCTTAATGGACATGATTACCGGGCGCTTACAACCAGATACAGGTACCGTAGATATTGGTAGCACCATCCACATCGGCTACTTTGACCAACATTCCGAAGAATTA
This sequence comes from Calothrix sp. MO_167.B42, assembly GCA_030065255.1. GTDB lineage: Bacteria > Cyanobacteriota > Cyanobacteriia > Cyanobacteriales > Nostocaceae > Calothrix_A. Next base: position 19,256 of record JASJCX010000010.1, on the reverse strand, counting down.
TTAACAGCCCTGAATGAAAATCAACGAGCCATTGAATATATTAAAGAAGAAGGGGGAGCATACGTCAAAATAGCTGACGGAACACAGATTACCGCTTCCCAAATGTTAGAGCGATTCCTATTTTCTGGGAACCAGCAATATACACCCATTCATAAACTTTCCGGTGGAGAAAAGCGGCGTTTATTTTTATTGCGGGTATTGATGAGTGCCCCCAACGTTTTAATATTAGACGAGCCGACTAATGATTTAGATGTACAAACATTAGCGGTGTTGGAAGAATATTTAGAAGAATTTAATGGTTGTGTAATTGTAGTTTCCCACGACCGTTATTTTTTAGACCGCACAGTTGATAAGGTTTTTGTGTTTGAAGAAAATGGTAATATCACCCAATATCCTGGTAATTATTCCGTCTATTTAGACTATAAAAAAGCTAAGGAAGCCAAACAACAGCAAACTTCTAAAATAGAAAATAAAACAGCCCCGATAGAAAAAAACAATTCCCCATCTTCAACACCAGAAACCAAAAAACGACGGAGAATGTCTAATTGGGAGAGGAAAGAATTTAGTGAATTGGAAGGTAAAATAGCCCATTTGGAAACAGAAAAAGCAGAAGTAGAGGCTACTATGGCCAACACTTTGCCAGGGAATTATAGCCAAGTGCAGCAACTTTACGAGCAGGTAGAAACCCTCAAAAATCAAATTGATACAGCAACCGAGCGTTGGTTAGAATTAGCAGAAATGGATTCTTGAGAATCGATTTTTATTCACTACTACAGCTTTCTTTAATTAGGGCTTGCTGTTAGCGGAGCGTGCCGTTAGGCATAAAAGTCTTTGGGTGAGGGTAGGGAACAGGCAACAGTTTCATCCCTGATTTTTTCTGTCGCTTTTTGAGCTGAACTAAGAAACTTGTAGTCCAACCTAATTCATTCTGACTTTGCTCCTAAGGCTATAACGGCATTTCTAGTCTCATGGCAGTTGATCCCTAAGACATATAGAAGTATTACAATATCCAAACCCAACTCAAAGCGGGGTGTTAAACCGTCAATTTTATACCGAGGTTTGAATGCTGCCATCCTTCATTCCCCTACTAATGCCAGTGCTTGATTCATAACTCGGTCAGATAAGTACATTCCGCACAGACGCAATTGTTCTAAAACTGGACGCGCTGCTGGAATTGCCCCCTGTTGTTTGGCAGTAAGAACTATACCTAGAGTTCCCCGTACTGGAATTCCCAAAGCTACTGCACAACGACGGGCTGCTAAGTCATCTACGATAATCTCAGTGCCTTCTCTAACATAACCCCAGCTCAGTACAGCAGATTCCCCAGCTCCCAAATCCCAGTTTTCAATGATTGAGGGAACGGGTGGTGTTTCTTTTATTACTAACCAAGGTGTGGTAGCTAGAGCTTGGGCGGTTACATCTGTGGCACCGTATGCCTGAATTTCAGTTGCTACTGCTTGGGGGACAACAATTTCTGGACTGACTATCTGCAATAGGTGGAGAAAGCCGCCCTTGGTCAAAAAAATCAGTGGGGAGGTGTTAATTGCCGGGTGTATCGCTGCACTAGATAAACTCTCAGCCACGGTTTAACTCTCTTTGCAAGTCATCCATATCTACTGCAAACACATCTACCTGTTCCCGCGCTAGGGCTGCAAGGAAGTCGCGGCGGTTTAAACCTGCAATTTGGGCAGCTTTTTCCTGGGAAACTTCACCTTTTTGATACCAGTATATAGCAGCAGCAAGGCGCATATCACGGACAAAATCATCTGGGGTCAGGCGACGGGTTGAAAAGACTTCTTCTGGTAAGTCTAGATTTACTTTGGTCATAGTATTTTTAACTTAATTACTTATTTACTCTAAATAAAAATAAGTTTGATTATATTACATCCTTGTAATAAAATTAGGCTTTTTAGCAGTCCCGGTAAAAGTCTATCGAAACTTTTTCTCTGGAGAATTAGCGCAGTTGAGTGTCGCTGAATATAACGTTAAACTTCTCATTTTCGATCCTGAGCAAGAGGTGATTGTAAAATGGAGCGACTAAACCAGTATCGGCAATGGATTCAGCAGTTACTGAGGGAGCATAACAAGTTCAAGCCCTCTTACGGGAATCTGGAGCAGTTTACAGTTTTTGATACCCACAACGATCAACTTATTACTTCAATTACAAAACTTTCTCTTTCGCAGGTGGTAAAATACCAAACTGATTTAATTGAGCATCAATTTCCCTGAGCACCTGAAAATCCTCTTCCGGCAAACTACCGCCTTGATTATGTGCCGACAAAAAGCCAAAAGCTTGTCTAAATTGCTCGGGAGTAGCGACAATTGGAGAATCTAAATGACAAGGAATCACTCGCTGAAAATCCCATTGTGCTACCCTATCAACCCAACTTAGGGTTTCCCTAGGGACGCGATTGAGAATCAAAGCCTGTAAAATTGGTGCCACGAACAAACGGCCATTTCCCCGCAAAGCATGGAAAGAATCCTGCCAATGTGGTTGCCATTGGAAAGGGTATAATCCCCAATAGGCCTTCCAAGAACGTTCTGTAGCTTGAAACGCATTACGGAAAACTTTACCCCAGGGAATTATTTCCAAAGCCCGAGGACGGAAATACATACCAAATAAAGCAATACGTTGCCATCCCTTGAGCCGATTAGTATAACTATCTACAATCCCATCCGTAGATTTATCCCGAGCATGAAATAATAAAGGATATGGATCTAATTGAGCGATCGCTGGTGGTTCTGCTGGGATAGAAACTACCATATCCGTCACCAACAAACTACCGGAAGCCTTGTGAAAAAATCCTACCTCTGCAAAGTTACCAGTTCCTAATTTAATCGGACCAAGAATTGCATAGTCAAACTCATTCCCAAAGGGAGCTTGATTAATATCTGATGGCAAAATATGAGTGCGTTTTGTTGGCAACCCCAACCAACTTAGCGGTAAATTTACAGGGAAACTCCACTGACCAGGAGTAATAAATACCCTTGCCTGGGGAAACTTACGGGCGAAAGGACCAACAAATACCTTATGCTCCAAACCAGAAACTGTCGGTAAAATAATATACTTTACATCACCATGGATAGCCACCAACTCCCCTAGTAAGCGGATACATTCCCCAGTTGGTGCGATCGGTGCGTAAACCAGTAGTCCTCCTGCATCTAACTTGACAACAGTCATACGTATGGGAACTACAACATACAAAATACCCTGCAACTGATCGAAAGTCCAGATAGTATCCTTAACAACTTCCTGGCGAATCGTCCGTCGCTGACTAAATGGATAGATGGGTAAAGTAAACCAGAACCGCCATAAAAAGTCCCGGGGGTTAGTTATTTCCGTATTTACTAACTTTCCATCATCAACCACTTTACCAATCCTTCCCAAATTAATACTACGTTGAAAGCTTTGTGCAAAATCCCAAACCCAACATTGCCCAACTCTCCGATGTCGGATTTTAGCAAATTGTTAGCAAAATGGTCTGTTATTTTCTCACTCTACCGAAAACGCGCACAGTGCCCCTAGTTTATAACTATGGGGGTGTAGTGCGCCAGCCTTTAGGCGTGGGGAGTGTCAAATATCATGATGACCCAGTATTGACCCAATATGGTCAAAGATAAAGGGACATTACCGAATTGAAGTATGAATGTATTTTTGTTGTTTGAGTAACGCCCCCTAAATCCCCATCTGTAAAAAAGCAAAGCATCTGCTTATTCCCCCCCAATATTGGGGGGTTAGGGGGGCGGGGGACTTTAAATTATCTTTCCCCGCATTATTGGGGGTTTGGGGGCTGTTGGCATACCTGTAATTAGCAATGCCAATAAAGAATTTACCAACAAAAATATCCCATACTTGCAAACTGCACCTATTGATAAAACCTTCTGTTTGATTTTCACCCGCAGTGCTAGTAGTATCGGATACTTTTCTTGTTTATACTCCAATTGCTTTATTACTTATTTGTTAACAATCTAATCCTTACAGAATGAAGTATACATTAGTTATTCAGGTGAAAAAACTAGAAATTTCAAACATCAAGAATTGGTATAAATAATACCTTAAGTGATTATTTATTCCAGGAAAAATAATAAATCGCTAGATATGAAATTTCTAAAAAATTTCAGTTATATATTTGTTTTATGAGAGAATATATTGTAATTTAAATCATCATAAATACTTATAATCTTCATCTCCAAAAATATGGGCATGAGAACGCTGCGTCTGTACGATTTTTTACCTTCTGGGAATGGTTATAAAATACGCCTTTTGTTGACACAAATTGGCATGCCCTTTGAAAGAATAGAAATGAATATCCTCAAGGGAGAAACTCGCACCCCAGAATTTTTAAGTAAAAACCCCGTGGGAAAAATTCCCTTGTTAGAAATTGACTCCGGAAAATATTTGTCAGAGTCCAATGCCATATTAGTTTATCTGAGTGAAGGGACAGAATTTCTGCCATACAATCCCTTCCTCCGGGCACAAGTACTACAGTGGCTATTCTTTGAACAGTATAGCCACGAACCTTTTATCGCTAAATCCCGGTATTGGATATCTATTTTGGGTAAACCAGAAGAATATCATCAATTAATAGAACAGCAACGAGAACCTGGGTATGCAGCATTAATGGTAATGGATAACCATTTACAAAATCATCAATTTTTTGTAGATGAGCGTTATACCATTGCTGATATTAGTTTATTTGCCTACACCCATGTAGCCCATGAAGGAGGATTTGATTTACACAAATTCCCAGCTATTCAACAATGGATAAAAAGGGTGCAAAATCAGCCAAGTCATATTAGTATCAATGATGATAATTTACTCTCCCATGATGACTTCCAGCCCTTTGTGTAAACTTAAGTATTTAAAAATATATCACAGTTAGTTTAATGTTCGCTGAATAAAAATAGCGAACATTTTTATTTTTTTCCTCTATAAAATATTATTGAGTCTGAGGACAGTAATATTCTCCCGTGGTGTGATGGTGGGATTCGTCAATGCCCTGGCTATTTTAATTATTTTTAAATTATATTAGATTATAGCAATGGACATATTGGTTAGGACAATATTGTTATACTCAAAAACTATCAGCTGTCAACTGTCAACTGTCAACTGTCAACTGTCAGCTCACCATTGAGGAGAAGAAGAGATTAAATCTATGATTAATTCTTGATGTAAGGGATGAGAAAAGAGATATCCTTGGGCATAATCACAATTTAAACTTCTCAATTGAGCCAATTGTTCTGGAGTTTCCACTCCTTCTGCAATCGCAGCCATACCCATAGAGTGAGCAATGCCAATCATAGCAGGTACCAAACCCATATTTTCCTGGTTTTCTTGCATTCTTTTGACAAAAGATTTATCAATTTTCAGAGAATTAAAAGGAAAACTATGTAGGTAACTTAAGGAAGAATATCCCGTACCAAAATCATCCATAATTAGAAAAATATTCCGTTCTTTTAGCTGATACAGAATATTTTTGATAGCAGTACTATTTTCCATAATTACACTTTCTGTAATTTCTATTTTCAGATTAATCGGATTAATCCCAGTATGTTCAATAATTGTATCTATTTGTGTAATTAATTCCTTTTGAGAAAATAAACGAGCACTTAAATTAACATTAACACATAAAGAATCATCATCAATTAATTTTTGTTCATACCAATTCGCGAGCGTTTCACAAGCCGTTTGTAAAACCCAGAGATTAATTTCATTGATTAAACCGATTTCTTCCGATGCAGGAATAAATTCGATGGGAGGAACCAAACCCCGAATAGGATGTTGCCAACGCACTAAGGCTTCGAGGGAAGTAATTTTACCTGTAGATAAAGAAATAATTGGCTGATAATAAACTAAAAATTCTTGCCTTTCTACAGCTTTTCTCAGGTCATTTTCTAATTGTAAAAGTTTAATTGCTTCTTGATACATTAGTGGATCGAAAACATGATATCTTGCCCTTCCCAGAGCTTTAGCCCGATACATTGCCGTATCTGCATCTCGCAACAAATATTCCGGTTGATCGTAATCACGACTACCCCAATTAATCCCAATACTGGCATTCATGAACACTTCATATCTAGATAAATGAAAAGCTATAGATAAATTTTTTAAAATTTCCTCAGCAATCATAATCGCTGAATTAATATCAGTAATATTCTCTAAAAGAATACCAAATTCATCCCCTCCCAATCTAGATAAAGTATCAAATGGACTCAGAGATGCTTGCAGCCGATGGGCTATGGCTACCAGTAATTCATCCCCCACCAAATGACCTAAAGAATCATTTATCACCTTGAAGCGATCGCAATCTAAAAATAAAACCGCAAACTTATAACTAGGTTCTTGTTTTGCTTGCCCAAGTGCATTTTCTAATTTTCTAATAAATAAAACTCGGTTAGGTAAACCTGTAAGAGAATCATGAAGTACTATATCTAATAACTTTGTTTGTAATTCTTGACGAACATGGATTGAATGCTGTAGTTCTTTGAGGGCATTTTCTAGGTCTTGAGTGCGTTTTTTAACTCTGTTTTCTAGCTCAGAATTTAATTGTAATATCTCTATTTTTACCCTTCTCAATTCTAGATGATTATTTATTCTTGCAAGAACTTCTTCAAAGGCAAAAGGTTTGGTTATATAATCTACACACCCAGTATTAAATGCTTTAACTTTATCAAAAATATCATTTATTGTACTCATGAAAATGATGGGAATATCCGCAGTTAAGTGCCATTTTTTTAATCGTAGGCAAATCTCATAACCATCTATGTCGGGCATGATAATATCTAATAAAATTAAATCTGGCAACTTAATTTTACAAATCTCTACTGCCATTTGCCAGGTCAAAGCTTCACGGACATTATAACCATTATCATGTAAAACTGAGAACAAACTTCGCAGATTATCCGGTTTATTATCAATCACTAAAATATCTCTTGTAATTCGATTCATACTAGTTTTGCCATTGTGCAAATATTTTTATTGATATATTCCAAAGTTGATAGATTTGTGTTTTTTTGCTTGCATTTAATATATAGGATTATTATTTGATTTTTTCATGACTAAAGCTGGGTGTCACAAGGAAAGTCTGAATTCAAGTTTGTAGTAAGCGATAAATCCCCTACTACGAACATAAAAAATATGCCAGTTGCGTAAATTCTATTTTAAACAAAATTAGACCCTGTAGAGTATGTCAGAATGTAGTTCGTGATATACCTTATTAAGATTTTGGTGTGTTACGCTATCGCTCACACATCCTAGACCTCTTTTGTGCAAATTAAACCGGATTCCTATATTTAACTATAGATAGGTGGAGTATTAAACAATAGACTTATTTGTAGTGATACATTACAGCAGTTATATACTGGTATAAATTTTTATAGCAATTATGTCAAGATATTTGAGTCAGAATAATAATTTTGCACCATCTATGTGTAATATCATGCCAGCTTGAACACTTATGATAAAAGTAATGTAGAGATTATGAAATATAAAAATTGTGTTTCTCGGACATAACATGAATATATATTGCTCAAAGTCTATATATGGATCGAGTCCTTATATAAATAGCTTTATTCTTGATTTATGTAACAATAAAGCAACTAAAAATTTTGCCAGTAATAACTTTCAGGTAGATAAGGTTTTTTGCATGAATCTAACAAAAATCAACCGGATTTATTGATTTGCATAGTTACATAGTTATCTTTTGATATAAGATATTTTTTTGTAGTTTTTCCCTTAACTGACTTGACAAGCCCCTAACTTTAGGCATGGGGTCAATTATTTAATCTAAAATCTAAAATTGATTGACCCTTCTATGGTGCAGGTGCAAGATATGAAATTAAGAAATTATCTCAATTGTGTCTCCAACTGACAAAACATCAGATGGTGTGAGCGACGAGATGCGAGTATTTACAGCCAGCTTATAAAAGTGATTGAAGCGAGATTTATTTACCCAAACAGGTAGGGTTTTTTGGCGCTGGGAAGCAAATATTTGTTGAAAGCCACGGTAAACTTCCCCTGTTTCCGGATTTCTGGTTGGGACTACACATCGCTGACAGGGATTTACCCCCAAAAAAAGCACATCTCCAATCCGAAAAGATACGGTACCTCCAGCTTGTGTGAATAATCCGTCTTCCCAAAATGCTGGTACCCCGTCAACTTCCAAATTTGCCCGTATACGACGACGTACCTGTTCTACAGTCACCCCAGGGAACCAAGAAGCAACTTCTGTTAAAGTCGCAGTACTAATAATTGTCGGACCAGGTGATTTGGTATCATCAGGAAATCCCATCACCTCATTATCTTGTATTCGCACCGTCATACCAAAAAAATCACTCAAAGCCCCTGTTAACGCTTCCCTATCTAGATGTAAATGAAAATCTTTTGACCCTACCTCTGGAATTTGCAACGAAACCGTTTGCTTATCCAAGTTAAAACACGAACGTAATAAATGCACCCGTGGATTGCGCTTACCATTGATAAATTTATCTTGTGGATCGAACATGGCAAAAGAGCGATCGCATTTTAATGCACCACTGGGAAGAACTTGGGTTTGAGATACTTCCACTCCATCCAATGATTTAATTGGATAGAGGAGGATTTTGGCTAGGTAAGGCATCAATTCTCTTGTCAGTTATCTAATCGACTGGGGCAAGAAAATTGCCATTGCAGTGGCAATTGGTTGCCCATTCCGGACATACTACCGCAAGGTTAATAACCTAATTATGGGAGTTTTACATATTAAAACCTACTTATCAATACCACCAAGATTATTTAGGGGCCAAAAACGCAGCACAGCACGACCAATAATATTCTCACGGGGCACTACCCCCCAGCAACGACTATCATAGCTGCTACCACGATTATCCCCTAGGACTAGGTATGAATCGTCAGGAATAGTTTGGGATTTTGAAAGGAAAGGTGGTTGCTGTCCGGATGTGCATACCTCCACCGAGGTAATTTGTGAAGATACAAGATATTTGTTTTCCCGCAGTGGTCGATCATTAATGAAAACTTTACCTTGTTTAAGTTCTACCTTCTCCCCCGGTAGAGCAACAATACGCTTAATAAACGCATCTTCGTATTCTTCGCTTTGGAGATTTTTAGTGGGAGAGAACACGACAATATCTCCCCGTTTTGGTTTGGTAAACTTATAACCGAGTTTATCAACAATTATTTTGTCTGCTTCCCACTGATTAGGGGTTCCATGTAAAGTAGGCTCCATAGAACCAGTGGGAATCCATCTGGCTTCAGCGACAAATGTACGAATTCCTAGGGCGAGTACAATACTCAATCCAACGGTTCTCAGCAGCTCTCCCATCCAGGAACTATTTGGTTGCGGGCTAGAGTTATTATCAGACACTTGATTTTGCATGAAAATAATCAATATAAAGGCACAGTATACAGTTATTTAACCGCACTGATCTGAGTGGGAATACTATATCTATAGATCTTAACCCCGCCAGCAGATTTTATCAGCCATCAGTTATTAGTTATTTTTCCTCAACTACCGAATATGTTGATTGAAAGTATTTTTAGCAACATTCATAGGTAAAAATAAAGTTTTTTGTCAGTAGTTGCACAAATTTATAGTCGTGAATGCAACCAAGTTTAACCTATAAGCATAGTTATTGATTCACTCAGGTTTTTGCCTGTAAAATATAATCCATGTCATTGCCTACTAGTATACTGATTCGTCATGCTCACATTGTCCTACCCAATGGTGAATTGATGGTTGGGGATGTGTTAATAAACGATCGCTTAATTGTTGAAGTCGCAGCCAATATATCCACAACATCGCCAATTATAGAAATTGACGCAACTGGTTTAACTTTGTTGCCAGGTGTAATAGATCCCCAGGTACACTTCCGGGAACCAGGGTTGGAACATAAGGAGGATTTGTTTACAGCTACCTGTGCTTGTGCTAAAGGGGGAGTCACTTCTTTCCTGGAAATGCCTAATACCCGTCCCCTCACCATCAGCCAAGCAATTCTCCAGGATAAGCTACAACTTGCCCAAAGTAAGTGTTTGGTTAATTATGGCTTCTTTATTGGCGCGTCGGGGGATAATGTTGCAGAATTGCTAGCAGCTAACCCCACCCCAGGCATTAAAATTTTCATGGGTTCCATGCGTGGAGGACTACTAATAGACGATCCAGAAGTTTTAGAATCCATATTTTCCCAAGGAGAGCGGTTAATTGCCGTTCATGCCGAGGATCAAGCCAGAATTAATCAACGCAGGGAAGAATTTGCCAACATCCATAACCCCGCCATTCATTCCCAAATTCAAGATAATCAAGCTGCCCTCAACGCAACCAAGTTAGCATTAAAACTTTCGCAAAAATATCAACGTCGCCTGCATATTCTGCACATGTCCACAGCCGAGGAAGCGGAATTACTGCGTCAACATAAACCTAGTTGGGTGACAGCAGAGGTAACACCCCAGCATTTATTCCTAAATACCAGTGCCTATGATAAAATTGGCTCCTTAGCCCAGATGAATCCCCCCTTGCGATCGCCCCATGATAATCAAGTCCTCTGGCAAGCTTTACTCGATGGGGTGATTGATTTTATCGCTACGGATCATGCACCCCATACCTTGGAGGAAAAGGCTCAGGAGTACCCCAAAACCCCCTCCGGAATGCCAGGGGTAGAAACCTCCCTACCATTGATGTTAACCGCAGCCATGGAAGGACGTTGTACCATCCCTCAAGTCGTCAACTGGATGTCCACAGCCCCTGCCAAAGCATATAATATTCCCAATAAGGGAGCGATCGCACCTGGTTATGATGCAGATTTAGTATTGGTCGATTTAAATACTTACCGTCCCGTGTTGCGCCAGGAATTATTAACTAAGTGTGGGTGGAGTGCTTTTGAAGGTTGGGAGTTGACTGGTTGGCCTGTGTATACCATCGTTGGAGGTCAAGTAGTATACGACAAAGGTAAAGTAAATACCGAAATCAGAGGTCGAGCTTTGACTTTTGGTTGATATGGTTTTCGGCAACAACAAACAATAAATTCCCCGTAGGGGCACGGCATCCATAATCTCTCTGTATATACAGTAACTTTAACAACGCCGTGCCCTACTGACTTTGTTGAGGTAGGAGAAATTAAAGAAATTTTTAGAGGAAATAAAATTACTTGCAATTTTTTCTAAGTATCAAGTTTTGTTTAAAAATAAAACATCTATCAGTATGTATATTGCAATTATATTAAGTTTAGCCTAATTTTTACAGATGCTTCCTACGTACTTTCGATGCTCTGAGTTACAATTAGGTAGTTCAAGTGACAAGCTATAGATATGTATAGATTAGTTACTGCAATTATAGGTTTTATTTTAACTGGAAGTGGAACTACAATTGCGTTATTGTTTCCTCTTAGTAATATAGCTATCTTAAGTTTTATGATAGCTTTAGGAACTTCAACGCTTATATATTCTCTTATGGGAGGATTAACCGACGACGAAATCGAATTAAGTGCAGATAGTGAACCGATAAAAAATCTTGTTAAGCTCACTGCAAATGCAAAGGTTGCTGGTCCATTAGTATCATTTTTTCTCGTATTAATATTGATGTTTATTTCATTGATAATTGTCAATAACGACAGAAATAAATCTATAAATAAGATAAACTCTATATTGAAGAGTATAAAGACTAGTCCTGAAAAAGGCATAATCATTGATAAAGATGGCAATATTCATGATATTTTAGTCTTAAAATATTATCCAGAAAATCAACAAAATAATCCTCTTGAACATAGAATAAAACTTACGGGTAAGAATACAGATGGGCAAATTATTTCTGATTTTCTTGAAAAGAATAGATTAATAGTAGAACATAAAATTAAACCTAATAATGAGGGTGTTTACTTTTATGTAAAAGATTTCCATTTGTCAACTTTATTAGGATTTTTTGATCGTCAAAATCTCAAAAATGTTTTAGGTAAGTTAGCTGATAGTAATTCCAAGATTGAAACAACAGGAACAACACTTACTGAGCAAATATTTTCGGATTGTTTAAATCTCACAGGTGTATGTAAATTACCTAATACATTAAAGATTAAATTAAGTTTTAACTCCACAGGTGATCTTCCCGACGATCAAGCATATACATGTTCTGATAGTCTAATCTTATCAAGACTAAAAATAATTGGTTCTGATAATGCTGATATAACTATAAATCGTGAACTCGGTAACATCTTAAAATCTGTAGTTATTAAAAAATTAATATCATATCAAGGTTCTAATAATTGTAATCAATATCCCAACTTGGTTCAAATTAATGGCAAATTTGCATCTGATTTATATCCCACTGGGGCAGATACTATAAATGATGCATATATTACCATAAAAACAAAAAGAAGTAGATAGTTATCCTTAGCTCGACTTTGTCCAAAATTAATAACTTGCTTATCCTTACAGGGCAAAAACCCTGGCTTTTTGGCAAAACATTTTTCAATATCACTGATTGATGGTGACATTCAAAAATTCAAATTAACGTCCTACAAAGGTTTCAGCTTTAGGATTTGCGTTGCCAAAAAATGGATAAAGTCGAGCTTAGATACTTAACAAATGACAAAACAAAGTTTCATGTATTTGTAATAAAGCATGTACATTTTTGTGATAAATAAAGTATCGCACTGACCATCATCCCACTTATTACTTATTATTTATTACTCCATCCCTATTCTACTTCTACCGGACGAACGATCGCAGGCTGGGAAGGTATTTCTGATTTTGTAAAAATAGCTGCTAGGGCTTTATCTAAAGAATCTGCCATAATAATCCGGTTTTCGTAGGCAACAATTACCCTAACTAAGGTAGGTAAACTATTCTGCTCCGCTTCCAAATACAGGGGTTCCACATACAACAGAGATTGTTCAATGGGAATTACCAACAAATTCCCTTGAATCACCCGGGAACCCTCCCGATTCCACAGGGTAATCCGTTGGGAAATTTCTGGATCTTGATTAATCAAAGCTTCTATTTGCTGAGTCCCATACACCAACTGTTGCTTAGGAAATTCGTAAAGTAGTAACTTCCCATACTCCCTAGCATCAGAACGGGCCGCTAACCAAGCAATTAAGTTTACCCTCTGTATGGGAGTGAAGGGAAGGAGCAATATAAACTCTTCCGATTGGGCGGTAGGCAGTTTCATAATTAGGTAGTATGGTTCTACCGGCAGGCTTTTGGTTCCATAAATTTCCGTCGGTATTTTCCACAGGTCTTCTCGGTTATAAAATACCTGGGGGTCGGTCATGTGATAGGTCAACAATCTTTCCGACTGAATACTAAATAAATCCACCGGGTAGCGAATATGGGTACGTAAGCTAATTGGTAGAGTACTTAGGGGTTGGAAGAGGTTAGGGAAGATTTTGGCAAAGGTATTAATAATTGGATCTGAAGGGTCAGCTATGTAGAATTTTACCGTGCCATTATAGGCATCAATTACTACCTTAACCGAGTTACGGATATAATTAAACTTATTTTCACCAGGGTCAGAATAAGGGTAGCGATCGCTAGTTGTATAGGCATCTAAAATCCAATACAAGTAGGTGGGTTCCCCTTTGGTATTCACCCCATCCCCTTGGGCTGCCACTAGGTAGGGGTCTCGATCGTATCGTAGGAAGGGAGCGATCGCTTGTACCCGCGACCGAATATTCCGCCGAAATAGCAGTTTGGTTTGGGGGGTAAAGTTACGTGTCAGCAACATCTGCCAATCTTTCAGGTATTCGGCAAATAACAACCGTCGCCAAAAACTACCAATGGCAATCCCACCCTGGCCATCATATATGTTATACACATTCTCCGCACCACTGGGATAGTCCAATTCTTTGGTTTTTGTCCCCGTCATTACATAGGTATTAGTAATTTCCCCGTAATATATACGGGGTTGACCAATGGGAATACTGGCGCGAATGGCAGGGTCAGATATCTGCAATGAGCCGGCTTGATCTGCACCATCAGAGCCAATATCTTTGACATAGTAATCTGGCAATCCCCCAAAAGCCACGGTGTTTACAGGACTCAGGGTAAACCCATAACCATGGGTATAAATTAAATGTTTATTAATCCATGTCTGCGCCTGTTCGGGAACATCACCATAGTCTAATTCCCTAGCAGCAATGATGGTTTGTTGCTTTTCTGTCTTGTCACTACTAAGGTCACTTTTTAACGTATAACGGTCAATATCAGCATCAGGAAACTTATAGTAAGGCCGAATTTGTTGTAATTGGCGGTTGCTTGCTAGTAGGGGACGGGTATCCCACAGCCGAATGTTACGAATTGTCAGGTCATTTTTCTGTAAATCGGCGGCTGTTAAGTTTCCTTGGGGGTTAAAGGTTTTTGCCTCAATTTTCTGTAAATTAAATGCCCGTCGCGTTAGGGCAATGGTACGCTCAATGAAAGGGCGTTCCCTTAACAACTCGTTGGGTTGGACAACCAAACGATGAACAATGGTAGGTAATAATTCCCCAGAAGTTGCTGCTATTATTACGTAAATAAGGAGAACATAAACTAATTGGCGGGGGATAGGAACGGGTTTAAACTTAACTTTAACTATCCGTGACAATAATATCATTCGCAGTACTAAATAAACTGCGATCGCTAATGCCAATAAACTTAATCCAGTATAAATTGGCATCTGGACATTCACAGCAGTATAACTAGCACCGTAGTTGACCCCCCTGGTAGAGTATAAAAGTTGGTAACGTAGTAACCAATAAAGCACCCCTACCCCAAGCATAACTAAGCTAGCTAAGGCGTTGAGGTGTAATCTTTGACGGACGGAGAAGCCAGGAAATCTACCTTCACTTAAACTATTTGTCGAGCGCAAATAAATCAATGCGACTGATGTGATTCCCAGTAAAAATAAACCCAACAACCAAGATTCTAAAAGTTCTATAACAGGTAGGGAAAAGACATAAAAACTAATATCTTGGTTAAATAATGGTTCGGAGTAATTAAAATTGGTACTGTGAAAGTACTGTAAAACTCGATCCCATTTGGCCGCCAGCAGGAAGCCAAACACTAAGCTCATGAGTACAGCAATCGCCCTTAAGCAAAATTGATAGTTAATAATAATTGCACTGGTTAACCCCAGCAGCAAACCCAACTGCACCAAGGGAATAGTTGTGGGCTGTTCTCCCCAGGACTGCCACAATGATAATAATCCCCAAGGAGGAGGTAGTTGTAAACTGGGATACCAAAAGCTAACTACTTGCTGGCTGTTATAAACTATTATCACTGCTGTGAGCATACTCAAAACAATTATCGTTGCTAACAGCACAGGTAAGTTGATACCACTGTGGGTACTAGGAACATAAGGATGAGTAAGGGTATTTATCTCCTTCTCATCCCATTTAAATTTCTGTCTAGGATATTGAAAACGATTAGCGATCGCTAAATTTACAAACAAAAAGCCGATTGAGGTAAAAAAAGCGATCGCCCACAACCCAAACTGCGTCAGCAAGCGCCATAAAAATTCTGATAAATACCCAACTTCAGCAAACCAGAAAATTTCTCCTGTCAGGTGGGAGGCCACATCGAATAGTAGCCAGCACCCCAACAGCAGTGCAACTGTTCGCAGAACTCGGTTCCAAAACCACCGTTTCATATTTTATCGCCAGGCGTGAAAGTTGGTTAGTAACGTTGTCAAATATCTCCCTAGACTTGGGCTTACTTGATGTACTCTAAACCAAGGATTGGCACAAAGTAATAAGTGTAACATTCTGTTTGTTGCCTGAAATAATTGTGCAACCAGAGCTTTACTTATTACTTATTACTTATTACTTATTTTTTACACCGTTTCCACATCCAAGTTAAACAACATTTGTAGAGCCTCCATACAACTACGCCTAGCTTCTATATCTTGCTGACTACGCAACTGCACCATGGGGTCATGTAAAATTTTGTTAACAATCCCCTTAGTTAAAGCTTCAATCACCTCTTGCTGCTTGTCACCAAACTCTGCACCCAGACGGGATAAAGCCTTTTCTAACTCCTGTTCCCGGATAGCTTCTATTTTATGGCGCAAACAACTAATAGTCGAAACAGTTTCTAGGGAGCGCCACCACAGAGCAAAGGCATCTACTTCCTCTTCTAATAGTCCTTCGGCTTCCTGGGCCATCTTCCGCCGACTTTCCTGGTTTTGTGCCACCACCGCCTTTAAATCGTCCACATTAAAGGCTTTGATATGTGATAATTCGTTGACATCTGCATGGACGTTACGGGGTACGGAAATATCAAATACCATTAAGCCCCGACTGGTACACACAACTGGTTCTAATTTGCTGCGATCGAGGATTGGTTCCGTGGCTGATGTACTTGTAAACACAATATCACTTTCGGAAATTACAGATAACATTTCCGATAATTGACCCACTTGAATCGGCTGTTGGGAGAACTGCTTTGCCAAGTCTTCTGCTCTACGCACAGAGCGATTCAAAATACAAATTTTCCCTGCCCCTTTAGATACTAAATGCTGTACCAACAACCGGGACATTTTCCCTGCGCCGAGAATAGTTACTTGACAAGCAGAAATATTTTCCACCTTCATATATGCCAATTCTACGGCAGCAGAACTAATAGAAACCGCACCAGTACCAATACTAGTTTCCGTCCTCACCCGCTTCCCAGCCGTAATAGCTTGTTTAAATAATCGATTCAAAATAGTTTTGATCCCATTGTATTGCTGTCCCAGCTTGTGTGTGGTTTTTACCTGGGCGAGAATTTGCCCTTCTCCCAACACCAAACTATCTAACCCAGCAGCCACCCGCATCAAATGCATCACTGCATCATCATGTAGTAAAAGGAACAAGTGAGGACGTAAAGTCGGCGAACCTAATTGACTGTGTTCTACCAGAAATTGAATTACCTCCCCAATCCCCTGTTCCGTGCTCTCAGTCACTATATAGATTTCCAGGCGGTTACAGGTGCTAAGAATAGCCGCTTCTTCAATATGGGGATAGCTAGTGAGTTGAGCGATCGCATTTTCTAACTGGGGTTCTGGAATACTCAGCTTCTCCCGGATTTCCACTGAGGCGGTTTTATGGCTTAACCCCACCACTGCTATGTGCATATTTGTCACTTATAAACGGTTGTTATTATCTTTTTCCTTCAGTGCAACTGCCATTAGTCACACCGAAGGTGACTAATAGCTAATTGAGTGACATACTCCCACACCGAATCAGAGATTACAGTGTGGGCTTCTCACCAACTCCTGCGATTGCATAGGATACTCGATGAGCTTTATTAACGATACGGGATGCCCCTCCGCACCGGGTTTTATTGAATTCTGATATTAGTGCAGTTGTAAATATTCGGGTTGTTCAAACATATGTATGGTATCAACAAATCGAGCAGTTTTCGACTGGTTGGAAATTACCAAACTTTGAGTCCTCGCTCCTCCGTGGAAGAAACGCACCCCTTGCATCAAGTTCCCGGAAGTAATACCACAAGCAGCAAACAATACGGTTTCTCCAGATGCTAACTCGTGGGCATCGTAAACCTTATCTGGATCATTAATATTCATGGACTTGAGGCGTTCGAGGTTAGCTTCCTTGCTTTCCCCAATCAAGCCAGTTTTGACAATCTCTGGATCGTAAATTAACTGGCCTTGGAAATGTCCTCCCAAAGCTCGCATGGCCGCAGCAGAAATTACCCCTTCAGGAGCCGCACCAATCCCCATGAGACAGTGGATATTAGTACCAGCAAAGCCGCAGGATAAAGCCGCACCCACATCACCATCGGAAATTAGTTGTACCCTAGCACCAGCAGTACGAATTTCCTTAATCAAATCCTTGTGGCGATCGCGTTTCATCACCACCACAACCAACTCTTCAATGGAACGATCTAAGCATTCTGCCAGAATCTTCAGGTTTTCTGTGGCAGACTTGTTAATGTCCACTTTACCCTTAGCCGCTGGAGGAGCAGCCAATTTCTTCATATAAAAGTCAGGAGCCGCAAACAAACCGCCCTTCTCGGAAATTGCCAATACAGCCATAGAACCGGGTTGACCGTATGCTACCAGGTTAGTACCCTCACAGGGGTCAACAGCGATATCAATTTCAATTAATTCATCTGGGTTGCAAAAATCCTTTGCATCTGGACGGCTACAGATACCAACTTCCTCACCGATGTAGAGCATGGGAGCATCATCACGCTCTCCCTCACCAATCACAATGCGGCCGCGCATATAAATTTTATTCATCCGCTCCCGCATAGCATCTACAGCAACCTCGTCTGCTGTATCCTTCTCACCCTTACCCATCCAGCGAGCAGAAGCAACCGCAGCTTGCTCAACTACTTCAATAATTTCTAACCCAATTGAATTTTCCACAGAGTCTACCCTCTCAATTGCTTGACTTTGCGTCTTTTCTGCACAGCCATATCAGTATTCAAGTCTACCAAAGGGCGGATACCTGTGGAAAATTGTCTTGACCTCTGGGCATATTAAGTTTTATTAATCGCTGGAATTTACGCGTAAGTCATAAGTTCCACTCGCAATGACGTATCGTAACTGATTTAGCGGACATGATATTATTCCCGGATATGAAAAAATACAAGTCACTGCACCCATTAACAATCTCATGACTCGACAACCCCATGACCAATTTGCCAAGGAATATCTGGAGGAGTTGTTAACCTCTTTAGGTAGGGTAGAAACCAGCAAAGATGTTAAAAGCGAAGTTCGTGAGATAGATGTTTGGTTCGTCCCCAATGCATCCCCATCCAATACTTCAGAATTGGGTTTATTGGCGAAAATGGCCACAACGAGTTGTTTATTTGAACCGTTTCGTAATCCTCCCAGTGAAGTGGAGATTAGGAGTTGTTTGTTAAAGTTATATACGGTTCATGGGGATTTATTGCGACAAGTCAAACGGGAAAAACGTTCTTTATCAGAGGCAGAATTGCCCCATTTATGGATTTTAACTCCTTCTTGTTCTGCAAGAAGGCTCAACGGATTTGGGGCGAAAATTCAAGAGTCAGGAAATTGGCATGAAGGGGTTTATTTTCTGCCACAATTGTTGAAAGGGTCGATTGTAGTTATTAATCAATTACCTATTACTGAAGATACTCTGTGGTTAAGGGTGTTAGGGAAAGGAAGGACGCAAAAACAGGCAGTAGAAGAACTAGTTCAACTATCGTCAGAAAGTTCTAAATGGAATCAACTGCTAGAAATTTTGGCTTCTTGGCGCAAAAATATAGAGGTGAAAGATAATGTAAGTGAAGAGGATAGGGAGTTGATTATGAATTTATC
>JASJCX010000261.1 GCA_030065255.1 Calothrix sp. MO_167.B42 | reverse complement strand
TTTATCAAAGAAATCCCAACTCGATAAACCATTGGGAGTTTTCACCCAAACGTAAGGCGCGTTGATACCTCCATATACCTGCAATCCCGCAGCAGTGAGTTTATCGCGGATAATCTTCGCATTTTCCAGGTAAAAGCTAATCAATGCCTTAATTTGCGCCTTCCCTGCTTCCGAGTAAACCGCTTCCGCACCCCGTTGCACAATGTAAGAAACGCCATTAAATTTGGTAGACTGACGACGGTTCCACAGTTTCCACAGCTCCACATCAGAACCATCAGCAGCCTTAGCAGTAAGAGTTTTAGGTACAACTGTTAAGGCGCAACGAGTACCCGTAAACCCTGCATTCTTGGAAAAAGAACGAAATTCGATCGCACAATCCCTCGCCCCTGGAATTTCATAGATAGAATGGGGTATGCTGGGTTCTGTGATAAACGCTTCGTAGGCCGCATCAAAGAAAATTATTGAGCCGTTAGCTTTTGCATAATCCACCCAAGCCTGGAGATGTTCTTTAGTTGCAACTGCTCCTGTGGGATTGTTGGGGAAGCACAGGTAAATTAAATCAACTTTCTGGGTAGGAATGGCAGCAGTAAAATTATTATCTGCGGTAATTGGTATATATACTAAACCATCATACTTCCCATCATCATTGCCATCCCCCGTATTCCCTGCCATGACGTTTGTGTCTACATACACGGGATAAACTGGGTCTGTGACGGCAATGGTATTATCATGACCAAAAATGTCAAGTATATTACCATTATCACACTTAGAACCGTCGGAAATAAAGATTTCCCCAGGGTCAACATTACATCCCCAGGCTTGGAAATCCTGGGCGGCAATTTTTTCCCTTAACCAATTGTAACCCTGTTCGGGGCCATAACCCTTAAAAGTTGAGCGATCGCCCATTTCTTCCACAGCTTTAATCATCGCCGTGCGACAAGCTTCGGGTAAGGGTTCGGTAACGTCACCAATACCGAGTTTAATGATGGGAGCATCGGGATTAGATTGGGTAAAGCTATTAACTCGACGAGCAATTTCTGGGAATAAATAACCTGCTTTTAGCTTCAGGTAGTTATTATTGATAGTTGCCATATTGCACTGCTACAAACGCCACAAATAAACAGCTTATATCATTTTGGATTTTAGATTTTGGATTTTGGATTTTGGATTTATAGCACTATGCATATGGGTTAAGACATTATTGTTGAAGGTGCAAACCTATGAACAGTAAACTTACAGGACTAAAGCTGCGTGTCACAATCGGTAGTTGGTGCGTGACGCTACAAGTCTCATTAATACCTTCAAATCTTTTAGCAGCGTCACACATTCTACAAAAAAATATGCCAGTTGCGTAAGTCCTAACTTATTACTTAAGTAGGCAGGCGTAATTAAATGTAAAAGGCGAACCTCACCCCCAGCCCCTCTCCTTATTAAGGAGAGGGGTAACCTCAGGCGGGGTGTTTATGTTTAATTTTACCTAGTAACTTATTACTGATTACTTATTACTTGTCCATAGCGCCATATAAGCCACTCCATACCCGGCTAAAAGCATTACTGATAACTGATAACTGTTAATTGATAACTGAAACGCGGTATATTCGGTTAAGGCAACATCGGAAATAATCAGTGGCAAAAATTATTGCTATTCTTAACGGCAAGGGGGGAGTTGGTAAAACTACTACCGCCATCAATTTGGCTGCAACCTTTGCCCAAGAACATAAAGTTCTGCTGGTTGATACGGATATTCAGGGTTCGGCTAGTTGGTGGTTTGGACGGGGTGAGGAGCAAATGGGATTCGATTTAGCCCCGGAGACAGATACCAAACTTTTAAGTAGTTTACAGAAGATAACAGATTACGATTTAGTTATAGTAGACACACCCCCCGCCTTGCACTCAGAAGCATTAACAGTGGTAGTAGCAGTTGCAGATTATTTAGTTTTGCCCACACCGCCAGCACCGATGGATTTAGCTGCTTTGATTGAGACAGTTAAAACAGCCGTCATGCCCGTGGGAACCCCCCATCGGGTACTACTAACAAAGGTAGATCCCCGTAGTTTGGGGGAAGCAAAAGAAGCACAAAATACCTTAATGCAGTTAGGTATTCCTGCTTGTCATACTGTTATCCGTGCCTATAAAGCCCATGAGCGGGCAGTACTTGATGGCGTAGCTATCCATCAATGGCAAGGTAGAAATGCTCAGGAGGCAAAATCGGACTATTGCTGTGTTGCAGCAGAAATCAAACGTGATTGGAAGAAATAGTAACCATGGCAAAAAAACGCCTTTCTAATTTAATTAAAGAAGAAGCAGAAGCTCAAAAGCTGACACCAAATCAAGCAGATGCATCTGCCATTGATGTGGAAGCTCAAACGGTAGATAATCAGTCTGCTGAAACTTCAACATCCCCAGATACTGATTCTCCATCTAGTTTCCCAACCGAAGTACAAGCAAAAACAACCCCAACTTCTGCGCCAAAATCACCTAATCCTAAACCCATGACTCTAACCAAGGCAGATTTAGAAACTACAGTCATAGAATTAAAACAAGACTTAGAAGAAGCAAATAAGACAGAGGCAGAACTTGGGGAACAAGTTAGCAAATTACGTTCGGATTTATCTGCACAAAAAGCGTTGACGGAAAAATTGAATCAAGAATTGGCCGCACATAAAGCATTGACAGAAAAATTGAATCAAGAATTAGCTGCACAAAAAGCATTGTCGGAAAAATTGGATCAAGAATTGGCCGCACAAAAAGCGTTGACGGAAAAACTAAATACAGAATTGGCTGCAACTAAAAAAGATGCCCTGCAATTAGCTGAAACTAATACAAAGTTAACGGATGAAATAGGGGCGATGCAGCCAGCAAATATTAGACAAGGGGCAATAAAACGGGTAACTACGAAACAAAACAGTAGTATTATTCATAAGTCAACTCAATATCCTAAAAGAACTCCTCGTCCAGTGGTTTCTAAAAACCATTCCCAAGAAGAAGGGGCTAAAAATTCCACACAAATGTGGTTACTTGACTAAATTCATTGAATATGAACCCCTATATAGCAATCTTATATCAAATCCGCTTGTGAGACTTACCATATTGTCGTCATCTTACCCCGTCCTAAGTCCTGCGGACACGCTACGCGAATGGACACCCCTCTCCTTAATAAGATGTCATTGGCGAATTAGGGGTAACACCCCCAACCTAAACGAAAAATAAGGGTTTTTGGAGTGCTATTATTCTCCTTTTGTACCCTCAAAACCCTATTAAATCCTTGGGTGAGGGGTCAGATACACTATTCGCCAACGGTATCTTAGTAACTAGAGGGGGTGAGGTGACGACAATATGGTAAGTCTCACAAGCGGATTTGATATGACACCATAACGCACCATTTAATATACAAGGGCTTTCAGATTTTTGCATCGATGACATTTAAGCCCGCCAACTGACAATGGAAGCATAAATATAAGCTACAGTTTCATCAATCACCGCACGAACCCCAGCACTATACATCCACCATCTTTGGGGGTTGTAAGTTTGTGATGGGATAGAAATTATACCTACTTTCATTTTATCTGCCAGGACTTTTTTGTAGATTAGCCAACTGCGACGGGCATGGGTTGATTCACTGAGAATATTAATTCCTTGGGGTTTTGGCTTTAGATCCGTTTTTTCCAGCCACTGACGAAAAGCCACCGCCGATGCATAAGTCCTATCTTTCTTCACGTCTGGGGAAGGAATGACGGTAATTTTTTCCGACTCTAAACCCATTTTTTGCAGAGTGGATGCCGCAATTTGGGCAAAATTTTGATACTCAGCTAGATAATACCCCCTTTCCACCGGAATACCAGTGGTTACCAAATGGCCATAGGAATTCCCTTGAAATTCATCCAATGCTGCTTTAATAGCATTATCAGTTACCCAACCTTCAACTATTAATATATCTGCGGTTACAGGGGAATTAACGGCGAGGAAGGAATGGATGTGGGTAATTGCTAACACCATCGAAACTACAATAATTGCGATCGCAATTAGCCAACCCTGGAATGTTAGCATCCATATTTCCTGCCGTTTTATCAATTGTATTTTTCGTTTTTGTCTAGACTTGCGAATTGTCCTTGGCATTCGGTGACTATGTTTTCGCTAAACGCTGTGCTTTTAAATACTCAAACACAGATTTATCGCCAATATCAGGAGGAATTGCTTGGACTACTTTGCGAATGGCAAAAATCATAAACAAAACAGCCCACAATCCCAATAAAAACTGTTCCCAATACAGGGGTAAAATTCCTGTCAAATGTCCCAAGAGCAGTAAAGGAACCGTGGGAGTTAAGAACTTGGTTTCTAAGCGATTAAAACAAAAGGCTTCTTTGAAGTAAATACCAGTCAAAGCAGCAAAGGTAAAACCAATACCAAAAATAGTTAATGGTTGGTGATATACGGTGGCAGCTAAAGGTTCATTACTCGAAAATGCCACAATCATGGCACTCAGGCTACCAATCCCCCAAAATACTTGCAATGTGCGGTGTAACTGCACCATGTAAATATGAATATTCCAGAGGCTGACACCAAGGGCAATACTAAAACCAGCGTAAAGAAAGGTAATTAATCTCAGGACAGTGGGATTGTTGTATTGCAATACCAAAAAAGTGGCAATGGCAAAACACACAGCCCCTACCATTAAACCACTACGGTAAATAATTACCTCCATGCGATCGCTTTTGGTAACGGTAAATTCACCAAATTGACCTTGATAAACTTCCGGGTGGGATATTGTTGATGTGGTCATACAATTTTGGATTTTGGATTTTGGATTTTTTTGGGTTTTGAATTACTTCCATCCTTATCAAGATACCGCGTCTAAATATCTCCTGCGGTTCTTAAATCCGTATTGCGATCGACTGTGACTTCAAAGGTGTCACTATTAATAGTGACTGCTGTTTCAAAAGCTGGTGTTTCATCCCCAGGAACTGTACCTCCAAAAGTGAATGTCCATGTACCGTCACCATTGTCTGTACAAGGAGCTTGTGCAACCGGGCCATGCATCGCATCATCTGCACGGTACTTATTGATACCCCCATTCGCAGCTTCAGCCGCCTGACGAGCCACGTTTTTAGCCCTACCTAATGCAATCAGTTTGTTCAGAGGTTCAGGAGCTTTTTTGGCTGACTCAATACAGTTATTAACTGCTTGGGAGCGAGCTGGTAAGGCATTAAATGTTAAGGTCAAAAAGGTTAACGCAACAAAGTATTTAGTAAATATCATTTTTATCAGAAAGTCTTAATTAATATAAAAATTATATGTATCTTTCAACTTTGTTTGAAACTGTACCAAGGCAAAATGTAACGAAATTTACAAAATTTACACATTTCTGCAAAAATAGCGTTAACCTAAGCATATAAATCCGGTTCGCAACATCACCGAGATAAGGAGATAATTGCTATGGTTGCCACACCCATACTACCCTTGGAAACCCCTTCCCCCGCCCATATTTGTCCCTTCGATCAAGCTTGTAGCTACTTGGACCAAGCGGCAAAGGAATTAAAATTAGATCCAGGCATCATCGAGATTCTCAGCAGCCCCACCAAGGTCATTACGGTTTCCATTCCCATCAAGCGGGATAATGGGGAAGTGCAGGTACTGGTAGGACATCGAGTACAACATAGCGATATTTTGGGTCCCTACAAAGGAGGGACTCGTTACCATCCGGCGGTAACTCTGCGGGAAGTATCAGCCTTAGCCATGCTCATGACTTGGAAATGTGCATTGATGGGAATTCCCTACGGTGGTGCTAAAGGTGGTATTGGCATAGACCCCAAACATTATAGTGTGAGTGAATTAGAACGGATTACCCGTCGCTACACTAGTGAGTTAATCAAAGATATTGGGCCTTCTGTGGATATCCCTGCACCAGATATGGGTACTTCCGCCCGGGAAATGGCCTGGATGATGGATACTTACTCCATGAATGTGGGCCATGCTGTACCAGGGGTAGTTACTGGTAAACCCGTGTCCGTTGGTGGTTCCTTGGGCAGGGAAATGGCAACTGGGCGGGGTGTGATGATTATTGTCCGGGAGGCTTTGGCAGATTTAGGCAAGTCTTTCCAGGGGACAAGAATCGCCATTCAAGGATTTGGTAATGTGGGTGGTGCAGCAGCTTTATTAATGCATGCCGCCGGAGCAAAAATTATTGCTGTTTCCACAGGCTCTGGGGGTGTATTTGCGGAGAATGGTTTAGATATTCCGGCATTGAAAGCTTATGCCAATCAGAATCATAGGAGTTTAGTTGGTTTTCCTGGTGCGGAACCGATTAGTAATGCAGAGTTATTAACTTTACCTTGTGATGTATTAGTTCCCGCAGCCCTAGAAAACCAGATTACCAAGGAAAATGTCCATCAAATAAAAGCCAATATCATTGCAGAGGCTGCGAATGGTCCAGTGACACTCGAAGCTAGTGAAGTGTTAGAAGCCCAAGGTGTAACCGTATTACCGGACATTTTGGCGAATGCTGGGGGCGTTGTGGTGAGTTATCTGGAGTGGGTACAGGGTTTATCTTACCTATTTTGGGATGAGGAGAGGGTGAACCGGGAAATGGAACAGTTGATGGTGCGGGCATATCACCAGGTAATTGCTAAATCCCAGGAGCGGGGTATATCTTTGCGGTTAGCGGCTTATACCTTGGGTGTGGGTAGGGTAGCCCAGGCGTTGAAGGATAGAGGTTTGTATCCTTGATGACGGTTGACGGTTGATAGTTGACAGTTGATAGTTAATAGTTAGAGTTAGGAGTTGATAGTTGATAGTTGATAGTTGATAGTTGATAGTTGAATGTTTTAACTCCTTCCCTCATCCTCTCATCTCCTCATCTCCTCATCTCCTCATCTCCTCATCTCCCACACTCCCTCACTCCCCCTGCCCCCGTTCGGCTGAGCTCACGGCCGAAGCCTGCCCCCTGCCTCTTTTGAGTCGAACAATAATGTTCTAACCTAATTTCGTAGTGCTATATCTGAGAATGATTATCATGGGGGTAGGCGTTGTGTCTATCTCCTGGAAAATTGTGCGTACCCAGTTGTACAATCAGAGGGATTAGATTTTCCCGAAAAATATGGAAGTGCAGCCAAGGGAAATTAGGGATTATCTCACAGTAGATGGTAAAAGCCCTTTCTTTGAGTGGTTTGATTCTCTGCGAGATAGAAAAGCGAAAGCTAAAATCAGGACAAGGCTTGACCGAGTTGAAGATGGTAATTTCGGCGATTACAAATCATATGATGTCCGGCAAATCACCCATACTATCAAGTCCGGCTAATTAATTACGATATAACCCAATTGAAAAGATGGCGAACCTTACTTAGTACTCATTACTCATTACTCATTACTCATTACTCATTACTCATTACTCATTACTCAATCCCCACAGATATGATAACTGTTTAACCGGACATCATATCAGTTGGAGAAGGAGTTTTTGAGTTAAGAATAGATTATGGTCCTGGTTACCGTATATATTTTGCACAAGAAGGGATAACAATTATTATTCTTTTATGTGGTGGTGACAAAAGTAGTCAAATACAAGATATTTCTAAAGCACAGGAATATTGGCAAGACTATAGGAATCAAGACAATGGCTAGAAGTACAAGTTATCACGAACGATTGATTCAAGACCTCAAAAACCCTTTGGAAGCAGCAGCTTATATTGAGGTAGTGTTAGAAGAGGGCGATCCAAAAATGTTAAGCAAGGCGCTGAAGAATGTAATTGAAGCCCAGGGGGGAATCGAGAAACTTTCGGCAGAAATTCAGGAATTATACTACAAGTTTGACCATGTTTTATTGCAACAAGGAAAATTTGAATTTTCTCCCTTGAGTACTTTACTAGATAGTTTAGGGTTGCAGTTAGCTGTAACGGTTAAGTCAATGTGATGAATTGGGTATATTTGTGAGTGGATTAACAGACTATTAAGTAGAATTGCCGAATGGGGGTATTTTTGTAATAATCATATCCAACGTCCCTTAGTCAAAGAACGATGGTTTGGGCATCTGGGCAGCAATTACAAGGTGGTAAGTATATTATTGAGCAGGTGCTTGGACAAGGTGGATTTGGTATTACCTACAAGGCGCGACATTCCATACTAAATAACTATGTGGTGATAAAAACACCAAATGAAAGCCTAAAACACGATCCAGAATATGCTAATTACATCAAGCGGTTTATCAACGAAGGACAAAGATTAGAAAGACTTTCAGAAACCCAACACCCTAATATTGTCCGCGTCAGGGATTTATTTCATGAGGGTGAAACTTACTGTTTGGTAATGGATTTTGTCCAGGGAGAGAGTTTATTTAACCTGGTACGACGTAGAGGAGCATTACCCATAAAAGAAGCTTTGCAATATATTACTCAAATTGGTGATGCATTAAAAGTAGTCCACCAAGCGGGATTGGTACATAGAGATGCCCATCCTGGTAATATGCTGATTCAGCAGGATGGCAAAGCTGTATTAATTGATTTTGGCATTGCGGGTGAGACAATGCCCACAATTGTTAGTTCTAGGTTCTTTGGTAATCCCGGGTTTGCACCCCATGAACAAATGCGGGGAGATAGAAAACCCTATGTTGATGTTTATTCCCTCGCAGCTTCCCTATATTATGCAATCACGGGCAAAAGGCCAACGGAATCGTTTCAGCGCAAAGCCTATAATATGCCATTGGTTTCTCCTCAGGAGCATAACTCTAGTATCAGCAATGAATTAAACCAAGCCATTCTCAAGGGGATGGAGTTAGAGCCGGAAAACCGTCCCCAAACCATGCAGCCATGGTTGTCAATGCTGACTGAGGAATCAGTGACAGTTTGGCAGAGGAGACATGAATTACAAAATGGGAAATACACCATTGAAAGAGATATTGCTGAAGGTGGTTTTGGTATTACCTATTTAGCCAAGGATGAATATAACCGACGGGTTGTGATTAAAAGTTTGAATGAAAAGGTACAAAAGCGTCCTGATTTTGCCAAATTTCAACAAGATTTTCTCAACGAAGCCGTAAAGTTAGCAAAATGCAACCATCCCCATGTTGTCAAAGTTCATGAAGTCTTCCAGGAAGGGAAACTTTGGTGCATGGCGATGGAATATATTGAAGGGGAAAACCTGGCTGATAGGGTTATGAATGGGGGTGTGTTGTCGGAGGCGGAAGCGGTAGAATATATTCGCCAAATTGGAGAAGCGTTAACGGTTGTTCACAGTAATGGGTTGTTGCATCGGGATGTGAAACCAGCAAATATTCTCATCCGTGCAGGGAAACAAGAAGCAGTATTAATTGACTTTGGCATTGCACGGGAATTTACACCCAGTGAAACCAAGCTCCATACTCCCTATCTTTCCCATTGTTTTGCACCCATTGAACAATATCAAACTGTAGCCAAGCGGGATGCTTATACTGATGTTTATGCTTTAGCAGCAACGTTGTATTTTTTGGTGACAAAAAAGCTACCCCATCCAGCAATAAATCGTGTGAGTGGGGTAGTGTTGGATTCACCAAGGAGTATTAATCCCAGTATTAGCCATAGGGTAAATGAAGCAATACTCAAAGGAATGGAGTTGGAACCAGAACACCGTCCCCAAACCATGCAGGAGTGGTTGGAATTGCTCAAGGAAGCACCAGTAACTGTTCCCACACCCCAACCAGCAACACCTCAGCCAGTAACTCCCCAATCATCCCGAAATCAAACACCCACACCTAAACCACCTACACCTAAGCCAGGAAATACAATCCCTTCACCGCCAAGTAATCAACCCAACCCTTCCCGTCGGAAATTTATCAAAACTGTAGGGTGGATGGGTGCTGGTTTGGGTGTAACAGTTGTTGCAGGTAAGTTGATTACAGATGCTTCGTCACAAACCTCAACTCTTTTATCTCTCCAAACTTTTAACTTTGAAACCGTCACCGTAAATAATAAAGGAACCATCACTAACCGTCGTAACCTGTCAGCACAATACTTTGCTGAAGACTTGGAGAATGGTGTCACCTTGGAGATGGTACAGATACCAGGAGGAACCTTTACCATGGGTTCACCTGCTGGGGAAGCACAGAGAGATAGCGATGAAGGACCACAACGTCAAGTTAGGGTTCCTGGGTTCTTTATGGGGAGGTATGAAGTTACCCAAGCACAATATCAAGCAATTATGGGTAAAAATCCCTCTAATTTTAAAGGAGAAAAGCGGCCTGTAGAAAGGGTATCTTGGAATGATGCGGTGGAGTTTTGCCAACATCTGAGTCAAAAAACAGGACGTACTTACAGATTACCGAGTGAAGCAGAATGGGAATATGCTTGTCGTGCGGGTACAACTACACCATTCTATTTTGGGGAGACTATTACCACTGATTTGGTTAACTATAACAGGAATTATCCATACGGTTCTGCACCAAAGGGTGAATATAGGGAACAAACCACAGATGTAGGAAAATTTCCACCCAATGCTTTTGGTTTATACGATATGCATGGCAATGTGTGGGAATGGTGTCAAGATACTTGGCATA
>JASJCX010000260.1 GCA_030065255.1 Calothrix sp. MO_167.B42 | reverse complement strand
GTAGTCTGTCCCATAAAATATGATGGGGTTTATATCACACCCGCCTGGGGTTGAAAACCCCAGTCTAATAGCTAAAGTCGTCTAAAGACGACTGGGAAATAGCCATCAAAACTAATGGGACAGACCACTAGTACTCCTTTTCATTAATTTTGACGAGTCGCGGGTGTTTAGATCCCCGACTTCTTTGAGAAGTCGGGGATCTGTTACCCAGTCATTAGAACTAATGCAATGAACTACTAGTACTGTTCGCCAGGATTACAGAGATAATGTTTGCGAGACATACATTCTTGGTAAGGGCACGGCATCCACAATTCTTATTGTGTATCAAACTATCTTACTGGTGCCGTGCCCCTACCCATCTGCCCCATTCTTTTTTGAAAATGGTATTACGTATTGTTCGCTTAGGGGAGTAACGCAAAGTTTTTTGTGTTAGTGGCTACACCTTGAGACTTTTTGTTTTACAATTTTGGCGGGAACTGAACAAATCCATCTAGATAATGCATGAATGATACTAACCCCATATTGAATCGACTTAGTAAAGCAATTAACCAAGTCATAGTTGGACAATCTCATCTCATCCATCAGTTGTTAATCGCCTTACTTGCAGGGGGGCACATTATTTTAGAAGGTGTACCCGGTACAGGTAAAACTTTACTAGTAAAAGTACTGGCACAATCTATCCAAGCTGAGTTTAGTCGGATACAGCTGACACCGGATGTTTTACCCGCAGATATTACTGGTACGAATATTTTTGATTTGAATACCCGCAACTTCACCCTGAAAAAGGGGCCAATATTTACGGAAATACTTCTAGCAGACGAAATTAACCGTACTCCCCCCAAAACCCAAGCTGCACTGTTAGAAGCTATGGAAGAAATGCAGGTGACGTTGGATGGGGAAAGCTTACCTTTACCGGAGTTATTCTGGGTAATTGCGACTCAAAACCCTTTAGAGTTTGAGGGGACTTATCCTTTACCGGAAGCACAGTTAGATCGATTTCTCTTCAAATTGATAGTGGATTATCCCGATGAAGCCGCAGAAAAACAAATGTTACTCAACCGTCAAGCAGGTTTTGCTGCCAGGCGTTTAGATATTGCTCGCTTGCAAACTGTGACTACTGTGGAGGAAATTTTGCAGGCAAGACAAGCTGTGCAACAGGTAAAAGTTTCTGAAGCAATTATTGACTATATCCTGGCTTTAGTGAAAACCTCCCGCCAACATCCAGATTTAGCTTTGGGTGCTTCTCCCCGTGCTGCTGGTGCTTGGTTTGTCACTTCCCAAGCCTCGGCTTATTTAGCAGGTAGGGATTTTGTTACCCCTGATGATGTGAAGACGGTTGCACCCCCATTATTACGTCATCGACTCATACTCAAACCAGAAGCGATGTTAGATGGTTTACAACTAGAGGCGGTGATTGCATCCATACTGAATAAAGTTCCGGTTCCGCGATGAAAATTTTGGATTTTGAAAAACAGATAATCCGTTGTTGATTTTGGATTTTAGTCATTATGAAATCCGGATGATTAGTTACCGCAAAAACCTCACCCCGTCCTTTGGACACCCCTCTCCTTATTAAGGAGAGGGGAAAGAGGTGATAACAATATGGTATGTAGGGCTTGCTGAAAAAGTCTTTGGGTGAGGGTAGGCAACAGGCAACAGGCAACAGGCAATAGTTCGGGCCCTATTGTTTCCATTTTTCCAGACTTCAAAAAACTCCAGATGCAAGGTTTTTGAACCTCAAACCCCTATTTTCTTGCATTTTACCCGGAGAAAACAGCCCTTATGCATTGATAAATCAATGCTTTATAGTTATTCAGCAGACCCTATGTAAATGAGCGGATGTAGGGGAAGGAAACAACATCCCTATTAGTTTCAATATTTATAGCAATGGACATATTGGTTAGGGCAGCATTGTTCGACTCAAGGACTATCACCGAAGAGGCAGGGGGAGTGTGGGAGGTTTCTACCAACTACCAACTGTCAACCGTCAACTACCAACTATCAACTGTCAACCGTCAACCGTCAACCGTCAACCGTCAACGAGGTTGAACAGCAGTACCTGTTTCTATTTGCTCGCTGGGATATAAGATGACTATTTCATCTTTACTAAGTCCTGATTGAATCTCTGCCTCATAGTTACTACGATTACCTATTTTTACGGTTTGACGATGGGCTTTTTGATCTTTGACTACAAATACGCACCAGTTATTATCGCAGCGAAAAAGACTGCTTAAAGGTACTTTCAAAACGTTTTTACCTTCCCAAACCACAATTTGCACGTCAACCCGGTAAGCATCACCAAAATAACCAGAGGAATCAACAAAATCGCCAATGACATTGACACGCTGTTCTTCTACTCCCAAAGCAGAAACTTTGGTGAAAGCTGATGGTTCTACCAATCGGACTTTGGCTTTTAAGGAGTTTGTCACAGAATTCTGAATGTGATTATTTTTTTGCTCAATGAGAATTGTATTCCCAGGCTTGATGTTGAGTGCATCCCTTGATAAAACATCAATTACTAATTCTAAATCTTTGGGGTTGCCTACTTTGATTAATTGAGTACCTTCACTGACAAAGTTTGAACTTTTTTGTAACACCCGCAATACTCGTCCGTTGATGGGTGCATAAATATTAGTGCGGGATGCATCATCTTGGAGTTTGGCAAGTTGGGCTTCAATAGTTGCAATTTGGGCATCGTAAACTTTGAGTAAATAATCGGGGTCCCGTTGTTCTCTTTGCAACACCCGTAACTGTGCTTGGGCTGCGTCCACTTCCTTCCCTGCGGCTTTTGCGGCTAGTATGGCAGATTCTAATTCTTTTTCCCTGGTAGTTTGATTAAGTTCTGTTCTTTCTTTTTCCTGACTGGGAATGGCTCCTGTGGCTGCTAATTCTTGGGCCCGTTGTGTGTCCCGTCGCGCTTGTGCAAGGGCTGCTTGGGCTTGGGCTACCCTAGCTTTCGCCTGGAGTTGGTTGGCTTGAGCTACACTAATACGGCTGCGAGTTTGGGCTAGCTGTTCTGATTTTGGTCTTAAGGTGGCGACTCCTTGGCGTTGGGCTTTTGCTTCTGCTAATTTCCCTATAGCCTCTGTAACTGCTGTATTTAATGGTAAGGGGTCAATTGTTGCAACTATATTTCCCTTTTTTACCAAGTCCCCTTCATCTAATTTAATCCGATTGAGGCGGCCGTTTACAGTGGCGGAAATGACAAAATCGTCTCTAATTCGGGTTTTTCCTTCAGCATTTACCGTTACTTGCAGGGTACCTTGTTCTACGGGTTTGGTATCTACTTTGATGGGTGTGGGACGAAACGCTAAGGCCACAAGTGTGCAGGTAACTAGTCCAATGGAAGTATAAATTAACTGCTGGCGGGTGAATTTGGGTAAGTGCTTTTTGAATGACTCAGTTTTGGGACTGGGTTGGGGCTGGTTTGTTTTATCAAGTAAGACTAACTTTTTCATAACCACCACAATTATGTTTGCAATTAATCCGGTGTTTTGTTTAAAAGCTATCCGATTAATTGAGCTACCCGGATTACGGATGCGATCGCCCCTTCAAGTAAGCTAATGATAAGTATGATTCTCTCCGTTGGTATCAAATACTTTATTATGTGTATCGTCAAGATTCAACGGTATATAGGGGCGTGTCATTTCCAAAAAATCAAACTCCGAGGGTTGGATAACCCTACTTCCATCATACATCGAAGTATTAGCGTGGAGAAGGGAAAATTCTATGCTTTCAGATTAAAATTCCGGCGTTGCTGATTGTAAATAGGGTCTGCTGAATAAATATGAATTTATCTCACGCATTAAGTTAAAAAGCACCTAAATTAGATATTAGGACGGGCAGGGATGCCCATCCCACAAGAGTTAGAATAATTTAGATTATCTTCGCTAACGCCGGAGGCGTTCTGTGAAGGGTAGGATAGGCGCAAAGGCGCAAAGTTAAAGAGACATATAAGGGTAATTTTGACGTTTCATATCATGTCCGTTTGTATCGGAATTATTTAAATTTCCTCTCTCTTCCTCTTCCTGTTGCGTCCTCTGTGTCTGGAGCGGTTTTTTATCATTCAGATGCTATGGGATTTAATATTATTCCTTCGTTTTCAACACAGCAATTAAATCTAAATGTTTCAATTGACTGCGGATGATAAACCCAGAAATAATTGCGGTTACCACAATGACAATAAATGCAAATGCATAGCTAGGATTTGTGATCACCAAAGGGAGACGATAAAGTTCTGATTGATAAGCACTGGACATCAAAGCACATAAACCAAATCCCAACACAAATCCTAGGGGAATTGCGACTACGGTAATTACGGCTTGTTCTCCCAACAAAATGAAGGCTATTTCCCCTTGGCTAAACCCAATAATCCTCAATGTTGCTAGTTCGCGACTGCGCTCGGAAAGGGCAATCCTGGCGGCGTTGTAAACTACTCCAAAGGCAATAATACTGGCAAATATAACTAATACAGTGGTAAAAATATTTAGGCCGGCGGCAATGGTGGAATAAAATTTTTCAATTGCAGTTTTGCGGATGGAGACACCAGAAACTGCGGGGGTTTTTTTGAGCAAACTATAGAGACGATTGATAATGTTCTCATCAACCATGAGATATGCTCCAGAAACGGTTCCACCTTCTCGCATTAATCGATTTAGCGCCCTAATATCCATATATGCAGACATGCCTAGCAACTCGTCCACTCGCTCGACAACTGCTACTTTCCGGATTGGCCTGGCTCCTTCTAATACTTCCACCGTTAATAAATCACCAATCTTCACCCCCAAGGTTTTTGCTAATTGTGTTGTTAATATAACTCCATCTGATGGTAATGATACGGTATTTAAGTTGCTGTTAATTAATCGGCGTAATTCCCCTTGGGGAGTAATTCCGGTTAAAGCACTGCGGTAGGTGCGATGTTCAAACCGCAGTCTGGCTGGTACGCTCCGGAATGGTTCGGCATGAATAACACCAGGTAGATGTTCCACTTCGTACCTTACCCGGGCTGGACGGGGTTCGTTAAAGACAATGGTTATGTCTTCCCGCTGGACGTTACGAAACTGTACGTCAACAATGTATTCCATCACATCGCTAAAATAACGACCAACAACTAAAATAGCGATCGCCATAGCAATGCCGATAATGGAAAACAAGGCCTGAAGGGGTTTGCGTTCGATGTTACGGAGAATGATTCTGGTGGCGGGGGAAAATAACTTTTGCAGTCCTAGTCTTTCTACCAGGGTAGCTTTAAACCGGGCTGGAGGCTCGGGACGCATGGCTTCTGCTGGGGGTAGGGAAACGGCTTGTTTGACTGCACTAACAGCCCCAAACACCCCCGAACCACCACTAATGAAAATTGCTCCTAACACCAAACCGATGCTTGGTTCGTAGCGCAACAAAGGAAAGTTAAAAAATCTGGTATATTCCTCAGTTAGGGCCACACCAAACCACAACCCCAAAGCTGTACCGAGAAGTGCCCCACAAAAAACGATCGCTAACACAAATTTCAGGTAGTGGAAACCAATGGTGAGATTGTCATAACCAAAAGCTTTGATCACCGCAATTTGCTCGCGCTGGGTACTAACTAAACGGGAAAGCAGCATATGCAGCAAAAACGCGGCGATACCGAGAAAAATTGTTGGTACCACGGTTGCAGTTCCTTGGAGTTGTTCAATTTCTTCCGATAAAAAGCGGTTGGAAATTTGGTCTTCCCTATCGTAAGCACCCAACCCGCCATATTGTTCCAAGAGTTTATCTAATCGGAAAATTATCTCCTGGGAATTTGCCCTTGGCATTAAAGTTAATGCCACATCATTGAACGCCCCATCCATATTAAAAGCCGTTCCCAAGGCTTCCCGTCCCATCCACAGCACGCCAAAACGTTGATCATCGGGGAAAATATCCCCCGTACCGCGAATTGCATACACGTATTCTGGGGAAAGGGCTATGCCAACAATTCGTAATTTCTGCCAGCGTCCGTTAATTACCGCACCCAACTTGTCATCTAATTGCAAATTGTTCGCTTTTGCAAAGGCTTCACTGACCAAAACCTCATCACTTTTACCCGGTTCGATGTAACGCCCTTGACGAATATACAGGTCATTGAGCATGGGCGAACGCCGTTCTGGAATCGACACCAATCTCCCTGTGGCAGGTTCTGCAAGCTTGGGAACATCGAGGGTTACGTCCATAACAACCCTGGTTTGCATCCGTGCAACCCCCGGAATATCGTCAATTTTCCTGGCGAGGCTTTGTGGTGCTCGTTTTAACTCGACAAAAACATCTGCAAATCGGTAATTACTGTAATAGGTTGCTTGGGAAAGTTGTAAGGATTCGTAAGCACTTAACATACTGACAAAACTGGCTATGCCGCAGGCGACAACTAAAGCGATCGCAATTATTTGACCGCGCCAGTGTAAGATATCTCGTAATAGTTTTTTATCGAGTGCTTTCATCTCTGAACACGGATTAAATGGATGACACTGATGACACGGATAGTTGATGGTTGATGGTTGATGGTTGATAGTTGATAGTTGATAGTGCCACAATTAACCCCTAATATCATGTGCGGATGAATACTTATAAAACCTCACCCGCCTGCGGCACCCTCGACCTATTAAGGAGAGGGTAAGAGAGGGTTGGGGTAAATCAAGCAGAAATTATAAGTAATTAAGCTAACTTGATATAACTCCTAACTCTTAACTCTTCACTCCTATCTGTCAACTGTCAACTGTCAACTGTCAACTATCAACTCTTTCTCACCATTCCAATTCTGCGGGTTCTACTTTTTGTTCGTTGCAATGAATACTAGTAATCTCACCACTACGCATGGTGATTACCCTATCAGCCATAGCTGCAATTCCGGCATTATGGGTAATTACTGCCGTCATGGTTCCCAGTTCGCGGTTGATTCGTTCTAATGCTTCTAATACTAGTTTACCAGTTTGAAAGTCAAGGGCACCAGTAGGTTCATCGCACAGCAACACCTCCGGATTTTTGGCAATAGCCCGGGCGATGGCAACTCTTTGTTGTTCTCCCCCGGACATCTGGGATGGGAAGTGGTTTAACCTCTGGTGCAAACCTACTAGTTCTAATGCTGATTCTGGATTCATGGGATGGGAGGCAATTTCCGTAACCAGGGCAACATTCTCTCGGGCTGTGAGACTAGGGATCAAGTTATAGAACTGGAAAATAAAGCCGACACATTCACGACGGAAACGAGTGAGAACAGCATCATTAGCGTGGGTTAAATCTCGCTGGTGAAAGAAAATATGACCGCTAGAAGGTATATCCAATCCACCGAGGATATTAAGTAAGGTTGATTTTCCACTTCCCGAAGGACCGAGTAAAACTACTAATTCCCCTTGATAAAGATTGAGGTTAACTCCATGCAGGGCTGTTACTTCCACCTCACCCATATGGTAAACTTTGGTGATTTCTTGGATCTGAAAAATTACTTTTGGTGGTGCGTTTTGCATTTACCCACTTCCACTGATTAAATAGGAATTAATCTTGCAATACCATGGTTCTTTTTTGATATATTTCCTGTTTTCTCCGTAACCAAACTACACCCAAACCCATGAGGACAATAATTAACTCTAAAATACCTCCAAATACGGGTATAGCAGTTAATAATATAAGTACCACTAAACCAGCAAAAAGGGAAATCATTCTTCCTGTTACTTGATTTGGTCGTAAATGTTCCATTAACCATTGTCCACCTAAGAAACTGATGATAATCTGCGGTACATAAGTTGCAAAAATTGCAAATGCAATACCAATGCAGGCAGTAAGCAGAATACCAATGCCAAATATAGGCAGAATTAAGCTAGGTAAGACAAAAGCCAGTAACCCACTAAATAAGAAAGTGATAATTGGCACAATTATTATGGCCGCCAAAACACCAATAAAGGTAACTAAACCCCATCCTAAACTAGGCATTGGTTTGGCTTGTAGGGTTGCTGTCAAACCTTGGGTCCAAGTCGGAACGAACCGCAGCAATAACCAACCAATTAATAGTAATGCAACTAACCGTTGCAATTGTTGGAGTAAGATTCCTCCTGGGGTTTGTGCTGGGGTAAATCCATGCCAACCGGCTTTGCGTTCTCCTTTATACTGCAATTCTTCCCGTACTGTACCACCAACTATTTGTGCTTGTTGGCTAACTTGCGCTTCTTTGGTTGATTGGTAAGTAAGTTTGCCACCGATTTTCGCTGTATCTTGAATAGTTAAACCTTCAGGAATTTCAGGGATAGGGACTGGTGCTTTGGGGATAAAGGGTATTTGCAATGGATTGGGTTCGCCAATTGCAACAACTTGCATATTTTGTCCAACTGCACCACGCAATTCTAAGGAGTTCATCGCTCCCGAAACGCTTTGATTGACTGTACCAGCGAGTAAAGCTTGAGCGCCAGCAAAGTTCACATCACCACCAACCGTACTACCTGCTTTATTTTCCAAGCTTGCACCAGCAGCAATTAAGTCATCAATTATTTGGGCTTTGCTGTCGATTGTCAATACTTGTCCAGCAATGCGAACATCATCTTTGACTGTACCATTGATAGTTATTGTTTGACCAGCAGCAATTAAGTCGCCATCAACTGTACCGTTAACAGTAATTATTTTACCAGATAGCACTGCATCACCTTTAATTGTCCCATCAATGGTTAATGTTTCGCCAGATAAATACAAATCATCATCAATTATTTGATCGGCTGTGATGGTGATTTGTTTGTCTGCAATTGCGTTGATTGATAATGCTGGAGGAATACCAATTAACAATAAGGGTACTAAGGTTAAAGCAAAGATGAGTAAAGCACCTGTTTTTAACTGCTTAGTTATTTTTTTGAAGATCCTCATTTGTTTATCTCCATGATTAGGAAATCAATTCTACAGAATTGTTAATTTGCACCAGTTATGTACTTTGTTTGAAACTGGCTTAAGGATTTAGTATTAGGAGTTTGGGCAGGTTCTAAACAGGGTATACCCTGGGCAATTATGACGCAGACAGTGCCCCGAACCTTGCACTCCATGCAGACGCTGTATTGTGGAACATTGGGTTTGCGGTTATGCAAAAAAGCACCTGTTACCTTTAACAATTGATGCTTGTTAATTGGACAACCCCCTAACTCAAAATCAACAAAAATATGGTCTGCGATCGCAGTTGTTCTTACTTTAATGTTTCAATATATTCTGGGAATGGGTAAACAATAGAAGTTAATTCTTTAACATTCTTAAAATTACGCAATGTTTGCACGACTGTGGGAACGCCAAAAAAAAATGCAGTATCCGGGCATATATAGCGTTACGCGCAACTCTCTCAGTAATATAGCAATCCTAAATCATAAGCCCTGCGGGCAGGCTACGCCAACGTGAGAAGTTAGATCCCCGACTTTTTTGAAAAGTCGGGGATCTGAGCCTCTCCATTTTTACAAATCAAATCGGATTGCTATAAGTAATAAGTAATAAGTTTACTGTTCATAGGTTTGGGGGTTCAAGAATGTCTTAACTTGATTATGTAGTGCTATAAAAGTGGTAAGAAAGGCGGGTACAGCTTTGGTTGAGAATCCTCTGGAACGAAAATAATAATATCTGATTTTTACCTATATTTTGATTGTAGAAAACACCTGATTTTTCCCTATTGGTTGCAATATTTATATGAGTCATTATTTGGATACAAACAAAGCACATGATTTTGCTTTGACATACCAAGTTAATACTCAAATCAAAAGGTAATTATCATGCAAGTTAAATCAGTTATATCTACAGCTTTACTATTAGGTGTGGTGGCTTTATCTCCAGCATTAAATACAAATCCAGCTACAGCAGCACCTAAAAAACCTTATTGCACAGCAGCTTCTAAGCGAGGTGGATATTGGTGGAGATGGAGTGCGCCTACTGTAGAAAAATCTTGTTATACTGCCTTTTTTAAAGTTTTAGGAATGAACCAAAGTGTGGATAAAGCAACTAAAGGTTCTTATGCAGCCAATGGTTTAAATAAGGGAAAAATATCTTGTAAACAAGGAAATAAGGAAGTTGTTGGTTCTGGTAAATTAGTGTTTGAAAATGGTATGAATATGGTGAAAAAATTGGGATGGAGTGGCTGCACTATCCGAATCATCAATGAAACTTAGAAGGATTAAGTAACGCCAGTCACATTAAATATACAGCACTTTGCAGCTAAATGAAGTACAAGGCTACATACAAAAGTTCTTATGGGATGGGCATCCCTGCCCGTCTGGATGTACTTCACTAAGATAAAATATGCTGTAATGTCATGTTAACTTAATTACTTATAATTTATGCTTGATTCACCCCAACCCTCTCTTACCCTCTCCTTAATAAGATACCGTTGGCGAATAGTGTATCTGACCCCTCACCCAAGGATTTAATAGGGTTTTGAGGGTACAAAAGGAGAATAATAGCACTCCAAAAACCCTTATTTTTCGTTTAGGTTGGGG
>JASJCX010000259.1 GCA_030065255.1 Calothrix sp. MO_167.B42 | reverse complement strand
TAATAAGTAATAAGTAATAAGTAATAAGTAATAAGTAATAAGTAATAAGTAATAAGTAATAAGTAATAAGTAATAAGTAATAAGTAATAAGTAATAAGTTTACTGGTAATAGATTTGGTTCTTCAAAAATGTCCGCGCCGTAATTGCGTAGGTTCGATAATTAATCCAAAAAAGAAGGATTAAAAAACGACGTTCTGACATTGCTAATAATGCTCAAGCAACGTTAAAAGCTTTGGAGAACGGAACAGCTCAACGAGGGAATGTTAATGATTTAAAAGCAGACTTATTGGAACATGAAGAAGAATGATTTTAGTTTGGGACAATAGTTTTAAAAGAGCATTTAATATTTTCAATTGAGTAAGTAAACTTCATACTCAGTTCCATTTAAAGTTTGAACAACTGCTTCATAATTTTCTAGTTTTTCAGAAACTTTATCTGGTAAAATACGAGAGTGGTTGCTCTTAACTTTCATTTCAGGAACTCCTAAAAATTCAAAAATTTCATGATTGTACTGTTCTTGAGATTTAGCAGACGAGAAATAATCCTCATAAGCAATATTTAGAATTCTCTTTTGTTCGATTTCCTTAAGTAAATCAAATTGTTGGTTCTTTTCTGCTTCAAATATTTCTAACTGCGGCAAAAGATTATCAATTGGTAAATAAACCTTCCTTTTAACTTTTGCACCATTACCCCTTACTTCAACTACACCACTTAGTTGCATAGATTGTAATGAAATTAATCTTTTGAGAGAGTTTCTACGAAAGAGGTTTATAACTAAAATATCTTCCCTTTCTTTCAGGTAGTGTTCTAGATTTTTTCTGACAAAATTAATACTAAAATCCTTAATTCCTAGAGTTGCTACTTGATTAATATTTTTGAAGTTTATTTTTTCTTTTTTGGTAATTTTAGAGTATGCAGAATAAATCTGAGCTAAGTAAAAAAAGACTTGGCTACTATAAATATAATCGAGATAAGATTCGGGAGAATCGCCTCCTAATCCCAATTGTTTACGAAGCTTATAAGGTATAGTCCAATCTCCTAAAACTTCTCCATAATTAACAACTTGAGGATGTTGATTAAGAAGACTGCGTAAATAGTTACTACCACTGCGCCCATTGGTTAATATTAGATGATGTTGCATGATACTCCCTTCAGTAATTTTCTCCCTAGAATTATAGGACTTAGGCAACTGGCATATTTTTTGGTGTAGGGGAGGCAAAATGCGGTGTAGATTTTCTGACCACATTATTGCCGTTGTGTGACGCGACGATAATATTTGAACATAGTAATCAGACTTATAATATCATTTCTGTTTGTATCGGAATTATTTAAATTTCCTTCTTCTCCCTCTTCCTCTGCGCTCTGTTGTGCCTGGAGTGGTTTTTTATCATTCCGATGTAACCGGATTTGATATAACGCCACGCACCAACCACTAATTTTGACACGCAGCTTTAGTCCTGAATTACTATTATCCCCATTTTATAACTATGAAGACATAAAAAAAAGAAACAATTTTTGAATCTAGCTATGGTCTGCTGAATAACTATAAAATATTGATTTATAGCACTATGCGCTAGGGAATAGGGGACAGGGGACAGGCTTCGACCGTGAGCTCAGCCGAACGGGGACAGGGAACGGCAGGCTATCAAGGGTTTTAGGATTTATAAATGTCCGCGCCTTAATTTCTTAGTGCTATTCAATGCATAAGGGCTATTTTTTGGGACATAAGTGCAAGGGAATTAGAATTTTAGGTTGAAAATTATTGCATCTGTAATTTTCTCTAATATGGCAATTCTCACCCTGGTGAAGTACGCTTTCAAAGATGATTAATTTTGATTACTTGGATGGAAAAT
Source organism: Calothrix sp. MO_167.B42 (assembly GCA_030065255.1). GTDB lineage: Bacteria > Cyanobacteriota > Cyanobacteriia > Cyanobacteriales > Nostocaceae > Calothrix_A. The sequence goes on along the minus strand of JASJCX010000259.1, from coordinate 8,546 downwards.
ATATAAGTAGGTAGGTGCAATTAAATGTAAGAGGCGAACCTCACCCCCAGCCCCTCTCCTTATTGAACCTCACCCCCAGCCCCTCTCCTTATTAAGGAGAGGGGTAACCTCAGGCGGGGTGAGGTTTTATGTTCAATTTTACCTAGTAACTTGGGTGTACCTCATTAGAGTAAGAAACGCTATAAAAATAATAGAAAAAAAGAGAGTCAAACTGTCCCCCTCTTCTGGAAAAAATCTCAATCTCTTTCCTGCAGCAAAACTTTACGAAGAAAAATTTTTTGGTTTGATTAAGTCCTTTATAGTATATGGTGGATGGTAAAAACTGGCTGGTTTGTCAATGGTTCCTGAAATTATTACTATTCCCTTACGTCAAATGGCTTCAGGAGATTATCTTTCCCTGCAAGTCTACAAATTTCGGGGTTCCCAACCCGGTAAAAAAGTTTATATTCAATCAAATCTCCACGGGGCAGAAATAGCGGGAAATACCGTTATTTACCAACTAATAGAATTTTTACAGACGATCAAAAATACAGATTTAGTGGGAGAAATTTGGCTAGTTCCAGTTTGCAATCCCATAGGTACTAACGAACGTTCCCATCACTTTGCTTCTGGAAGATATTGCACTTACGAAGGCAAAGATTGGAACCGCATTTTTTGGGACTATGAAAGGGAAACAGGTGATTTATCCGCATTTGTACAATCTCAGCTCCAGTTTTCAGTAGAGGTAATTAGGGATAATTATCTGCGTCAAATAAAGGAAAAATTTACTGCTGCAAATTCAACTACACAAAGTCGGGGCGTAGCATATACAGATAAGTATCGTTCTCAATTACAGTCTTTGAGTATTGATGCTGATTATTTAATTGATTTACACAGTTCCACCAATCAAGGCTTAACCTATCTTTATTATTTCCGCAATCGCCACAATAGTGCAAAATATTTTGAACTGGATTTTGGCATTCTACTGGATAAATACGATGGTGATGCATTTGACGAAGCATTTATCAAGCCATGGTTAGCCTTGGAGTCAGCTTTTCAAAGTTTAGGGAGGAATATCCAGTTTGATGTGGAAGCATGGACATTTGAACTAGGAGCAGGAATGCAGATTAATCCAGAATCTGTGGCTATGGGTGTGTGGGGTGTAAAAAATTATTTGCGATATAAGGGAGTCATACAAACACCCCAAGATTCTCCCAGAAATAGCAATTCTAGCACCATGAGTTTAAAATCTAGAAGTCATGACACCAGATATTATGCTCCCAGGGGTGGAATGATTCAATCACGGGTAGAGTTGGCTGGGGAAGTGAAAACCGGAGATATACTTTATCAAATTCTCAGCTTTAATAAAGAGGGAAAATTACCAACGGTGATGAATATTGTTGCCGAACACGATGGGTTAGTATACGATATCTCCACTAATCAAGCTGTGAATGAAGGTGAGTATGTTTTAGCAACTATTTAGGGTTGATAGTTGATGGTTGATGGTTGATGGTTGACAGTTGACAGTTGACGGTTAGGAGTTAGGAGTTAAGAGTTTTAATTTCTTCACTCCTCATCCCATCACCTCCTCATCTCCTCACTCCTTCCCTTCCCTGCCTACTCCTGTGTTCGGTAATTAGGACTTTTATAGCCCCAGTCACAGTGATATTCTTTTTTTATCATGTTTTAATTAAGCAAATTTGCTTATAGCAGGAGGATACAATCTTGTCTTTATTGATGGAAACAGGAGTGGCAACAGCAGGTTCTCATTTCCCTTTAGCTTTTACATTGGTATACGTAGTTGGTTTTATTGCTGCGGTTACCATCGGCTCAATTGCTTGGTACAACTCCAAGCGTCCCCCCGGTTGGGAGAATAAAAGTCGTCCTGACTTTGTTCCTCCCGTGGATGGAAAAGATAAAAAAGATAATTAGGATTGAAAATAAAATAAAATACACTCGCCTCACCCTGTCCTTTCGGATATCCCTCTCCTTATTAAGGAGCTCACGTGTACACACAAGTCCTACTTATCTTCGTTTCAGTCTATGAATGCCCCCTAAATCCCCCAATTTTGGGGGACTTTGGAAATTCTTGTCCCCCCAATTTTGGGGGTTAGGGGGCGTTTAGGTGAGGGCTTGGCTAAATTTAATTACTTGTGTGTACACGTGAGCCTTATTAAGGAGAGAGAGGGATTTTTACGTAGTAAAAGTAGTAAAAAGCGAAGGTGAGGTTCAATTGTCACAATAGAGCATATTATTTAATCTGCTTCCCTTAATAATCAATAGTTTAGAGTTAATTTTGCACTTCAACCCAGCGACGATACATTTTTTGAATTTTTCTGAGTATACCATTCAAAACTGGTTGAGTTGATTCTTTTTCAACTGATAAATTTTGTAATTTGGTCAGTAACTTTGCTTCTTCAATTGCGACTTCTCCATCACTATAAATTAAGCCACTGATAGCTTGAATTAATTTTTGGTAATCTTCTTGACTAGGATTTTTTCCTAAATACTCCCCTACCCAGAGATAACATTCTTCTGGTTGCACTGCCCGCAGTTCATAAAGCCAAGGTTTTATATCTGGCTCGTTAGCTACACCTTTTTCCTCAGCTACTTTACGTAAATATTGTCTTTCTTCTGGTTGAATTTTGCCATCAATCCAAGCTGCTCCAATGAGGATTTTGATTAAGTTTTTCACACTAGAATTATTAACCATTTTTTTTCCTTTTTTATACTTGGGTTTTTATTTTGTGGGAATCTCTATTATTTGCAAATGATCAACCACCCATCCTAATATCACACACCTACTTCCTATTAATTGTTTGTTTTTCTTAAGCGCACCATAAAAAAACCATCCATATCATGTTTATGGGGTAATACTTTGAGCCAACCATGGGGACTAGCATATGCTGCTAGGGGATATATTGTTGTTGAAGGTTCGATTTGCCAATGGGGGTGGGATGCTAAAAAATTAGTGATTACATCTTCATTTTCCCTTGAATGTAGAGTGCATGTAGCGTATACCATCACACCCCCTAGCTTAACAAAATTTGCTGCGTGGGTAATTAATTCTTGTTGCAGTAATGCTAGTTCTTCCACCTTCTGGGGTGTCTGTCGCCAGCGAGCATCTGCATGGCGGTGTAAGGTTCCCAAGCCCGAACAGGGTACATCTAATAAGACGCGATCGCCTATACAATTAAATTGGTCAAAACTGCGGCTATCCCCCGGACAAATTTCTATGGATTTTAAATTCAGACGTTGGGCATTTTGTTGTAACTTACGTAACCTCGAAGCAGTGCGATCGCAAGCCCAAATTTTCCCTCTATCCCCCATGAGTTCGGCAATATGGGTGGTTTTTCCCCCCGGTGCAGCGCAGGCATCAATGATTACCTCCCCCGGTTGAGGATCGAGTAAATAACCCACCAATTGGGCACTACTATCTTGTACAGTCCACCAACCTTCCTTAAAACCAGGTAAATTTTGAATCGCACCAGAACTACCCATTAACCGCAGGCCTTGGGGTAAATTGGGTAGACGTTGACATTCCACTCCCACAGCCTGAAAAGCCGCTTCCACCGACTCTAGAGAAGTAGCCAAGGGGTTGATACGTAAATCTATGTTTGGAGTTTTATTCATCCATTGACATAGCTGTTCTGTTTGCTCAAAACCCAGTTGTTCTAGCCAAACTTGGATAATCCAGTCAGGAAAGCTGTGTAAAATTCCCAATTGTTCTACGGGATTTTCTGGTAAATTTAATATTTCTTGTGATGACTCTTTTAAGCGTATATACTGACGTAGTAAACCATTGACAACCCCGGTTAATCCTGCAAATCCATTATCCCTGGCTAATTGCACCGTCGTATTCACAGCCGCCGCCGAGGGTATTTTTTGCTGGTAGCGTAGTTGATATAACCCCAAATGCAGAATAGTACGTAAATCCTTTGGTTGTTGGTGGGACTTCTTTTTACCCAAGCGATCGATAATTGCATCTAAGGTGCGTTGCCTTCTGGTGCTACCATAAACTAAATCCGTGAATAAACGACGGTTGCGATCGTCTAAATTACCCTTTTTTAATGCTCTGTCGATGGCAACATCTGTATAGGCTCCCTTATGGACATCTCGTAGAGCGGTAAAAGCTAATTGACGGGGAGAAGACATTGCAAGAAAGGGGAAAGTATGTGGCTATATTATCTCAAAGAGTAAGATAAATGACTTACTATATCCACAATTAACTAGTACCCAATGGTTACTAGACATCATGAAAAGGTAGTTTGGCGAGGTTTAGTTCTACACTATGAGCATCTACCTGAAACTTGGGAAACATTTATTTACATTGCGATGATACGCATAATGGTCAGACGATTAGCATAATTTCAAACTCACTTTTACTTTTAAAACATCCTCTAAAATCCCGTTGACAACTGCGATACAGGCTTAACTTGTGACCAATGGTTTGGGCCATATCCGTTCATAGTCATGTAAACTAAACTGTTTAGGTTGCCCCTGATCGCAGCTTCTGTAACACTACCCCCACTTGTCGTTCTTCATTTTTTTTAGTACAAAGGTTTGCTTAGTACACTTGGAGAACTGACAAAGTGGCTACTTGGATCTTATTTAACAGTGGTGCAAGCGGTATACCAATTGTTTCAGCAATGGCTGGTAGTCAATTGGCAGAAAACCTGGAAACCTCATCAAAGATGGAACTGGTAACATTTTTGAATCGTTTCGATCGCGCTGGGACGTTTTTAGTTGCTAGAGTTGGTGAGGGTGTTGAATCTACAGATTTATTAGCTGAAGATGTTTCATTTGTAACTAATCTAAATGCCTCGACTAGTGCTGATACTTATAGGTTTTTCCGCGATGGTAATGGTAAACCTGTGGTAGTGGCAATGTCAGGTACGGAGCCTATAGAAATTTTTCGTGGGAATCGCAAAGACAAACTAATTAATTTCCTCAATAAATATCCCACCGCAACTGTGTTTGATGTTGCTCCCATGGGTTCTGAGATTCCAGTAATTGTTGCACCCCCAAATAATAATCCTATTTACCGGGGACGGGGTGTAATGTTAGAAATTGGTCATGGTCCGGGAACTCGATTTGACCCAGGAGCGATCGCACCTACTGGTGACACAGAATATAGCCTCAATGTCATAGCTGCTAATGCTGCACGAGAAGTAATTACGGCTGCGGGGGTTCCTTGTGTAGTAATTGATACACCACAAGTTAGTCTACGGTACCTGTATAGCATTGGTCGCCAAGCAGGTGATTTTGATGTATTTTGTAGCGTTCACCATAATGCTTTTGATGGTCCTGGAGGAAGAGACCCCCAAGGTTCAGAAGTTTTAGTGCATAGAAGTAAAGCTGATGCCCCCGATCGCCGTCTGGCTGCTTTGATGTCGAGGGCTATGGCTACAGAATTGGGTATTCGCAACAGAGGTGTTAAAGACAATATTAATCTCCTAGTTCTCTCTGGTGCGGAGGATACTAATGTCCGCGCCGCAGTCCTGGCAGAGTTGTATTTTCTCGACGCTCCAGTTAGCAATCGCCAAGAATGGTCAGAGCGAGGTGGTCGAGCGATGGGAGAGTCAATAGTTCAGTGGTTGAAAGAAACTGCGCTCAGAAATTAAGTAGGAATATATTATTGATACTCTGCTCTGGCTATAAAGTTAGGGAGCATCCTAATTTTTCCAACATAGGGTGTTCCTGCAAATAGGCGAAAAACTAGTTAGGAGTCGAACTGGAAGTCACCTTCCAGAACTCCCATCTCTTACCGTGCATGAGTTTTGTTCTCACACGGCTCCTCAATAATGCAGGGCATTGCGTCCTACCTCGGATTGTCAGAAGGAATTTGATATGGGTCATCACTTCGTATTTCCCATTTATCAGCATTTCCTAAAGCATGGAGTTGGTGCACTGATAACTTGCAGCAATCTCGTGATTGCCCACATTCCCACCTTGAAATAAATTTCAAGGCTAATAAACCAAGTACGTTAAAACGCACTGCAAGCCTTACCCAGTCTGATTTATCAGACGCATGTCTTTGAGCCTGGGATTTTAATCCTAGGCGGACATCTGGGCTAGCTCTTGAATGGTGCAAGTTATGAGTACACCCAAAAAATCTAAGCATCAAAACTATCAATTTTGAACTCACATGCCCTAGAAACCTGTTCAGCAGTAAATGGCTTGAAGCTAATTAAAGGTAAATGTTGGGGATTCTTCAGTATTTCCTTTGCCAACAAGAATCCGACAATACTCCAAACTTGATACTTGCGGGACTGCTTACCAATTAGTTTGCCCTTTTTACCATCATAATACTCCGGCCATTCATCCTCTTGCAGTCTTTCTTGGGCAATAGAGATTGCTGCTTGTGCTAGTTCAGTTCTATTGGTTTTCACAGAAGCAGCAGCCAGTACCCAGGTTAACACAGGCCAGCTGCCAGCATTATGATAAGACCAAGGAATATTTTTGGGGTCACAACCTGTAATATTCTTATATTCCTCATTTTCTAAGGCTGGAAAGGTGATTTTCATGGGCATATCTCCCACCAAATCTTCCCACCTTTGATCCACCAGAGTCATAATAGCTTGGGACTGCTCCTCCGTAGCCAAATCAGTAACGATGGCCATTAAGTTACCCAGGGAAAAGAAACGGGTATCCAATTGTGATGATCCCACATTACCCGCCAGATAACCACCTCCTTTGGGCAACCATCTAGCTAACTCATAATGGGGCAAGGAATCAACATAAATATTAAACTGATTCACCGCATCCTTACCATACTCTTCTCCTTTGTAGCGATAAATGGCATTCAAGCGGCGAAAATCAATCCAATAATGCTTGCGAATATGAGCAATTAACACAGGTAAGCGATTATCAATGGCAGTTACAAGGTCTTGATTTCCTTGACAAATTAACAATTCGCGGGATGCTCGCAATGCAGCATAAAATAAGGACTGAATCTCCAATGGATGACCGTAAATACCCAGACGACGATCAATCATACAGGATCCATCGGGAACCAACAGGGTGGGATACATATCAAAACGAGCTGCCAAACAAAGCTCCAGAATTAACCGAATACCCTGTTGAAAATCATCTCGGTATGCCAGGGAATAATCCTTAGTTGCGACTACATAAGCACGCAATAAAATTATCCACCACAAGGAAGAATCCACCGGAGTAACCCTAGCAATTGCGTGTTCGCCAAAATCCGCCTCTAGATATTCTTCAGCTTCATTGGATAAAACCTTAAAACTGGCAGGCATTAAACCTCTACCTGGTTTATAAGCATCCAACTGATCTTCTTTTGGCTGTAACTTTAAAGTTTCCTCCAGAAAATTATGAACAATTTCTGTCCTTCCTTTCATCAAAAATAGTAAGGCAGAGGGCACAAAATCACGAATGAAGCACTGGTCATAATTTAGTGCATCTACGGTATTATCTAAAGCCGCTACCGTACCTACAGGATGACCTTGATAATAGATAATAGACTTTTCAAGTTCTTCCCAGGCATCTTTATCTAAATCTAAGCCTTGATATGTTGCCACTTCGTTTAATTGCATTGTCAGAATACCTCTATTTTAGGCCCTATTTTTTAGGTAGATACATCTGCGATATCATGACTACCATATTGTTATTTATATCCTTGTTTAATTAGGACATTTATGAATTACGTAAATCGTTAGTTATATGCTGCTAAAATCTTAATTATAGCCAGCATCTATCTGAATTTAATGGTACATAAATCACTAATTAAACACTTTAATTTTGTAACCTATAATTCCCGAAATGTCAGGTGATTTACCTAAAATTTTTCTATTCCATATTCCCTCTACTCTCCCTTACTAATTCTTGGCAAAATAAATTTCCCTGAATAGGCTTTATGTATCTTGCATATAACTGATTTCATTTTTGTGAAGCACAGTTATCTAGACAATGATATCTATCCCACAAGGGTTTAAATAATTGATTTTGTACCTCATTGATTGGCACAATGCTTTACACACACAGTCAAACTCAATCTTCTCAATATCTGATTGAGTTTGTATACCCAAAAATTACTATTGTGTAGAAATACATAACTGAAGTTTTAGACAATTAATCTATATGATTTCAAGTCTATGATTCATGCTTGATCTAACGAAAATATATCTCGGGGGTTGTTAGATTTTTACATAAACTCTCAGCTTTGTTTTGGGCATCTTTACTTGGGTCGGATTTACATTATAGGGACTATTTTTTTTCTAAATAGTCCATCTATATATAATAATTTATAACCATTTTCTAGGAATCGCAATCTTTTTTTTATCTTTCCTCACTCAATATTAAAAAGTTACGTATAGAAACTGATAAATATGGAACAATTGTGTATTAAAATCATAACAATTTGCTCATGTCAATAAGTTATTAAACTCAAAAAACGTGAAAAATTAGATCCCCGACTTCTTTAAGAAGTCGGGGATCTGGGCACCCGGGGAAGGAGGCAAGGGGCAGGCTTCGGCCGTGAGCTCAGCGTTCGACGGCTCGACTGAGCTTCGCCGAACGTCTGAGCTCACGCCGAAGTCCGAACG
>JASJCX010000258.1 GCA_030065255.1 Calothrix sp. MO_167.B42 | reverse complement strand
GTTCGCTGAAAGCGTTCTCGCAGAGTAGGGAAGCAATCCCAAAGACCTTGTGATTGCGTCGTTTCACTTCGTTCCACTCGCAATGACATACTATGGGTATGCCCCCGGACATGATATAATTATGCTACTGATGAAAGTAGCTGTGAAAATGCATCAGTTGAAGGAATTGCGATCGCATCTTTAAGCAATGCTTTGAGTACAGATAAATCATTGATATCATTTATTGTTTCGACAATCGTATTTGATATTTCCCCAAAACGCGCTTCTAGAACTTCAATTACGTTTTCACGTGCTGTCTGTATTTTTCCTTCTTGTATTCCTTCTTGTATTCCTTCTTGTCTTCCTTCTTGTCTTCCTTCTTGTATTCCTTCCTGTTTTGCTAACCGCTCAATACTAGTTACATAACGCATGATATCAGCTTGCTCCTCCCGTCTTAATTCTGTTTTAAAGTTATTCGCTAGTTCTTCTGGCAACATCATTATCCAGTCAATAAATCGAAATAACCCAATAATTTGTTCGCGGTTATAGCCTTTTGCAAATAACATTCGTACTATTCTTAGCTTCCAGTGTAACCTACTTTGTGGATTCTGTTTGGTAGCTTTGGTTTGCAAATGTGCCATGACAACTATACCAAAAGGGTTTTTTGTTTGCTCTAAACTTTGCCATTGTGCTTCATAGTCTAATAATTTAATAATGGGAAATTCTAAACTGACGCGACACCCACCTAAAGAATAATCATAATGGTTTGGTCGCCAATTTGGCTGTTCATCTGCTAGTACAGCTAGACTGATGACTCGTTTTTTATGACGGTCGAATAGGCGATAATTATAGGTATACATACGCTCTGCAAATCTTTTGTCATATTGACTTTGAACTTCAACATGAGTTAAAACCCAAGCTTCTTCTCCATCAAGTAGATAAACTTTGGCGACTTTATCAACTAGACGTTTGCCAATTTCTGCATCTGGTTCTAGTTGTTGTAGTTCGGTATCGAGAAACTCGTAGGGTTTTGCCCAGTCAATTACAGCGTATGCTTCTACAAAAAAGAATTCCAAAAAATTAGGGAAGAAGTCTTCAATAATTTCTTTCCAAGGACTGTCATATTCCGTTATTTCTTCTGTCATTAGAAAATTATTTTGGCAAATTTTTAATGCTCATTTGTAATTCAGCATGCTTGATGAAGAGTAACACAACATTATCACCGTTTGTTAGATTACTTTTCTATGATGCTGTGCAAATGCACTATAGCAATCCTATTTGATTTGTAAAAATGGAGAAGTCCAGATCCCTGACTTTTACAGAAAAGTCGGGGATCTAACTTTTCACAAATGATTTAGGAGTGCTACATATAATTTATAATTTCACTAAATATTAGTGTGTACTTTTCGCTCTAGATTTCGCCGCGATTAAATCCAAGAGCAATCCATATTCCAAGCCTTCCACCACCGCTTGATAGGAAGCCTCCAAAATATTATTTGATACCCCTACGGTTGTCCAACGCTGTTGGTTATTGCGGGACTCCAGCAAAACCCTAGTGGTGGCGGCTGTTCCCGTATGTCCATTGAGAATCCGCACTTTATAATCTACTAACTCAAAAGCGGCTATTTCGGGGTAAAAATTGACTAAAGCTTTACGTAATGCCTTATCTAACGCAGCCACAGGACCAATTGCTTCTGCGGCTTCTAAAATATGTTGACCATTGACAGTGATTTTCACCGTGGCTAAGGCATTAGTATTTTCCTTCCCCTTGGCCAAATCGCAATGGACTTGAAAGCCCTTAATTTGAAAAAAGTGTTGACGACTACCCAAAGCTTCCCGCATTAATAATTCAAAACTGGCTTCTGCTGCTTCAAACTGGTATCCTTCACTTTCCAACTCTTTGAGACGTTCTAAAATTCTACGGGTGGCTGGGTGGTGCTTATCTAATTCCATACCAAAGGAACGAGCCTTGGCCAGCACATTACTAACTCCCGATTGTTCAGAAATCACAATCCGCCGACAATTTCCGACTTTCTCCGGTTGGATATGTTCATAGGTTAAAGGATTTCGTTCCACTGCTGAGACGTGAATGCCACCTTTATGGGCAAATGCCGAACGTCCCACAAAAGGTGCATGCTCGTCAGGAGCAAGATTCACCACTTCACTGATGAATCGGCTGGTGTCTACCAGTTGAGAAATTTGTTCCGTGTCAATACATTCATAACCCAACTTTAACTGCAAATTGGGGATTAAAGAACAGAGATTAGCATTGCCACAACGTTCTCCATAGCCATTGATTGTGCCTTGCACCATACTTACCCCCGCCATCACCCCAGCCAAAGCATTAGCCACCGCCAACTCCCCATCATTGTGGGTGTGGATTCCTAGTTGAGTATTTTGGGGCAGAAATGTTGCCACATCGGCAACAATTTGAGTCACTTCATGAGGTAAAGTACCGCCATTAGTGTCACATAGGACGATCCATTCAGCACCAGATGCAACTGCCACTTCTAATGTTTCCAGAGCGTACTCTGGATTTTGTTTATAACCATCAAACCAGTGCTCTGCATCGTAAATCGCGCGACGACCTTGACTTTGAAGATACTCAATGGTATCACGGATCATCTCTAAATTTTCTGCTAAAGTGGTCTTGAGTCCTTCAGTGACGTGTAAATCCCAAGACTTGCCAAAAACTGTCACCCAACGGGTGCCAGCCGCAAGAATTGCTTGTAACATTGGCTCATCTACTGCTTTAGAGTGGGGTCGTCTAGTGGAGCAGAAAGCGACAATTTCCGCTTGTTGGAGGGGTTCCTCTTGCAGCTGCCAGAAAAATTGTACATCTTTGGGATTTGCACCGGGCCAACCGCCTTCAATGAACGGTACTCCCAGTCGATCTAGCCTCCGGGCGATACGTAACTTATCTTCAATCGACACCGACAAACCTTCCCGTTGCGTGCCATCCCGTAGTGTGGTGTCGTAGATCCAAATTTGGGGTGCTTTATTTACGAACATAAGACTGGGATTTGTAAGACAAATTTATTAGGTATGGGTAAAAATAAAACAAAACGCCGATTTGGAATTTGCATATTATGCCCAAGATATTAGCTCAAGGTAAGAAAATTGAGTGCGATCGCGGAGTCAATTTACGTAAAATTTTGCTAGAAAATGGTATCGATCTCTATAACGGTAAGTCTAGATTAATCAATTGTCGGGGAATTGGCAGTTGTGGTACTTGTGCAGTTCATATAGAAGGCGAAGTATCACCCGCAAATTGGCGCGATAGAACGCGGTGTTCCCTACCTCCCCATTCTCCTACAAAAGACCTGCGTTTAGCCTGTCAAACTAAGGTTTTAGGTGATGTGAGAGTGACTAAATTTGAGGGATTTTGGGGACAGGGTTCTCAAATAGTATGGAAACCAAGGGCTGAAGACGGAGAAAACTCAGAAAACGGAGAAAAATCATATGGGTAGATGGACACCTCTAATTTTAATGGCTGGTGGCTTGGCAATTTTGATGGGTACTTTGTTAGGTATTACTTTCCCTATGGATGGCCAACAAAATGCAAATAAGGATATTGGCGGTAAAGCTTCACGAGTATTACCAGCTAATATTAATGTTAACAGCACTGCCACTAAGGAAACACCTGCTAATGCTAATTCCAGTGATGTAGCACAAAATAATACTCCCACTAATAATACTCCTGGAACAACACCAGGTACTAGTAGCAGCACAGAAAGTCCTATTACTGAAGTAAATCCAACTAACGAACCAATTCGTGCTTTGTGGTAAAACGGTCAAGTTAATGTTTGTGTACTACCATCTAATTGAAATCGTTGAGATTGATTTTGTGGGATGGGTATAAACAAACTAAATAATTTCTTTCAGGGTGAGTTTATATACTCACCCTATTTTTTAATATGTAGGTCTGGGAGTACCCGCACCGATTATGTATTAAATTTGCAATGAGAATGAATTTACACCTCAAAGATGGTCTTTTGTTTCTGGCAGTGAAAAGGGTTGTGTGGTACCTGGAAGGCTGGTGTAAATTGTCTCTAGATTCATCACCCGTTCCTCCAACGCCTTCACTGTCTGAGTTAAAGAAGCCTCTTCTTGCTGGCGTTTATCGGGTGCAAACCATACTGCTGCTGTCCCACCGCCAGTACCCAGAATCACCAGAAGGGGCAATATAATTCCAGTCTCGGTGAGCACAACTAAGGGGATACACACGCCTAGCATACCAATAGCACAGCCCCAGATAGCAGATGTTGCTCTCACTTTTGGATTTTTTTCTGTAGATTTGTGACCCATACTGCTTTCTCCCTTTGATGGCTATGTCTTACCATTCCAACCCAAGAGCAGGACTTTTTCTGAGCGCGTCTAACTATTTCCGAATGCGGGAACTTACCGTATATATTCTTATATTACCAAGAAAATCAGAGGGCAGATCGTCCTCAATTGAATTTGCCTATATTCGTCAGAGCACGGCATCGATAATTTTTGAATTATAAAATTATCGATGCCGTGCCCCTACCCATCTGTCCCATTCTTGCTGCAAAATGGTATGAGATTATCTGTTGTTGATTTGGGATTTGAGAATCTCACCCAAGGACGCGGATACACAAAGTATGCAAAGTTTTGATTATGATTGTTTTGTTGGTAATAACTGGATATCTTTAAATTCCGTGACGATACGAGTTTTTTGTGCTTGTCCTGCTGGCAATTCTTCAGTTATCTGCTTATTCAACAAATAATAGTCGCCTACTTTTTCGTAACTATCTTCAGACTTCATTTCCCCGAGAAATTTTTGAGACTCGATTTGGCGGAAAGCGGTATTATAGCCTGTGGCAATGTAACTTTTTTCCATATCGAGTAAATTTAACAAGTCAACAGTTACATATGTATCTCCTAACTTACGGTTAACTTGGATAATTTGCTTGTCACGAACTTTATAACGAGCTTCAGTAGATTTTCCCTGTTCTAAAATTTCCGCCGTCCCGTCATCATAGTTCTTGAGTAGTTTGTAGGTGTGATTTTTATGGGCTACTTCAAAAGGAGTGCGACGACGATGGATAATTATCATCCGTAATTGCTGATCCACTGCCTCACGGGCACTGTCGGATTTAATCCCCTTTACATCTACAGTTAAGTCTGAATTGATACTAACTGTACCGTTGTCAATTTTCCCATCTTGTTCAACTTTGACTGCGGCTGTGTAACCAGGAAAATTATCATCCCAGGTGTAACGATTATTGTAGGCATTGCGAAATATTTCCAGGGCTGAAATATTTGCAGGGGGTTGTTTTTCAGCTAGAGATGGCTGGTGTAAAGTGGTGAAAGAAATCACTACACCCAATAAGCAAGCCAGGAATAAGTATTTTTTTCGTTGTATTTTCATTTTTTCTACCAACAAATTAACTTTCTGGCTTTAACAGCCACAAACCACTATAAGTCATCCCCGAGTCATCGGGCTGCACTAATAAAAAATGCAATCCTTGACTATGTTGTTGTCGCTGTTGGTATGTTTGAGCTGCGGTTTTTACCTCTTCATCCTCGAAAGTCGCAATCACCCACCTGTCTACTAAACCCCCTTCTAATACCAAACCATCAGGTTCCCCGGGAATGTAGTTAATGCTTACGGGACTAGCTGATTGTAACCACCTGGCTAAAATGAGCGATCGCTTGCCACCATAAATAACAATACCAGGAATCTGTTGGTTAGAAGCTAAACCCAAATTCATGGGTAACAAAAATTCTGGCATGGACATTATGGGAATGGGACGCTGTGCAAATACATCCACTAAATCCCCACCAGGAATACTACCAAAACGCCATTCTTCCCCCCAGAGGTTTTCTGGTAAGGGAACGGGAGGTGGTTTTTCTAAATTAATCGGAATTTGTTTTTCCTGTAACCACTGCTTTAATGCCGGGGTGCGGCGAGTCGCTTCTGTATTAATACTTAATTCAATCCCTGCCTGGGTTATTAAACTTACAGACTGGGGACGAAATACTTGAATTACATCTGGCAATTTATTACCAGCTTTTCCAACTGCCAATTGTAATTGAGATGCCACCCAATTGGAATTAGCTTGGGATTGGGGACAAGTGGCTTGATATTCAAAACTGCGATTGGCATTGCAAATAAATAAATCCCATACCACTTGTCCTTCTTTGTCTGGTTGGGGACGACGATAAAAGTCAGCTTGCCAGATACTCATAATCAAAGTTAAGAGTTAAGAGTTAAGAGTTGAGAGTTGGGAGTTAAGAGTTAAGAGTTAAGAGTTAAGAGTTGACAGTTGACAGTTTTAACTTCTTCACTCCCTCACTTCTTCCCTCCCTCACTCTTCACTCTTCACTCTTCACTCTTCACTCTTCATTCTTCACTCCTTCACTCCCTATGCGTTCACCTTTGCCAATATTGGTTTGACGGAGGTGGAAATCTCAGGGACATAAACCTGGGAAACGTAATCGGCAATCATGCGATCAGTATTAAATAATGGAGCATTGGTTTTAATTGATGCCTTCATCATTTGTACCCAACCCTGGGATACACCATTGGCATCTTGGTTATAGTACATGGGTACAATTTCTTGTTCTAGGAGGTGATACAAGGATTCAGAATCAATGCGATCCTGCAATTCCTGATCGCTGGTGTGAGCATCTTCACCAATTGCCCAACCGTTAACTCCTGATTGATAACCTTCGCACCACCAACCATCAAGGACGCTGCAATTAATACCACCGTTAAAGCAGACCTTTTGACCGCTAGTACCAGATGCTTCCAAGGGACGACGGGGGTTATTTAACCAGATATCAACCCCTTGTACCAGTTTTTGACCAGTGTAAATATCGTAATCTTCAATTATTGCCACTCGGTTTAATAGCTCTGGGTGCCGGCACCATTCTACTAAACGTTGGATAATCCGTTTTCCTTCCTCATCGGCGGGGTGAGCCTTACCTGCAAAGACAATTTGTACGGGACGCTGGCTGTTACCAAAAATTCGCAAAGACCTTTCAAAATCCTGGAGTAGTAAGTAGGCTCGCTTATAGGGAGAGAAACGTCGAGCAAATCCAATGGTTAATACCTTGGGATCTAACAAGGAGTCGGTGGCTTGAATTCTATGTTCCTCTTCTCCCCGTTCTAGGCGACATTTTTTCACTTTGTAACGGGTATAAGCAATTAATCGCTCTTTGAGAATTTGATGCCGCAACCACAATTCTCCATCGGGAATATTATCCACCTTTGCCCACATTTGGGGATCGATGGCATTATTTTTCCAGTCTGGATCCAGGTATTGGTTATATAAGTCTGCCATCAGGGGTGCAGTCCAAGTAGGAGCATGGACACCGTTGGTTATATAGCCGATGGGAACTTCGTTTTCCGAGCAACGGGGATATAACACAGTCCACATTTTCCGGGAAACTTGACCGTGTAATTCGCTGACTCCGTTGGAGGTACGACACATCCGTAATGCCAATACTGTCATGCCAAATGGTTCCCAGGGATCGCCCAATCTTCTGGCTCCCAATGCTAGGAATTGTTCCCGAGACAGGTGTAATTGATGCCAATAATGGGCAAAGAAGGAGTCCATTAAGTCGGAAGAAAAGACATCATGACCAGCGGGAACGGGGGTATGGGTGGTAAATACGCATTTTTGACGCACATCAGCTTCAATGTCATAGAATGACTCGCCTGTACGCTCAATTTCTTGCTTTGCTACTTCTAAGGTACAAAATGCTGCATGACCTTCGTTGAGGTGATAGACGGAGGGTTGAATACCTAAAACTTTGAGAGCACGAATGCCACCAATACCCAATACTACTTCCTGGGCAATGCGGGTTTCCTGATTACCACCATATAGGTGTCCAGTTAACCAACGATCTATGGGATCATTGTCATGGCGATCGGTATCTAGGAGGTAAAGGCTAACTCTGCCTACCTGTACCCGCCAAATTTGCACTTTCACCATTCTTTGGCGAATTTCTAACTCAATGGTCAAGGGATGTCCGTGGTCATTTTTCACCAACTCAATGGGCATCTCATGAAAATTATTATCAACGTAATAATCTTCTTGCCAACCTTCTAGGTTTAAACGTTGGCGGAAGTAACCTTGACGATACAATAAGCCTACACCTACTAGAGGTAAACCTAAATCCGATGCAGATTTGAGGTGATCCCCTGCTAAGATCCCCAAACCCCCAGAATAAATCGGTAGGGATTCATGGATACCAAATTCCGCACAGAAATAGGCAATGGGATGCTCCTTTGTAACTTGGGGCGCAACCCTACTCATCCACGTCTGTTGGGGATTCATATAATCATCAAATTCTTGCTCCAGGGCAGAAATTTGCTTGACATAATTGGGATCTTCCAATAATTGGGTGAGTCTTTCGTATTTGGCTGATTTTAAAATAGTGACTGGATTATGCCCGCATTTTTCCCATTCTTGGGGATCAATATTTTGAAATGGGGTGGCGCGATCGCTACTCCAGGACCACCAGTAATTGTATGCTAAATCTGCTAACCGTTGTAGGGAAACAGGTAATTTCTTTCTCAGTTCTTGTACTGGTGTGCTTGCACTATTTGTAGTCATAAACTTTTCTGTCTGTATATTTCTATTGTTGACTTACTAAATACCTAATCTCTCGTGGTGTTTTTAAGGCTTTAGACCTGGAACATTTTTTTGTCAGTTGCGAGATTCTATTTCTAACTTTTTAGCACATCCAAAATTATGCATATTCCATGTAATATTTATCGCACAAAAAAAACTAGAAGCCATTTAATTTTTTTTGTTTTTTGTTAATTTTAATTACATTTTATTTTTTTGCTCTGTAAGGATTTTTACGGTTGTATAACATTAAATTTTATGTAAGGGTAGGCACTTTTTATCATCTCTTTGTAGTCATAAATTTGGCTAAATTAATTTATAAAAATTTAAGAATTAAGTTTAATAAAACCAAAAACTGTAATTGATAGTAAAATTCACAAAAACATGGTTCAAAAAAATCGTGGCGTGGTGGCTGCCGGACATGAAAAAACAGCTGAAGCCGGTATCGAAATCCTAAATATGGGAGGCAATGCCTTTGATGGAGCAGTTGCAGCAATTTTAGCTTCTTTTGTGGCTGAACCCATGCTGACATCTATTGCTGGTGGAGGATTTTTTTTAGCCCATACAAAAAATCAAGAAAGTATTTTATTTGACTTTTTTACGCAAACACCACGGCAAAAAAAAGCTACAAATGAGGTTGATTTTTACCCCACTAATGTTAACTTTGGTGATGCGGTACAAACCTTTCATATTGGATTAGGTTCTATGGCTGTACCGGGAAATATTAGGGGAGTATTTGAGGTACACAAAAAATTAGGCAAGTTACCATTATCTGTAGTTGCCGAACCAGCAATTCAATATGCCGAATATGGTTTGGAAATTAATGATTTTCAGGCATATTCTTTGCAACTTCTCAAACCAATTATTTTTGCTTCAGCAGAATCCAGAAGAATATACGCACCCAATGGCAATTTAAAAAAGTCAGGAGAAATCCTAATATTGAAGGACTTGGCTGCTATTTTGAGGGATTTAGTTGCCAAAGGAGTAGAATATTTTTATGCTGGGGATATTGCCGAAAAAATTGTCCAAGATTGCCAGGAAAATGGTGGTTATTTAACTAGAGAAGATTTACAAAATTACCGAGTTATCAATCGCCAACCCTTAACAATTAATTATCGGGATTATACCATAATTACAAATCCCCCTCCTAGTGCAGGTGGTATACTCATAGGATTTAGTTTGGAGCTATTATCTAGGATTAATTTTGATGATATTAAGTTTGGCGATCGCTCTCATTTACAAATGTTAGCGCAAGTGATGCATTTAACCAATCAAGCAAGGGAAAATGAATATCATCAACTAGTTTTTCCAGAAGAATTTTTAGCTAAAAATAATTTGATTAATAAATGGGGGAGTACAACTCATATTAGTGTCATGGATGGGGAAGGTAATGCTGCTTCAGTTACCACATCAAATGGGGAAGGTTCTGGTTATATAATTCCAGGGACGGAGATTATGGTGAATAATATGTTGGGTGAAGCGGATTTAAATCCCTATGGCTTTCATCAATGGCAAGAAAATCAACGTATTTCTTCCATGATGTCTCCCACAATTTTACTCAAAAATGGTAACCCAGAAATTGTCTTAGGTTCTGGTGGTTCTAATAGAATTCGTACAGCAATTTTGCAAGTAATTTCTAATTTAATTGATTGGCAAATGCCCATTACAGATGCTATTGAGAGTTCTCGATGCCATTGGGAAAATTATCAGTTTGATATTGAGCCAGGATTTGATTTAGATGA
>JASJCX010000257.1 GCA_030065255.1 Calothrix sp. MO_167.B42 | reverse complement strand
CCAAGTTACGGGTATCATTTCCGATGTGGCGTTGAGTTTCATGGTACAGGAACCCAAGGGAATCATGGATGTCGTTAGGGACAAATCTTTAGATTCCAATTTGTGCAGGTAGCGCAATAGCTCTGTTTCCGAGTGGTAGCTGTTGAATACGGGATGGGTAAGGTAACTACTTTCTCGGGAGAGGTTGGGAGGTAATGAAGTGGGGGGAGTCAAAGAAGTGGCAGGAGTGGGGGAACTACCTGCAAAAATGTTTAATATATCTTGGATGTCTTCAGTGGTAGTAGTTTCATCCAGGGAAATACCTACACTATTGTTATCAAAAATGCGTAGATTAATGTTTTGTAATTCACAAGCGGCGAGAATATTTTTCATAGTGCGGTTTGCCACATTTACCCGCAGGGTATCAAAGAAATATTCATTGGTGATGCTGTAACCAAGTTGCTTTAAACCCTCTGCCAGAATCGCAGTTTGCTGGTGGATATTTTGAGCGATCGCTTTTAATCCACCAGGACCATGATAAACAGCATACATACTTGCTATCACTCCTAGCAATACCTGGGCTGTACAAATATTGCTGGTAGCTTTTTCCCGACGGATATGTTGTTCCCTGGTTTGCAAGGATAAACGATATGCTGGGTTACCTTGGGCATCTTTCGATACACCCACAACTCTTCCAGGAACCTGGCGCTTATACTTTTCCTTGGTGGCAAAGTAAGCGGCGTGGGGTCCCCCATATCCCATGGGAACACCAAAGCGTTGGGTACTACCTACGGCGATATCAGCACCAAATTCACCGGGGGGCGTGAGTAAAGTTAAACTTAGAGGATCTGCGGCTACCGTTACCAATGCACCCTCAGCATGGGCTTTTTCTACAAAAGCGCGGTAGTCGTAAATGGTGCCGTCAGTGGCAGGATATTGTAAAATTGCCCCAAATATTGGTTGGGAAAAATCAAAACTTTGATGGTTACCCACAATAATATTAATCCCCAAAGGTCTGGCACGGGTCTTTAACACGTCGATGGTTTGGGGATGACAATCTTGGGAAACAAAGAAACCATTAGCCTTGGTTTTGGTAACGCCATAGCTCATGCTCATGGCTTCTGCTGCTGCTGTTCCTTCATCTAATAGGGAAGCATTAGCGATTTCCAATCCAGTTAAATCAATCACCATGGTTTGGAAATTTAACAACGCTTCTAGTCTTCCTTGGGCAATTTCTGGCTGATAGGGAGTATATGCAGTGTACCAACCGGGATTTTCCAGGATATTGCGCTGAATTACCGTGGGGGTAATACAGTCGTAATATCCCATGCCAATAAATGAGCGAAAAACCTGATTTTGAGAAGCTATTTCTTTTAACTTCCCTAATGCAGCATACTCACTTAATGCTGCTGGTAACTTGAGAGAACGAGGAAGCCGGATAGCTTGTGGCACAGTTTTGTCAATCAAGTCATTTAAACTTGCCAGTCCTAATACTCCCAGCATTTTCTGGGTATCATGGGAATCAGGACCAATGTGACGTTGTGCAAAGGTAAAATCCTGGGCACTCGATTTTTGACTACTATTGCCCTGTTGAGGCTGATGGCTTGACTGAGGACGGGGGACTTGTAATACCACTAATTACTCTCCAGACATGACTAGCTTGAAAATAGAATGCGGTACACGGAATGTAGAAGGGAAAACCAATGAAATTTTCTTTCATACATTTTGGTACATGCAGTTCTTAATCACTATTTAATATTTTGCAACAATTCTCCTTAATAAATTCTCTCAAAAGAATTAGTTCATGTAATTTTCATCAATTTATTTACACGGAATTATCAGTTTCAAAGGGGTCTAAATTAAACCACATCTCTTGGGAAAACCATAGTTTGGGTTGAATAATATCCAATGAGGACAAGGGCACGGCACTATTAATATTATTTAATATACCGAAATATTATGGATGCCGTGCCCCTACAGAAGAATTTATTTATTAATGTTTTCTTGTTCTTGGATAAAAAACTCCTTCCCTCCTTCCCTCTTTCACTCCTTCACTCCTCCATTCCCTCCACTTGGGCGCTATATTCTTCTGCACTCATGGCATCATTTACCTCGCTGGAGTCGCTAATTCGCACTTTCAATAACCATCCCTCACCATAGGGATCTTCTGCAACATTTTCCGGTGCATCAATCATGGCTTCATTACGTTCCACAACTGTACCTGTTACCGGAGATTTGAGATCCTCCACAGCTTTTACCGATTCAATGGAACCAAAGCCTTCACCCTTGCTAACAGAGTCTTCAATTTCCGGCAATTCTAAAAAGACAATATCACCCAATTGCTCCGCGGCAAAGGCGGTAATACCGATAGTTGCCATGTCACCCTCTAGGCGTACATATTCATGGCTATCCAGATATTTTAAATCTGCGGGATAATCCGACATAATCACTTACCTTCCCAAAACACGTTATTTCTGTAACAATCTCAAATGTTATCAGGTAGTCATTCAATTTTGGATTTTGGATTTACCGATTGACTCCATGTCTCAAGCCCCGAGGCTTGAGATAATGATAGAAATGTTTGTTTTTCTCCAGTGATAAATCCAGGGGCTTGTATCTGTGTTTATTTTTCAGTCAGGCGACTTGTGGAACGATAAAAAGGTTTTTTGACTACCACGGTGGGGTAATGTTTGCCACGGATCTCAACTTCCAGCTCCTGTCCCACTTTGGCGATTTCTTTGGGTAGGTAAGCTAGGGCTACGGGATAACCAAGGGTTGGTGACAAGGTTCCACTGGTAATTTCTCCAACTACCGTACCTGATGATAATACTGGATATCCATGGCGGGCAATGTTGCGTCCCTGCATTTGCAAACCCACCAATCTCCGAGTGATACCACGGGATTTTTGCTGTTCTAAGACTGCACGTCCAATAAAATCCCCTTTGGTATCTAAATGAACTAACCACCCCAAACCCGCTTCTAGGGGGGTGGTGGTATCATCAATATCTTGTCCGTATAGTGCCATGGCTGCTTCTAGTCGCAAGGTATCCCTGGCACCAAGTCCACAGGGAGTTACCCCTGCATCAAGTAGCTTTTGCCACAGTTCTATGCCAACTTCGGGATCTACCATTACCTCAAAACCATCTTCACCTGTGTAACCAGTACGGGCAAGGAAGGCTGGTTTATCAAATATAGTAGCCTCTAGATGTCCAAAGGCTTTGATGGGGCTTAAATCTGCACTAACAAATTGTTGAAAGATGCCAGTGGCTTTTGGTCCTTGGATGGCTATTAATACTTTATCTTGGGAAATGTCTTGAAATTGGATCTTACTGGTATCTATATGTTTGAGCAACCATGCTTTGTCTTTGGCGGTGGTGGCAGCGTTAACAATTAATACTCCCCTTTGGATACCAGTATTATCTACACCTTGGTAGTAAAATATGATGTCGTCGATAATACCACCGTTTTCATTTAATAAGACGCTGTATTGTGCTTGTCCTGGTTGTAAGCGGCTGAAGTCTGAGGGTACTAGTTTCTGAAGTTGAGGGATTAAGTCTTTGCCTTGGAGGGTAAATTTACCCATGTGGGAAATATCGAACATTCCGGCATTAGTTCTGACAGCTTCATGTTCTTTGGTGATGCCGCTAAATTGAACGGGCATTTCCCAGCCACCAAAGCTGGTGAATCTAGCTTTCAGTTGTTGGGCGAGGGGGAATAGAGGTGTGCGAATGAGAGTTTCTGCTTGATTGGCCACGGGTTGTTTTGGTATCCAAGGTGAACATCTTATATATATTAAGGGGTTGATGTTTGATTTTTGAACTAGTAGTCTGTGCTGTTTGTGAGAGGTTAAATAAAAAACCGCAGAGGCGCAGAGAACGCAGAGAAAGAGAAGGAGAGGATAATTTTGCGGCATTGCATAATTGCGGGATGATTTTGTCACAAAGGATCAACTATAATCCCCGCGTCACCGCGTCACCGCGTCACCGCGTCAGTCTCAATCATCCCAATATTCAGCAACGCCAATTTTGCTGAGTCGGGGATCTGTTGGTCAAATGCGGTAGTATTGGTTTTATATTTGCTGTGAATCAATGAGTAAGGCCTTCTCATACAAGATTATTCCCTGGTTCAGTGCTGCTTGCTTGAGTTTATTGCTACCTTTTGTTGTGGGTGGTAATGCTTGGGCGCAAAATTGTAGTGAGAAAGATGTTAAGGCACAGATTCAACAGTTAAAGGATGATAAAGGGCATGAAGTTGCCAGTGATGTATTGGTAAACTGTGGGGAAAGCGCGATCGCACCCTTAACACAGGCTCTAAGTGATAATAATCCGGCAATTCGTGCCTATGCAGCCTCTATTATGGGAAAAATGGGTGCAGATGCCCAAGATGGAGTGTCTGGGCTGGTGGAAGCTTTAGGAGATAGTGATGAAAGGGTTCGCAGTAATGCGGCTTCTGCTTTAGTTCAGATTGCTAGGGGAGTTGAAGGGGAGGCGGATAAGTTCACAGAATGGGACTTGGGGGCGATTCAAAGGCTAGAAGGGCTAAAGCAGAGTTTGCAGAAGGCTATTAATGCTTTAGAAAAAGATAAGCGAGAGTGGAAGAGTAAGAAAAAAGACATTGAGAATTTGCAGTTGGCTCGTCGTGGACTGCAAACTAAGTTAAATCAGCTAACAGAACAAAACCTTTACCAGGTAGTTAAATGGGTTGAGAATAATCCTTGGGTTTGGTTAGCTGTAGGATATTTGGTTGGTTACCTGGGTATATTTATTGTTCGTCCTATTTGGTTGTTAAAGCTGGATGAATGGGTTAAGCCAGCAACATTCACGATTCCGGTTGTGAAATTACCTGTATCCCTGCGGTATTTACTGTTCCTCAAGTATCATCCCAGAGTGTTGGATGCATGGGTACAGGAGCGGATTCACAAAGCTAAGGAACAATTTGAGGGTAGGGACACCGTTAAAAAGCACGAAATTTATGTTGCTGAACCAATTCTGTTGAATGAGCAAAAGGTTGAGAGCCAAAATTTTAACGCTCAAGCCCTGAAAGGTACTTTTGATAAATCTCAGGTACGGGTAGTAATTTGGGGGGAAGGTGGTTCAGGTAAAACCAGTCTGGCTTGTCAAATTGCTACATGGGCAATGGAAGCAAGAAAAAGCGATCGCATTTGTCAGCATCAAATGTTACCTATTTTCATTGAGGATGAGTTGGATGGTTCATTGCTGGAAACCATTGGTGGGTTGTTGAAGGAATTAACCCAGGAAGGTAAACCAATTCCAGAGGAACTGTTAAAGCAATTACTCAGACAGCAGAGGATTTTACTGATTGTCGATCATCTCTCGGAAATGGGAGAAGAAACCCGCAAGAAAATTCAGCCAGATAATCAAGATTTTCCCGCTAATGCCTTAATTGTTACTTCTCGCCTCAAAAATATTTTGGGTTCAGAAATCACCCCCACTTTTATAGAACCATTTCGGATTTCTGTGGGTAGTTTGGCTTCTTTCCTGAACCGCTATTTGGAAAAAAAGGGCAAAGCAGAACTATTTGATGGGTTGGATTATTCCGAAGCTTATCGCCGCTTGGAGGGCATGGCAAGTGTTAGGCAAGTGGAAACCACAACACCTAATAAACAAGGACTTACCATCCTGCTGGTGAAACTTTACGCCGAACAGATGATTGTTGCCAAAGAAGGCACATACACGGACGAGTTACCGGATAATGTGCCTGATTTAATGTTGCAATATTTAAACGAACTGAATAAATCAACGTCAGGCGAACTCAGTAATCAGAAAGTACATGAAATTGCTCAACTTGTTGCTTGGCAATGCATTCAGCCTACCTTTAAACCCGAATCTGCCGATTGTAAGCAGGTATTAACCGCCTTGGAAGGGTTGGAATCGGACGCAGAAACACAAGCCGAAAAAGCTCAACAGCACTTTAAATATCTGGAATCGCGGCTCTACCTGGTGCGGAAGAAGAAACCTGACTTGCAAACTTTGCGCTTTACTTTAGATCCTTTAGCAGAGTATTTGGCGGGATTGCATTTGGTTCAGCAGCATGGCAAGGATGAGGATGCTTGGAGAGAGATTTTAGCTCAAGCTGAGGATAAACCAGGATTTCCCGCAGAAATAAAGGGCTTTTTGCTAGCACTGCGGGATTGTTGTGAGGTGAAAGGGAAAAGGGCTGGTGTTCCTGAGTTTGTGGTGGAGGAACTGGGTAAAAAGGCAGGTTTAGATCCTGAAGCAGTGAGGCAATTTCAACGTCAACGGCGAGTCAGGATACTGATTCAGGAACTTTCTGCACCAGAACCAGAATATCGTGCCCGTGCGGCTGAAGATTTGGCTAAGATGGGCAAAGATGCTAACCCAGCCATTCCTCGCCTGCGGAGACTTTTAGACAATGACAGCGAAGTGGCAAAAGTTCGTAGAGAAGCCGCCAAAGCATTAAAGCAGCTAGGGGAAGACATTCCTATACTGATTGCAGAAATCAATGGTGGTGTAGAGTCAATTCGCTTAGAGAAACACCCATCCACAGAAAAGATAGACTTGGATAACGGTGTCATCTTGGAAATGGTAGAAATTCCAGGGGGAACATTTTTGATGGGTTCACCCCCTGGAGAGGAAGAATCAGACGATAATGAACGTCCACAACATCAAGTGACAGTAGCCTCATTCCTGATGGGTAAGTATCCAATAACTCAAGCACAGTGGCAAGCCGTTGCAGCACTACCTCAAGTAGAACGTGAGCTTAAACCCAATCCTTCTAGTTTCCCAGGCGCTAATCGTCCTGTAGAGAATGTATCTTGGTACGATGCTGTGGAGTTTTGTGCCCGTCTTTCCCTGCATACAGGGCGAGAATGTCGATTACCCAGTGAAGCAGAGTGGGAATATGCCTGTCGAGGAGGAACAACTACTCCATTTCACTTTGGAGAGGCGATTTCAATCTATTTGGCGAATTACAATAGCAGCTACAGTGAAACGACTCCAGTGGGGATGTTTCAGGTAGCAAATGCCTTTGGTTTATATGATATGCATGGCAATGTCTGGGAATGGTGTCTTGATGATTGGCATAAGAACTATGAAGGTGCGCCGACAGATGGCAGTGCTTGGTCTGATGACAATGATAATCTTGATCAGAAAAAAACTATATCAGTGCTGCGGGGTGGTTCTTGGGTCAACGATCCTGAAGACTGCCGCTCGGCGTTCCGTGACAGCGACGTTAGGCGCGACTTCTTCGTCAACCCTTTTGGTTTTCGTGTAGTCTGCGCGTCCGGGAGGAATTATTGGTAGGTCATTTATACTTTAGTCCTTAAACTTTTTCAGCAAGCCCTAAATTACTATTTTTTCAGTGTTTTATTTCTGATTACGACCATAATTGAGAAACAGACATCGTATTTCCAGTCATTGCATCATACCAACCCTGACGAAAACTTTCACTCGCTGACTCCGTAAGTTCATCATCATCCTCATCATCTTCTGATACAAGGATAATCACTCGCACACGGCTGTATTTTGCCAAAGTTAACGGTTTATCTAAAGAAAGTTGTCCTTTATCATCAACACTTCCCCTAACTTCTATTGCTTTCATCCCATTCTCCTATTACTGCTCCACGGAAATCAAAATTCAAAATACATAGGGTTTGCGTTTAATTAGTAGTTCATTGCATTACTCCCTTCTCGCTCTAAAATTACCTATATTTCTCTCTTCTGCTCTCTGTGTCCTCTGTGCCTCTGCGGTTTTTTACTTCGGTAATCTTCTACCGGGAAGGGAGTAATTTTGCAAGGGATAAATTGAATATCTCTCTTTCTCTTCTTTCTTCCTGACTTTGCGCCCTATCCTGCGGAAAGCCGCTCCGCGTCTAATGCGCCTAAAGCCCTAGCCCTTTCAGGGCGGCTACACCAACGGGCATGGCTTCGCTAATGCGGTTCATTAATGAAAAATACTACTAGCCACATCTCAAGGAGTAATCTGAGCGATTCGCTTTAATTATAAACCAGTCCCCTACTCATCCAAATCATCCGTCTCCTGATAAAGCTGTTGCAACTCCTGTAATTGAGTTTTACGAGAGACGCGGCGATATTTCTTACTTTCCAACTTGGGTTCGTACTGCTTTGCTCCCTTACCCTTGGTTTTAACCTTCAAACTCGATTCCGGATCACTTTGTTGCTGCATATAGGTTTGGTGAGCGATCGCAACTTCTAAAAAATCGAGATAATGTTCGTAGCGTTCCCAATCTCCACTCACCACACAATCAGGTTCGTCTCTGTGTAAACAGTTACTAAAACGACAGTTGCCAGTCTTTAATTTTTCCCTAACTTCTGGAAAATAAGTTGCTAATTCTTCAGGGGTACAATTCAAGTCTGGCTGATTAAAACCGGGAGTATCCGCTAACAAACCACCACTAGGTAACTTAAATAACTCCACATGGCGGGTGGTATGACGACCACGAGATAACTTACCAGAAACCTCAGCCACCCGTAATTGAGCTTCAGGAATTAATTGATTAATTAAACTAGATTTCCCGACCCCAGAAGCTCCAGCAATTACAGTGATTTTATTTTGCAGACATTCAGCTAATACTTGAATATTTCGTTGTTGATATACACTAATAAATAAAGGTTGATAGCCCCAATTTGATAAGCGATCGCCCAATTTATCCTGTTCTACTGGGGCAATTAAATCACTTTTATTCAGACCTAAAATTACGTGTAAACCCGTAGACTCAGCCTTCACCAAAAACCGACTCAATTGATATGGTTCTAAGGGTGGATCGGCAACGGCAAATAATAGTAAAATTTGATTAACATTAGCGATCGCTGGACGGTCTAACTGGCTACTACGGGGTAATACCTCTGCAATAGCCCCCCGTTGTCCAGCCCAATCAGCTTCCTCAATCATAACGCGATCGCCGACCATTACCTGCTGTCCAATCTTCTTTAATCGCGTCCTCCGGGTACAGAGAAGGATAGAGAGATGGGGATCAGTAATTTCTGGCAAATTTACAGCATCTAGCTGTACTCGGTAAAAATTAGCTTGTACAGCCAACACCGTACCTAATAACTGTCCAGTAGTATCTAAGGCCTCCCCTATCATGTATCAGCCACAGAACATCTAACTAGCACAGAAAAATAGTCAGTGCAGTCTACAATTTTTTCTACCTGATAGCCCGCCATAGTTAAGCTATCAGGAACCTGCTCAATTGGCTCCCCTGGATCTAACCAAACCTCCAATAAACTGTCCGGAGTCATCTGTTCAAGTTGCAGTTTTGTGCGGACAAAATTAATTGGACAGGGAGTACCCCGTAAGTCCAATTGAGCATCGGGATGTGAAAGGGAAGATACACTCATCTTTGGTGAAATAAATTACCCAAAAAACCTTCTAGCCCACCTTTGCCAGTGCGCTCTCCTTTAATACTAGCTAACTTTTCTAACAATTCTCGCTCATCTGGAGTTATCTTGGTGGGAATATCAATTAATATTGTGATCATGTGGTCTCCCCGACTAACGGGATTACCCAGACGTGGTACACCACGACTTTCCAACTTCATCACCGTATTTGGTTGAGTCCCCGCCGGTATCACCATTTCCACCGGACCATCCACAGTATTCACCTGTAAGCGACAACCTAAAATTGCCTGAAGATAGCTAATGGTAAGTTCTGAAAGAATATTAATCCCATCACGTTGGAATTCACTATCCTCATTCACAAATAGGTAAACATACAAATCCCCCGCCGGACCATTACGTTGTCCTGCATCCCCTTCCGAGGATATCCGTAAACGAGTCCCATTATCTACCCCAGCAGGAATAGTAATTTTCAGCTTCTTTGTAACCTGGTTTGCACCCTTCCCATTACAAGCATCACACTTTTCTTCTATCACCATTCCCGTACCATTACAGGTAGGACAAGTAGATACTTGGGTAAAACTGCCAAAAGGAGTTCTGGTTACTCGCCTAACTTGACCAGAACCACTACAGGTAGAACAGGTTTGGGGGCGGGTTCCTGGTTTGGCACCAGTACCATTACAAACTTCACAGGATTCCAAATGGGAAATGCGAATTTCCTTTTCGCCGCCAAATACAGCTTCCCGGAATTCCAATTTTAAATCTAACCGGAGGTCATCTCCCCGTACAGGCCCGCTACGCCTTCTCTGGGTTTGTCCCCCCATACCGCCGCTACCGGCAAAGCCACTGAAAATACTTTCAAAAATATCAGCAAAGCCGCCCATATCTCCCATATCTTGGAAGCCAGCAGCCCCTGCACCAGAAACTCCAGCTTCCCCAAAACGATCGTAACGAGCCCGAGTTTCTGGTTCTGATAGCACTTCATAGGCGCGGTTAATTTCCTTAAATTGCTCATCAGCACCCGG
>JASJCX010000256.1 GCA_030065255.1 Calothrix sp. MO_167.B42 | reverse complement strand
ACCGTCATTGCGACCGTTCGCTGAAAGCGTTCTCGCAGAGTAGGGAAGCAATCCCAAAGACCTTGTGATTGCGTCGTTTCACTTCGTTCCACTCGCAATGACATACTATGGGTATGCCCCCGGACATGATATCATTCCTTCTGTTGAGATATGGAAAGATTGTAATTGGGATTTGCCTTAATTAACTGACCTACGGAAAGATTGTAATCTCCTTTGGGAAAGAACCCAGACATTGTTGGTTTGTTTCCAGAATAAGCATCAGGTAGTACGCAAAACTTACCCCCAGGTCCATCAATCAATAGGGTAGGTTTGCCTTCACTTTCAACTGTTAAACGTAAATATGGTAGCGATTGCTTTAACTTGAGTACTTGGTGGGGAGTCGCGGGTATGTTACCACAATTACTGGTAACTGTTCCTCCAGATTTACCACTTACGGTTAGTGGATCTTTTACTAATTTAGAATCAATTTGTAATATTTCGGCCGTTGCTGACTCACCCACAAGAAATAGCCAACTCGCAATCAACATTGCCGTCAATATCCCTAATAAGGTCTTAAATTTCATAATAATTATCTTAGATAAGGTAGTGAGGACGTAACTAATTAATATATTCTGAGTTTTTAGACGATATTCCAGATTTTTTTGTTTCGGGGTTGATTGTATCAATTTTTGCAATGTATTTTTTATCACTTAATTAAATTGGTGCAAATATAAAGTAAATAACCATCGGGTCTAAAAGACTGAAAATAAAGCTTAAATGACATTAACAACTATATAAATAAGACGGTCAATACTACCATCCTCAGTGACTACCCAAGCAGCCCATTTTTTATCAACTATCTTCAGAGGTGCTGCATGCATTTTTAGTTTTCTTTGACCTTCAATGAACCTCCGCAACGGAGTGGCTCCCTAACCTACGCCAATTTTAGTTTTCACGTAATATTAAGAACGGGCAGGATACCCATCCCACAAGCTTGAATCATCTTTTTTGTAGAGTTCTTTTAACGATTTTCAAATCCAGCAATAACCGTAGGTAAGGTTGGATAAATATTTTCATTACCAATTTTTTCTAACAACCCTGAACGCCTCAACTGTGCATATAAATCCTGTTTTACCCGCGCCATTCCCAAGGTAATTCCCCTGGCTGCTAATTCATTTTGTAATTCTATCAAGGTATCAATTGCAGTAATATCAACTTCCACAATTGCTTCTGTATTCAAAACAAACCACTCCACTGGGGTTGCTTCCGCTTCAATCGCTTCTAAAGCTCGTCGCTTAAAATCTTCCACATTAGCAAAACATAGGGGAGCATCATAGCGATAAATTACCAATCCGGGGATAGTTGTTGCTCCTTCCCAGTCTTCAATATCATGTAATCCTGGTAAATTTGGCACCTTACCCAAAACAGCATCATGGGGACGGGCTACCCGTGTAAATAAATCAATGACAGATAGAGCCAGAGCCACCCCCACACCAATTAAAAGATCCGTGAGCAATACTCCCAAGGTGGTGATTATAGCCAGGAAAAACTCACTGCGGCGAAATTTTCGTAGTCTAATAAATTGGGGTATTTCTATCAACTTAGTAGCAGCATAAATCACAATTGCTCCCAATGCTGCTTTTGGGAATAAGGCCAATAAAGGACGCAGAAATAACAGCACGGAAACCACCACCACCAAACCAATCAGGGAAAATACTTGAGTTCTACTACCTATTGAGTCACCAATTACACTGCGACTGCCGCTGCTACTGACAGGAAACCCTTGCATAAATC
Source organism: Calothrix sp. MO_167.B42 (assembly GCA_030065255.1). Lineage (GTDB taxonomy): Bacteria > Cyanobacteriota > Cyanobacteriia > Cyanobacteriales > Nostocaceae > Calothrix_A. Next base: position 8,447 of record JASJCX010000256.1, on the reverse strand, counting down.
CATTTCCCACATTGGACATACCCAGAGCTAATAATTCCTGGTTAGCATCAATTTTGTAACCATGGCGACTGGCGAAAACCCTGGCTGTGAGTACATTATCTGAATAGCCCACCAGGGAAATGCCAATTGCCGAAGCTATGAGTTTACTAGCATCCCCCAAAGATATTTGAGGTAAGGAGAAATGGGGCAAACCAGCAGGAATTGTTCCTACCACAGCTATTCCTTGCCCATCCAATTTGAATAAAGCCACTGCTGCTGTTGCCAATAATACGGCCAGCAGGGGGCCGGGGGCGTTGGGGAAACGACGCTGAATGGCGAATAGAAATATTAATACACAGATGGCTAAAATCAGGGTTGGTTGGTGTATTTCTGGTAACTTGCTCCAAAATTCACCTATTTGCCCAAAGGCAGTATCTGCCTCAATCTTAATCCCACTAATTTTCCCCAATTGTCCCGTCATCATAATTACCGCCACCCCAGCCATATAACCAATCAGAATTGGTTTAGATAGCAAGTCTGCGAGAAAACCCAGCCTAGTAATGTAGCCAATGATGCAAACAATGCCCACCATTAAAGCCAAAAGAGAAGCAAGACTGGCATAAGTGGCACCATTTTCGGTAATAAGGGGTGAAATCGCCACCGCCGTCATGACTGCTGTGGTTGACTCTGGGCCTACGGATAGTTGGGGGGATGAACCGAATAGGGTATAAATTATCATGGGCGGCAAAATTGCCCATAATCCCGCCACTGGTTGTACCCCAGCCAGTTCACCATAGGCCATACATTGGGGAATTAAATATGCAGCGACGGTGATACCTGCAAGTATATCCCCACGCAACCATACTTTTTGGTAAGACAGTAGGGTGTTTAATCCTGGTAGGAGGGGGAGGGGTTTATCTTTCGATTTGGGAGACACGGATAATTTTCATGGGTATATTAACTAGTTTAGAGGTTATTTAGGCTTTTGCGAAAGACGTTTATTTCACGCAGAGGCGCAAAGACGCAGAGAAAATATGGGCGCTGCATAATGCGGGATGATTTTATTTTCTCTGTTTAGAATTAAACTTAATTCTTCTTTATTCTTCGTGCTCTTTGCGCCTTTGTGGTTCATAATTCATCCCTTTATTCAGCAACGCCAAAATATGGAGTTGAAGATTTTAATCAAATTTCATCCCATCATTGAGCAATGCTGAGTTTTTTAGATATAGTGCTATTACGAATGACTTATGACCAATCAATCATTCCTTGATAGTGCAAGCCTGCGGATTTATCCGTGGAATTGTCAATCAGTAATATCATGTCCGTTTAAATAACCGTCATTGCGACCGTTCGCTGAAAGCGTTCTCGCAGAGTAGGGAAGCAATCCCAAAGACCTTGTGATTGCGTCGTTTGACAACTAACAACTAACAACTAACAACTAATATGACAATATAGGAAAAGTGTTTACTGTCATCATTACCAATGTCTGCTAGCAACTCATCTTTAGAATCCACCCTCAAACGTCTCAAAGAAGTACGTATACAGTTATTAAATCTCCACAAAGCTCTGTTAGAATACGAACGCGCTACTTACGAACAATTACATGGACGTATCCCATCAAATGGAGAGTTCTTGCGACTCGTTCTCGGACATGAGTGGTTTAGCTGGCTGCGTCCGATGTCTCAATTTATTGCTCAAATAGATGAGGAATTGAGTGCGAAAGAACCCATGACTTTAAATGCTGCAAATGAGTTGTTACAGACAGCACATGGCTTATTGCAAGCATCAGAATCAGGAAGTACATCAGAAATGCGTTACCATCAGGCGATTCAAAGTGATGTTGATATCGCTTTTATGCATGTGCAAATATCCCAATTATTTATCAATCAAGACAATTAAAGTAATTCGTAATCCCTCTTTTAGATGAGCTATGTATTATGCCAACGTGAAAAGTTAGATACCCGACTTTTTTGAAAAGTCGGGTATCTGAGCCTCTCCATGTTTACAAATAAAATAGAATTACTATGTAAAATCCAACAAAATCCAAAATAGGCAACGGATAACGGATAACAGATTATCTATTTCCCAAAATTCAAAATCCAAAATCTAAAATCTAAAATCCAAAATTGAATGACAACTTTTTCCCGCCTTGCGCCTTTTATCCAAGAATATATTTACAATCATCATTGGACGGAATTACGCCCGGCTCAAATTGCTGCTTGTGAAGTAATTTTCAACACGGATGCTCACTTGTTAGTTGCTGCGGGAACGGCGGCTGGTAAAACGGAAGCAGCTTTTTTACCAGTTATTACCCAATTATATGAAAATCCGGCTAAAACTATTGGTGCATTGTATATTGGTCCGATTAAAGCACTAATTAATGACCAATTTGAACGTTTAAATGATTTACTCAAAGAAGCAGATATCCCTGTATATCATTGGCATGGTGATGTGGCTCAAAGTCGCAAAAAACAGCTTTTGAAATCTCCCCAAGGTATTTTACAAATTACTCCAGAATCCTTAGAAAGTTTACTCATTAATAAACATCCAGAACTCACAAGATTATTCGGTGATTTACGATTTGTCATCATTGATGAAATTCATGCTTTCATGGGTTCAGAACGGGGATGTCAAATTCTTTGTCAACTGCAACGTTTAGCAAATATAACTAATATTCAACATCGCCGCATTGGTTTATCAGCAACCTTGGGAGACTACTCTTTAGCTGAAGCATGGTTGAGTTCCGGTACTCATAAATCTGTGATTACGCCCACTATTGATGGTGGAAAGCGTCCGATAAAATTAGCTTTGGAACATTTTTTTATCCCTGAAGAAGTCGATATATCCCAGATAAATGACTATGAACAATATATTTTTGACTTGAGTAAATCCCGAAAATGTCTTATATTTGGCAATAATAAACAACAAACAGAAACAATAATTTCATCCCTCAGAAAAGTTGCCAAAGAAGTTAATTCACCAGACATTTATCACGTCCATCACGGCAGTATATCAGCTAGTTTACGGCAAATAGCAGAAGAGGCCATGAGCCAAGCAAATCAACCGGCGGTGACTGCGGCTACCCTGACATTGGAAGTAGGTGTGGATATTGGCCATTTGGAAAGGGTAATTCAATTAGAATCTCCTCCTTCTGTGGCTAGTTTTCTTCAACGTTTAGGACGCACGGGACGTAGGGGAAAAGCTGGGGATATGCGTTTTATTTGTGCAGAGAAGGAACCCCTACCAGAAGCACCACTCCCAGAGCAAATACCTTGGCAACTTTTACAATCCATTGCCATTATTCAGCTCTATTTAGAAGAACGTTGGATTGAACCTATTAAACCATTAAAATATCCTTTAAGTCTGTTATATCATCAGACAATGAGTATTTTAGCTGCAAGGGAATCGATTTCACCTGCTGCCCTTGCTAAACAGGTTTTAAGCCTCTCATCATTTACCCATATATCTCCAGAAAATTTTAAATTATTACTGCGCTATTTAGTCAGTATCAATCATATTCAAAAGACGGAAACGGGTAAATTAATTATTGGCTTAGAGGGAGAAAAAATAGTTAATAAATTTAAGTTTTACGCAGTATTTCCAGAAACGGTAGAATATACTGTCAAGCAAGGAACTAGGGAAATTGGTAGTATAATTATGCCTCCACCTGTGGGAAATCAATTTGCTTTAGCCGGGAAAACTTGGGAAGTGGTAGAAGTTGATTTCCGTAAAAAAGCAATTTTAGTGAAGCAAGTAGAAGGAAATGCTAGTATTTTTTGGCGGGGTGGTAGCGGTAATATTCATTCTAAAGTCTTGCAACGGATGCGACAAGTATTAATTGAAGATATAGAGTATCCCTACTTACAAAAAAATGCTGTCAAACGCCTGGAAAATGCCCGTCAAATAGGACAAGATTATCAACTGAATCAGCAGTATATTTTCCCTATTGGTAAAGACAAATGTTGTATTTTACCTTGGATGGGTACGGTAGCTTTTCGGACGCTATCAAGATTAATTAATAGCTTTTGTCGTCAGCCTTTAGAAATTAAAAGTATTCGCAGTGTTAACCCTTACTATTTAATCATTAAGTTAAATAAGAATAAATTGCCAGATGTTTATCCAGAAATCACCTCCCTGTGCGAACAACGAATTTCAGCAGATGATTTAATCAGTGATTCCGAAGCACCGGAAATTCAAAAATATGATAAATTTATTCCTTATCCAATGTTGCGTCAGGCATTTACCTGTGATTATTTAGATTTAGAAGAATTAAGACAGATAATTTCTTGCTGGTAAAGATACTATTCTAGACTAAACGGTTTAGTCTAGAATAGTAGTACATCCTACTCAGTCAAAGCTAGCAAATAAATCCTACTAATGGAAAAACCTACAAATTTACTCCTTAAATTAACACGACGTTTATTTACAAATACAGATGAACAAGATAAATTTATTCATGGTTTAATTAATCCCCAGCCTTTTCATCCTTGTATTATCTGGTGTCAAGAAAAACCACAAGATACTGCTTTTTTATTAGTAGAACCTATACCTTGGCAACCAAACTTTGTTGAACGCTTATCATTGTCTGAAAAACCAGGTAAGCATCCCCTACATGCACAAGGTTATTTTTATTGTTTAGATTTTTCTTCCGTATTTGCAGCTTCCACTTTATTAGCCATTAATCAACCGATTAACTACATCGTTGATATGTGTGCTTCACCTGGTGGTAAAGGTATATTTGCATGGAAACTTTTACAACCAGATTTACTTATTGCTAATGAAGTCATTGGCAAACGCCTAGGAATGTTAATTTCTAATTTAAAGCGTTGTCATATCCAACCTTCTTTGGTAACTAACAGAGATTCAAGTATCTTTGCCCAAGAAATACCATTATCTAGCGATTTAGTCATAATTGATGCACCTTGTACTGGACAATCTTTACTCGCAAAAGGCGTTAAAGCACCAGGGTGTTTTCATCCTAGTTCGATTAATAAAAGTGCTAATCGCCAAAAAAGAATTATTGCAAATTCTGCTCAAATTGTTGCACCCCAAGGATATCTAGCTTATATGACTTGCGCCTATTCTCCACAAGAGAATGAGCAGGTTTGTCAATGGTTTTTAAAACGCTTTCCTCAATTTCAAGCAGTGGAAATACCTCATTTACAATCCTACCAATCCCATCTCACGGGCATGCATTGTTATCGAATGTTTCCCCACCATGGTTTGGGTGCGGGTGCATTTACTGCATTATTTCAAAATACTGATGATGGGGAAACTAGGGAAATGAATCTTGATAATTTATCGGGAGTCTGGATGAATAATTTCTAATTCTAGATAACCTGTTTGTTCATCCATAGTTCTGATGAATTGAAACTCTTCACTAGAACCTATGACTATTTCTGCTGTGGTATATATAATACAGCCTTGATTGAGATGTCCACCAATAATTTTACCATAGCGATCGCTAATTGCAATATGTAAATGTAAACCTGTATTGGCGATGGTTCCATTCAAGGAAATAATTTCAAATTTATCTGTTAAAACAGTGCTTTCTTGTTGATTTGCCAAGCGAATATTGACTTGTTTTAAACTACCAATTGCAGTTACCATAAATCCTGCTTGGATATTGTTTTCTAAAGCGAATTTTTTTAAACTCAATTTTAAATCAGCATCTGGTTTGAGTCTAACAGCAAAGACTTTCATTAGTGTTCCCCTACTGGTATTTTTACTGAACCATCTATCCTTAATTGTTTAATAAAATATAGGAATCCTAATTGATTTTTGAAATATACATAGGGTGTGTTGTCGCGGAGCGCAACGCACCATTATATAGGGGTAATGGTGCATTAGATTAGCGTCATAATGCACCCTACAAATACCTAATTTTTTCAATATTCAAACCGGATTTCTATATACATATCCAAATTGATTAAAGACTACTCCTATCTCGCCCAAAGATTACTGATTAAAAAACCGCTCCAGGCGCAGAGAACACAGAGAATAGAGAAGTTCAGGAGATAGGTAATCTTACACCGAGAAGGGAGTAAGAATTTACCTTGTCTTTGGCTTCTCTCTCCTGAATCCGGGGGATTGAGGGTGAAATTTTGAGCTAATTACTTAGTAATTACTTAGTTAAACCTTGAATTTCCTGTCCCTACCACATTCACTAACTTGAATAGTTTTGATTTGATGGTATTGATAATCTACTTGCAACTAATCGCTGATAACTGATAATTAATTAAAAGGGTGATAAATATGGCAATTGATTCACTTCATAGTCAAAATATCAAATCTCAAGTTGAATCTATTTTACAACTTTTACAGCAAGAAACAGTATTACGTAATTATGATATTATTCCTATACAAATATCCTTGGGAAAAGTAATTTCACCCAAATTTGATATTGTATTTGCTGGTGCTTTTAGTGCGGGTAAATCTATGTTAATCAATGCCCTACTAGAACGGGAATTACTGTACAGTGCAGAAGGACATGCCACGGGTACGGAATGCAAAATTGAATATGCACTAGGGAATGAAGAAAGGGTAATTTTAACCTTTTTAAGTGAAGCAGAAATTAAAGAACAGGCTCTTAATTTATGCCAGCAATTGGGATTTAATACGGTTAATAATATTCATGAATCTGAAATTACTGATTTACTCAACCAAGGATGTCAAGCCATTATTGAGCAAGAAGGTGGGGAGAGTAAATCAGAAAGAGCAAAACAAGCCAAGGCTTTAATGTTACTACTTGAAGGGTATATTGCCAATAGCGATCGCATTCATGCTGTCAATAATAATACATACCCTATGGAGGAATTTAATTTTGCCAATCTCAAGGAAGCAGCCGGATATGCCCGTCGTGGTAGCAATAGCGCGGTTTTAAAGCGAATTGAATATTATTGTCATCATCCCTTATTACAGGATGGCAATGTAATTATTGACACTCCTGGTATTGATGCACCTGTGGAAAAGGATGCACAATTAACCTATGAAAAAATCCAACACCCAGATACATCAGCAGTGGTATGTGTATTAAAGCCAGCCGCAGCAGGTGATATGACAAAGGAGGAAACCCAACTCCTGGAGATGATGCGGGGGAATGGCGGTATCCGGGATCGAGTTTTTTATGTATTTAACCGCATTGATGAAACTTGGTATAACCAGCAATTACGCTCTCGGCTAGATAATTTAATTTCCGAGCAGTTTTACCATAGCAATAAGGTTTTTAAAACCAGTGGGTTGTTAGGATTTTATGGTAGTCAAATTAAGCAGACAAATGGGAATAATCGCTTTGGTTTAGACTCTGTTTTTGCTGAGAGTATTAAAGGATTAGATGGAAAGGAAGAAACACCACAATTTGTCAATGAGTTTCTCCGTTATTGTGCTAATTCTGGTAAACTTTCCCCCAGTCAATTTCGCATTTCTGTCAATAGTTTTGAAACTCCCAATCAAAACTATGTGCGGATTGTATCAGAGCAGGGAACGCCATTAATCAATCAGTTAATTCAAGATAGTGGGGTTGAGGAATTTCGCACTGCAATTACTCGTTATCTGATGGAAGAAAAACGTCCCCAACTGTTTAAAAATTTAGCTGATGATTTAGAAGATATTTGTATCCAACTGAAAAAGCATTACCAAACTCTACAAAGGGATTTACACAGCCAACCCCAAGAAATTGAGGCGATGAAAGAGCAAGAACTACAACGCCTCAATCAACAATTACAGGAAGTTGGGAATGAATTTCGCCAGCATATGGCTACGGAAATTAATAAAATTAATACCAATGATTCCCATACATTCGAGGCAGATTTTCACCAATTACAATCCCGAATGATTCACCGTTTAGATGAATTATTAGATACCTTTTCCGTTGCAGAAACCTATCGTAGTGCAACCCTCAATCATCCCCGTAATGCAACTGCACCTTTAATTGCAATTTTAGTGGAAGCTCTTTATTATTTATCCAATCAATTAGAAGATATTTTAGTTGCATCCTCCCAAGAATTAATTACCAATATTTTCCAAAGATTAATGGAGGATATTCGTAAATCAGAATATTATCGACAATTGTATCGTTTATTAGGTAATGATAGTGGCATTGAACAGGAATTAAAACAAATAGAAAAAGACGTAGATCATGCTATTGTTAGTGCAGCGAAAATAGAATGCGATCGCTTTGTCAGGGAAAGTCCCAGATTTTATGATGAGGGTACTTTTTCCATATATCAATTCCGCCAAACATTAATCCAAACTTCCCAAGGTTATGACTGTGAAAGTATGGTGGAAGCAGAACCAGCAATTCGCCAATTGTTGAAGCTAGATTTTGAGCCAAAGGTATCAGAAACTATCCGCAAAAATTTCCGCCAAATCATTAATCAAACTCTCAAGACTCTGTTGTTACCAATGGCTGAAAAACAGACAGATGTGATTTTACAGCAGTATTCCCATGCGCGTAATTATTTGCAGCA
>JASJCX010000012.1 GCA_030065255.1 Calothrix sp. MO_167.B42 | reverse complement strand
GTCACCTCACCCCCTTCCCCTCTCCTTATTAAGGAGAGGGGGGTTCGTAGGACGGGGTGAGGTGACGATAATATAGTAAGTCCCACAAGCGGATTTGATGTAAGGTATATTTATTTGATGTAAGGCATATTTAACCCTTGGGTGTTGCTTCATTAAACCTAATTAATAAGGCAATCGCTATGCTCACAACCAGGACTAAAATAGAACTTAAAGCAGAACCAAATCCCCAGTTTTGTGCTGCACCGAGAAACTGGTTATAAATTAGTCTGGCAGCTGTCATACTGGAAGCACCACCCAATAACTCTGGGTTAATAAAGTCTCCCATAGCACTAATAAATACTAGGAAACAGCCAGCTATAATACTCGTAATGATTTGGGGTACGGTAACTTGCAAAAAAGTTTGGATGCGATTTGCACCTAAATCTGTTGCTGCTTCTAATAAACGTTTATCTAATTTTTCTAACGAGGCATATAAAATCAAAACCATATATGGTAATAAACTGTAACTCATACCAATTAATACTGCTGGACTGCGATTAAGTAACTCCAAACTCGGTAAACCAAAGTGATTCAGGAAACTATTGAGTAAGCCGGTGGGACGCAGAATGGTAATCCAAGCATAGGAGCGAAGTAAGGAAGAAGTCCACAAAGGTAAGACAAATGCAAGTAAAAGTAAATTTCTCCAACCTGGTGGTGCATTTAACGCAATCCAGTAGGCAATTGGTAAGCCGAAAATCAAACAAATTATAGTAGTACTAATAGCAAAAAAAAGCGATCGCCATATGACTTGTAAGTATAGGGGATCAAATATTTTTATATAGTTGTCAAATCCGCTAGGATTAACCACATCACCAGGTCTAATTCCTGGAACTAAGCTTAATTCAATAATGATAAGGGTTGGTAGCACCAGTAATAACAATAACCAGATTCCTGCTGGTGCAAGCAATAATAAAGGTTGTAGCCAGTTTGTTTTTTTTAACCTAAGTAATTTTTGTAAAGTACTCAGTTTATGATCGCAATCAGATTGGGGATGGGTAATTTGAGTAGACACAACAGCCAAATTAAAAAGTAATATTTTTTCAATTGATCAAAAATAATTAAATCTAACAGGATTGTATCCTAGTTACAGTCAATTGTCCTGTAAAATCGATTTATCAAATCGTTCATTATTTATAGTAAGTTAGGGCTTACGCAACTGGCATATTTTTTGATGTAGGGTATATAACCTCAGAATGGTGGCTTTAGCCTTATTGGCAAGAATTTCTTAGAATCTACTTTACTTTAGCCCGGAGACTGTCAAATATAAGGGAATTTTTATCTTTATGGAGCAAAATCCAAAAAACAGTAGAGACGCAATCATAATGCATCTCTACTGTTTTAGACATATCCAAAATGGCTGTAGAATCTTATAGTTGGGATATGGCGATCCGTTTTAAAAGAACATACAGCTACAACTCAACAACGAAATTATTAATTAATTTTTAGGTGCTTCAACAGTTACATCTATCTTGACTGCTTTAGCAGTTTTGACTTGAGATACTACCTGCTGGACGATGTTCAGTTCAGCTTGAGAAGCCACTGTTCCTGCAACAGTGATGTTATCATCTTTCTCTTGAACTTCTAAATTACTTTTAGGCAAAGCTTCTTTTAGTTTTGCAGCAATATCACCTGTTGATTCTATATCAGCTGCTGTATCAGCTGGGTTTGTTTGGGCATCTGGTTGTACATCATCAGTTGATTTAGGTACATTTTCAGTAACACTATCAGCGACAGGAGAAGCTGGTTCTACTGGTGTTTGAGCGGATTCGGTTGTATTAGCTGGTTTTTCTAAAGAAGAAGGTTGAGAAGTAGTGTCCTGACAGCCAACAGCACCTATTATTAAAATACCAGTGATGAGAAAAGGCATTACTTTTTTCATGTTGATCTCCAAATTACTTACTTAATTGAAGCGATGAGTTTTTTGTGTGTTTATTGAGAAGCAAGTGCTTAGTAATCATTGACTTGGTCAGCACATAATTACTCTCGCTAATAATTAATTTGAGTTAAATACAAATTGACCTGACATCGGATATAGCTAAAAAATTAGCTGCTCTTAGTAGTCTCAATGTATTCTCATTTTAGGCTCATCACAACTAAAGCTTATATATTCAATAAATCATTTTTATCTACATATATAAGCTACAAGAGTTTTATCTATTGGTGACATCACCTATTTGCTATTAGCTTTCTAATTTTAACGAATTTATTTCAAAATGAAACAGGTTTATGAAAAAAAATATTTGGTGTGATTGTCAAATATAAATATATGCCTAAAGTAGTATACATATAGTTATAAATATAAACCAATATATCAATATATATTGTTTAACCAATTTTTCTTTTATATAAGAAAAACCATAACTATTATCTAATCAGGCTTTCAAGTTTTCTCCTGTTTTTCTTAATTGAAAGTTATTTCTAAGTATTTATATTAATATAATTAATATAAATGCTTAGAATACTAATTTACAGTAATGTTTTGTAAAATTGTTGATATTGAATTACGGGAAATAATGCTTGTGATATAGCTAATTTATTACTATGAAGTTAATAGTGATAGAATAATCTTATAGAAATGTGTAGATTTATCATACTAAAGATAGATGATTCCTTATAAGTACTATGAGATTGACTGAATAGAAAAAGTATTGATCCCACTAAGTAACTGGGTCAAATTAAATATAAAACCTCACCTCGCCTCACGGCACCCCTCTCCTTATCAAGGAGAGGGGATGGGGGTGAGGTTCGCCTCTTACATTTAATTACGCCTACCTACTTAGTACAGCACTGAGTAAATAAAAGACCACAATGATAAGGGCACAAATATTGCGCCCCCACAGTGGATATGACATAGGAAAAATATTTTCTTAATGGTGATTTGTCAGTTTCCGTGGTAATTCCAATTCTGGAAACCTGGCAATTTTTAACAGTTGTCAGTTATCACTAAAGAGTTATTTATTTACCCTTGGGTTAAAATTTCCCATCAACGAATTAATAACTGTGTCTCCTATGTGGGGCTTGCAACAAAAAGTCTTTTTGGGGGTAGGCAACAGGCAATAGGCAATAGTTCTGGCTCTATTGTTTTCATTTTTCCACACTTCAAAAAATTAGAGATGCAAGGTTTTTCAAGCTCAAACCCCTATTTTCTTGCACTTTATCCGGAGAAAACAGCCCTTATGTATTGATAAATCAATGTTTTATAGTTATTCAGCTCCACCCTATGTGGGCTAATATACTGATTTAATTATTTCCTAGATTGCTCTAACTTCTAGGGCTATGTTGATAAATTTGATTACCTTGAGCATCATAAATAGCTAAGGGTATGCTGGCATTATCACTAATTACTTCTAGAGCTTGCTGTAATATCTGTAAGTGACTAGTAGTATTAGTGGGATCTGAATTATTTTCATAACTCTTGGCAATGGCTTGTTCGTATTCAGAAGTAATGCTAACTACAATCGCTTGTAAGTTGACTTGAAAATTACAAATGGTAACACCACCATTAACACAAGTCATTTCCAGATCTGTACGTGTTTTTTGTAGTTGGTTATAAACTTGGAGTTGTCTATTTGCCCTTTCCAAAGAATTATTATATGGTCTGAGCAAAGGTTTTGCCTTAGGGTAATAAGAACTATCTTGGTAAATTTGTTTAATTGCCCTTAAAGCTTGGTTCCACTGATTGACAGATGCTTGCCATTGATTTTGTTGTTCATAGATTTGAGCTTGTTTCGCAGCATTCAGGGCTTGATTATAGGTTTTACTAGCCATCTGCTCCTTTGTCGCTTTTAAACGGGCATTAGCTAGTTTTGGTTTATATTGCAATAAAAGCTGTTGTGCGTCTGCATATGCCAAGCTATTTGGGGGGATTATCTTCAAACCATTGACTGCTACCTCCCAAGTAGATCGGGTTTTTTGTAATTCCTGTAAAGATTTTGCCTTTTCTTGTCGTTTCTGAGCCGCTGTCGCCACGGATTTAGCTGATGCTAGTTTTTGTAGCCACTTATCTTCCCTGCGTAGCTGTTTATTTACGGTTTGCAAATTTTGACGATAACGAGACAATGTTGGATGAGCCAATTCATAAAATGGGCTTTTACGATTAATTGCTTCCAGAGGTAAAATAGCTTGTCGCCAAAGCTGTTGTGTGGTTTGTAACTCCTGAAGGCTGTTTTTGGGTTTTTGGGTTTTTTGTCTTGCCTGCTGTGCTAATTGGAAAGCTTTGAGTAACAAATTAACTTCTTTCCCTTGGGCAGATAATTCGGTTATCAGGGGTTCTACTTCCTTGTGACGAGAGGACCACAGGGGTATTTGTTTGAGGGAAGCGATCGCTTGTTCTATTTCCGCTTGTAATTTTGTTAGTTCTGCAATTGGATTGGTGTTACTTACCTGGGGTAAGGAAGGTTTTTGCAATTGTGTTGCAACTTGGATCGGTTGACATTCCGAAATTACGCAAGGACGAGTCACAACATATGCACCTAAGCCAAACATCACCAGTGCAAATAAACCCCCACCTAGCATGAGAAATTTAGTGGGGTATCGGTACTTGATTGTTGAGTAATGGCTTAAATCTGGTGCATCAGCAAGGGGATCGAAATCCTCATTTTCAGTATTTTTTTCAGTTGGAGGTAGAGTCCATGATTCTTGGTTATTTAGGGTATTTACATCATAATCATCAACATTCAGGGGTGGAGCCCATGATTCTTGGCTATTTGTACCACGATCATCAACATTTACTGCTTCATTTTGTGGAATTTCCACATCAATGACTTCAGGAATTATTTGCTTGACAATAGTCAAATCCCGTTTTGCATAGGGAAGTTTTGACCCAACCACCCTGACAAAAACTTCTGCATCTGCTTTTATGTCCTCCAAGGCAGATAATGATTCTAATGCCTCCTCTATGACAGCAAATATTTTTTCGGTATCAGTTATCACACCTTGGGGGTGTTGGATAAGAATCATTAGTCGATCATTTTTGACGACGCACTTGACTTGAAAAAATTCACCCGATGGAATTTCTGCACGCAAGTGTTCTTGTAAAGTGTTGGTTAACAACTCTAAATACTCTTGCTGTTCTTTTACTTTCATCCATCTATCCCGTTGGTGATTCTGGTTATTTGTATTGGCGATGGTTTAGACATTAGAGATTCATCAATTAAATGTAGGCGCATAGTTGACTCAACGACAACCTTAAATATCTAAACGAACAACTTTCTAACACATTTTTTTTACTTTCACCAGAATTAAAAGTATTACGGAGTCCAGTCCTACAAATGGGAATCGATAGGGAAAAACAGATGGTGAGACCTTGTGGTGAAGATAATAAAAGAAATTTCCAGAATAATTTTTCAGACAACCATTGTCAACAAATCTATCGCTTGTGAAACCCAGAAAGCTTTAGTTTCATCTGAAATATAATTCTTTGGTTACACAAACCTAACTACAGAGATAAAAATACATAGTAGTCAACAGTGGATATTATCTGAGAGTCCCGGTACAAATATTTACAGATTTTCTTTGAAAGATAAATAATAGAGTGAATATGAAAATCAAAAAACAGCATAAATCAGTGATTAATTTTGGGCTTAAGTTTAATTAATCCATGCAAACCGGGCATCATAGTAGCTTGGGTAAATTATCATTAAATCGAAACAACAATATTTATTGATTTGGCATCATTTTTTTATCTCTAAGAAAAACTACTGACAACATCAAGCACAGATAATTTACATAGAGTCAGTGGTCTTCAAAAAACAAATTTACTGTATTTACTGAATTAGATAAAATTGGTAGCAGAAAAATATATTTGATTATGCTAACAACAATTTGAGTTAGCTATTGCTGTGTAGGTTTAATGTGTTACCTATTACCTCGGTTAATTTTTGGAAGTGGGAATACAAGGTGTATATTAATGGATTTATTAGAGTATCAAGTCAAAAAGTGGTTTCGGGAAATGGATATTCCTGTATTACCTTCTCAAAAAATAGATCATCCCACTGACTTGAAGCGGTTAGAAATAAATTATCCGATTGTACTCAAATCCCAAGTCCATGGGAGAGATAGGGCAAAAGCTGGTGGAGTTAGGTTTGTGGGAACTACCATTGATGCAATCGCAGCGGCTCAAACAATTTTCAATTTACCCATCTTAGGGGAGCTACCAGAAGCATTATTAGCAGAAACGAAATATGAGAAAGTCGCAGAATTTTATCTGGCTGTAGTCTTAGATACCGCAGTTTGTCGTCCAGTACTTTTAGGCTGCAAGGAAGCTGATGTTGACTGGGAATCAGCAGGGGAAAAAATGCAGTATGTGTTGGTAGAACAAGAATTTTCTTCATTTTATGCCCGTCGATTAGCTCTGAAAATGGGCTTGCATGGAAGCTCCATGCAATCAATCAGTACGGTGATTGAGAAGATGTATCATTTGTTCATCCAAAAAGATTTGGATCTAGTGGAAATCAATCCTTTAGCCATTAATGCTCGCGGTCAACTAATGGCACTTAATGGTAGTGTGATAGTGAATGAAAGATCCCTGAGACGACATCCAGAAATTAGAGGCAGAGAAGCCAGGATTTTTGATAAATATCCCAGTATTCCCTTGGGTTCATATGTCGATAAGTCAAATGATTCTGGGCGAGGGAAAATAGCCATTTTAGGAAATGGCGTGGGTTCAGTGATGGCAACCCTAGATTTAGTTGTCAATGCAGGGGGTAAACCCGGTGTATGTATGAACCTACGTCATGCCTCCATTAATGATTCAACACCAACTACTTTCAGCCAGCGTCTAGAACAGGCATTAAACATTTTAGCTACCGATAGAAGTGTGAAAGTCATACTGATGAACTTCTTAGATAGTATTTCCGAAGCAGCAGTAGTCGCGGAAACAATCGCTCGGTTTATCCAAAATCATCACAGTGAAATTCAATCCCAAATCCCCCACGGGAATAAGAGCCGTGTTTCTGAAACTATTCCCTATTTGGTGGTTCGTTTGGTTGGTTCTCAATTAAATGAAGCAAAAAAATATTTAGTCCAACTACAATCGTCAGGTAACGCACCTGTATTAATCGAAAATTTAGATCGAGCGGTAGCCGAGGCTATTAGTTTGACAATGGCCAAATCTGCGTCCCATCAAAAAATTAGATAGATAGGGCTTGCAACAAAAAGTCTTGATTGTGGGGGTAGGCTATAGGCGCTTAAGGGCACGGCATCGGTATTAAACTATCTTACTGGTGCTGTGCCCCTACCCATCCACATTATCTGTTCCATTCTTTTTTAAAATGGTATAACTCCCCGTAGTTCACTTATTGATAAATAAAATCAAGAGCTAGAATAAATTACGTGTTCTAAGTAATTTTCATTTTTGTGGTCAACATTATTAAGTATAATCTCGTAATCAGAATGGTCGTAATGTAAAAAACATATAATTGGAAAAACATTAATTAACAAGAAAAACTAAAAATCTACTACCAAAAGTAGATTTAATACGGTATTTTGTTTCTGAAACCTGAGAACAATTTTTTTTGATTCTAATGTAAATTGAATCAAGAATACAGCATATATTTATCCTTCTTCAGTGGCGTAAAACGCTGAATATTTTGAGTTATTGTACTTTTTTATGAACCTAACGCCAGACAGCAAAGTTTTAATCCAGGGATTTAGTGAATTCATTGGTGCTACCCATATTGCACAAATGCAGGCTCACGGTACAAATTTAGTCGCTGGGGTTAATCCTGGTTTGGGTGGAAGACAACTATATAATCTACCAATATTTGATCTGATAGAAGAGGTGGTAGATAAATTTGGGCAAATTGATACCACGATTATTTGCGTACATCCTTATCAAGTCTTGGATGCGGCACTAGAAGCAATCGCTGCCAACATTCGGCAAATAATTATTACTTCGGCTGGAGTACCACCTCTGGATATGGTGAGACTATTACGCACTGCGGAAGCAACAGACACCTTAGTCATTGGACCAAATAGTCCAGGAATTATCGTTCCTAACAAGATTCTCTTAGGCACTCAACCAAGCGATTTTTATACTCCTGGCCCGGTTGGTATCATCAGCCGCAGTAGTACTCTTACCTATGAAATTGCTTGGGAACTAACCCAAGCAGGGTTAGGACAATCCATTAGTGTCAGCATTGGTAGTGATGCAATTGTGGGGTCATCTTTTATTCAATGGCTACAAATACTTGATGAAGATGAAAGCACCCAAGCCATAGTTTTAGTGGGACAACCAGGTGGTGATCGCGAAGAAGCCGCAGCCCGTTATATTAATGAAACAATTGATAAACCAGTAGTTGCTTATATTGCAGGTAGACACGTAACACCAGGAAAACATTGGCGACAAACAGGAACTTTAGCCGCAGTTATTGGACTAGATCCAGATTTTGGCTCCGTACAAAGCAAACTCACTGCTTTGTATGAATTTGATATTCCAGTGGCAGAACGCCCTTCCCAAATTCCTAAATTGGTGAAAAAATTTCTTGTCTAATATTCCCCTGGCTAGAGCCGAGAAGATTCTTAATTCATAGGGATATCTGTATTCCCAAGGATTAATTTCAATATGCTCTATCCTATATAAAATGCAAGTTTGTGGATGAAAATCTGAAAAATTCCTGTCTAATTGTATGTTATTCAATTGAGAATTTCTATGTTTCTTTAGATTCTTTTAATGGCATCGATTGATATCATCCCCTTATTCCCTATCGACCCATGACATTTTTCACTGTTTTGCCGCAAGCCTCCCCAGTAACATCCACTTTTAGGAGCAAATTACAAAAAAGTACTTGACACATTTCCATAAAAGCGGCATAATTACGAGAGTGCCAATTGAGGGACCGTAGTTCAATTGGTTAGAGCACCGCCCTGTCACGGCGGAAGTTGCGGGTTCGAGCCCCGTCGGTCCCGTTACCAGCTAAAAGCTATATGTAACCTAATAGATTAAAAGGAACTTGGGTTTTGGATTCACAATTACATCCACAATCCAAGTTAAACTATTGAAGCTTTGAAAAGAGAGAATTTGCTGTGACTGTCAGAGTCCGTATTGCACCCAGCCCCACTGGAAATTTACATATTGGTACAGCCAGGACGGCTGTGTTTAATTGGTTATTTGCCCGCCACCATGGGGGTAAATTTATCTTACGCATTGAAGATACAGACCAAGAGCGATCGCGTCCTGAATATACGGAAAATATTTTAGCAGGATTGCGCTGGTTGGGATTGAATTGGGATGAAGGTCCATTTTTTCAGACTGAACGTTTGCATTTTTATAAGGATGCAATCCAAAAGTTGTTAGACCAAGGTTTGGCATATCGCTGTTATACCACCGCAGAAGAATTGGATGCCCTGCGGGAATCCCAAAAGGCTAGAAGTGAAGCTCCCCGTTATGATAACCGCCATCGTAATTTGACCCCGGAACAGGAAGCTGCTTTCCAAGCTGAAGGACGTAGTTTTGTAATTCGCTTCAAAATTGACGATAGTCGGGAAATTGTCTGGAATGACTTGGTTCGGGGCAATATGGCTTGGCGTGGTAGCGATTTGGGTGGGGATATGGTAATTGCCCGGGCTGGATCAACAGGTATTGGTCAGCCATTGTACAATTTTGCCGTTGTGATTGATGACATGGATATGCAAATTAGCCATGTGATCCGGGGAGAAGATCACATTGCTAATACTGCCAAGCAAATTTTGCTATATGAAGCTTTGGGTGCAAATGTGCCAGAGTTTGCCCACACCCCTTTAATTTTGAATATGGAAGGGCGTAAACTTTCTAAGCGGGATGGGGTAACTTCAATTTCCGAATTTGCCAAAATGGGCTTTACTGCCCCAGCTTTAGCTAATTATATGACCTTGTTGGGTTGGTCCCCACCGGATTCTACCCAAGAAATATTTACCTTAGAAGAAGCTGCCCAGCAATTTAGCTTTGAGCGGGTGAATAAGGCTGGTGCTAAGTTCGATTGGGCAAAATTGGATTGGTTGAATAGTCAGTATATCCACAGTATGCCAATAGATAAAGTTACAGATTTATTAATGCCATTCTGGTCAGAAGCTGGGTATAAATTTGTTGGTGGTAGAGAGCGTCCTTGGTTAGAGCAACTGGTAACTTTAATTGCTCCGAGCTTAACCCGTTTGACAGATGCTGTGGCTATGAGTCAACTATTTTTCACTGATGTGGTGGAATTTAGTGATGAAGCTAAAACTCAACTGCAACAAGATGGGGTAGGGGCGGCTCTGCAAGGAGTATTGACAGGTTTAGAAAATCAAGCACAACTTGAGGTGTCTGATGCCCAAGGGATAATTAAACAGGTAGTCAAAGCACAAGGGGTAAAGAAAGGGTTAATTATGCGATCGCTCAGAGCAGCCTTTACCGGTGAGATGCATGGTCCGGATCTAATGCAGTCTTGGCTACTACTACATGAGATTGGTTTAGATAAGCCTAGATTGGAAAATGCGATCGCTGTAGGCAAATAATTGAAACTATATTTAGATGTTATCAAATCCATCTCTGGCAACTTGCCAGAGGTTATTTTTTGATGTAAATCGGGAGCATAACGGCAAAAAAATCCGTCTTCATAGATAGATATCTATTTGTTTGGGAGCGTTGCGTTGGAAATCCCTATGTGGTGAGTTATGGCGGTAGCCAAAAGGTGAAGAATTGAATCGCTCAAATAAATCGCTCAAATAATATCTTTAACTTGCCAATGAGAAGTGGGGAGTCAGCCAGTTAGGGAAGAGGGAAACAGGACAAGGAGCAGGCTTCCCCCACTCCCACACTCCCCACACCTGCCTCTTTTGACGTGTAAATGGTGACTAATTCTGCTTGTATTTTTGGCAAAAACAAGCGCAATCCCACGGTGCTAGAACTTTGATAATTTAGATTTGATATCTGTTATTTTTATAGTTAATTACCGCTATTTTGGGAACTTAACGCGTAAAATAAATGTCATCAAAACCACTTATAAAACAATGTAATAAAAATGACTCAATCATTGGTATATCAAAGAATTAAATTATCTTTCGTAGTTTGTGTAATGGCCATTGTATTTCCATGGAATTTAGCCAAAGCACAAGAAATACTACCCATGTTTGGAGATGTAACCATTGACAAGAAATTTTCTCCAGATCCGATGCTGATGCGTGGTATAAGTGGTGGTTCTACACCAGGAAATATCATTGCTGGTAGAAGAGATACTCCCACAGGAGCCTGTACAGGATTTTTTGACGAAAAACCAGACCATACATTGCAACTCAACCGTAAATTTAACTATCTCAAACTCAAGGTAACTAGTCCTGGGGATACAGCTCTGATTATTAAAGGACCCGATGGTATTTGGTGCAATGATGATGTTAAGGGTCAAAATCCAGAAATTGTCGGACAATGGCTGCCTGGGCAATATCAGTTATGGCTCGGTTCTTTTTCTAAGGATAAGTCTTTCCCCTATACAATAACCATTACAGAAGTTAAATAATACTCTCATTGTAAGTTTGGTCGCGTAGAAAAACTGAGTTAAAAGTGACACTTTATGTAGTTAATTCCATTTTACTCTTCCTATGCTGTAGTTTTTACCTACCTAGACCCCTGCTGTGTTGTTGGTGTGCGATCGCAAAACTCCATTTTTGAGCCAGTCTCTGTTACAATACATGAGAATTAAGTTAAATTTAATTAAGATTCTTGTTGATGTTATAGCTTTGCTGTAATAAAGCAATCTGCCCTATAACCATATAGGACAGGAAATTAACAAAATGGATTAATAAACATCCGTTATCCAGCTATTTTTTAGATAATAAGGAGCAACCATTTATCAGCTAAAGCTTGAGATACAGAAATATAAGAGAAGATTTGTCTATGATCTAATGGGACAATCCTGTCAGATTATCTTTTTGTATTCAGGCACAACTAAAAGCTGAAATGACAGGTGTTCTAACCGATCTAAAGCTGATCTATTTCTACCGGCATTTAGAGGCAAATTAAGATGAAATTTTCTTGGAGAGTTCTAGTACTCTGGACATTGCCTGCTTTGTTAGTTGGCTTTTTCTTTTGGCAAGGGGCGTTTAGTAATGGTATTGGAGAAATGGGGCAGAATACGGCGAACAGCCGTATGACCTATGGTCGCTTCTTGGAATATTTAGATGCAAATCGCATTACCACCGTGGATTTTTATGAAGGTGGCAGAACGGCGATTGTAGAAGCTGTCGATCCAGAGCTTGACAACCGTACCCAAAGAGTCAGGGTAGAACTACCTCCTAATGCTCCAGAACTGATCGATAAACTCAAGGAAAAAGGAGTTAATTTTGATGCTCACCCCATGCGAAATGATGGTGCTATCTGGGGATTGTTGGGCAACTTAATATTTCCTGTTTTATTGATTGGCGGATTGTTCTTTTTGTTCCGCCGTTCTAGCAATATGCCTGGTGGTCCTGGCCAAGCCATGAATTTTGGTAAATCCAAGGCTCGCTTCCAAATGGAAGCAAAAACTGGTGTCATGTTTGATGATGTGGCAGGAATTGAAGAAGCCAAGGAAGAATTGCAAGAAGTTGTTACCTTCCTCAAACAACCAGAAAAGTTTACCGCTGTAGGGGCGAGAATTCCCAAAGGTGTGCTGTTGGTGGGACCTCCTGGAACAGGTAAAACCTTACTTGCCAAAGCGATTTCCGGGGAAGCAGCAGTACCATTTTTCAGCATTTCCGGTTCTGAATTTGTGGAAATGTTTGTTGGTGTGGGTGCTTCTCGGGTTAGGGACTTATTTAAGAAAGCCAAAGAAAACGCTCCTTGTATTATCTTCATCGATGAAATTGATGCCGTTGGTAGACAACGGGGTGCTGGTATTGGTGGTGGAAACGACGAACGAGAGCAAACCTTAAACCAACTACTGACTGAGATGGATGGTTTTGAAGGCAACACAGGTATTATTATCATTGCTGCTACCAACCGTCCCGATGTCTTGGATTCTGCTTTATTGCGTCCCGGCAGATTTGATCGACAGGTAATGGTGGATGCACCAGATATCAAAGGGCGCTTGGAAGTTTTAGGGGTGCATGCCCGCAATAAAAAATTAGATCCTGGTGTATCCTTAGAAACAATTGCCCGTCGCACTCCTGGGTTTACTGGTGCAGACTTAGCTAACCTCCTGAACGAAGCTGCCATTCTCACCGCTAGAAGACGCAAAGAAGCCATCACCCTTACCGAAATTGATGATGCAGTGGACCGGGTTGTGGCTGGTATGGAAGGCACACCACTGATTGACAATAAAAGTAAGCGGTTGATTGCTTACCATGAAATTGGACATGCATTAGTAGGAACACTACTAAAAGACCACGATCCAGTACAAAAAGTAACCCTAGTTCCCCGGGGACAAGCACAGGGTCTAACCTGGTTTACCCCCAGCGAAGAACAAGGCTTAATTACTCGCGGTCAACTGAAAGCTAGAATTACTGGTGCTTTGGGTGGACGTGCGGCAGAAGAGGTGATTTTTGGGGATGCCGAAGTTACCACTGGTGCTGGTAATGACCTGCAACAGGTAACTGGGATGGCACGGCAAATGGTGACAAAATTTGGTATGTCTGATTTGGGCCCCCTATCCTTAGAAAGCCAAAGTGGGGAAGTATTCTTAGGGCGAGATTGGACATCTCGTTCCGAATACTCAAATGCGATCGCTTGCCGGATTGACAACCAAGTTCGTACCATTGTGGAAGAATGCTACGAACATGCCAAGCAAATGATGCGGGAAAATCGCAGTGTTATGGATCGATTAGTGGATTTACTGGTGGAGAAAGAAACCATTAATGGTGAAGAGTTATGTCAAATTGTAGCTGAGTACACCCCTGTACCAGATAAACCCCAGTATGTTCCAGTGCTGTAATTTTTCTTGGGTCAATTATAAATTTTGATACATAAGGATGGCGAAGTAATAGCCATCCTTATTTTGTTATATAGCACTACGAAATTAGGGCGCGGACATTTATAAATCCAGCAAACCCTTTGATAGCATCCTGTTCCCGTTCGGCTGAGCTCACGCCGAAGTCCGAATGGGGGCAGGGGGAGTGAGGGAGTGTAGACGCGGTAGCGGTTGGGAGCAGAGTAGGAGATTTAACTACCAACTACCAACTGTCAACTGCCAACTACCAACTATCAACTACCAACTGTCAACTACCAACTGTCAACTGCCAACTACCAACTATCAACTACCAACTGTCAACTGCCAACCGTCAACCGTCAACTGTCAACCGTCAACTGCTATCGAATACCCATCAAAATTGCAAAATGATAGGGTTCAAGCATGAGTTTCTGAGTTGCTGTAATTGTTTTACCAGAGACAATATCTGTAAATGTTTTCTGCATTCCCAACAGTCTTAGTTGCTTGGCTTTAATTTCTTGTTCATGTTCGCTAAAGTTAGCCAATATGAGGACATTTTGTTCCCCATGGTGGCGGAAATAGCTGAAGACATGTTGGTTACCAGAATCAACAATATCCGTACTCGCAAGGGTAAAAGCTGGATTTTGTTGGCGAATTTGAATTAACCTCAATAATCCCATATAAATACGACCAGCAATGCTGTCTGTATCCCGGCGTGATTCAGCCAGTTTCCAATCAAACTTAGGTCTGTGAACCCAACGGGTATCACCATCTTTGTCTGGTGATTCAGTATATTTGTAATCATTAAGAGTTCCGAGTTCATCACCCAGATAAATCATGGGTATACCACCGATAGTAAGTAAGATGCCATGTAACAATAGTATCCGTCGAATGGCAAATTCTACCTCAATGGGGTCATCCTCATTCAACCCCTTTTCTAAACCGCATAGGGAAGCTGTAGTTCCAGAAATACGAGCCTCTCCCGTTTCTGGTTTTTCTTGAAAAGGCAAACCCCGAGCAAAACTACCTGCAAATCGACCTGTATAAAAATCTGTGAGAAATCGTCGATGGTTATAAGGATCAAAATTTAGTTCCCGCGCATCATCATCGGAAAATGCCCAACCTATATCATCGTGACAGCGGATGTAATTAACCCATGCACAACCTTCCGGGAGAGCAAAACGTTTTTCCATCGCATGACGTAACAGAGAAACCTCCCTAGTAGCTAAAGCATTCCATAACAGTGCCATTAATTGAGGATTATAGGAAAGTTGACACTCTTCTTTACTGATATATTTTTTAACTTCATCGGGGTGGACAATTGCTTCGGATTTGAAGATTACGGCTGGTGCAACAATTCTGGTAATTATGTTGAATGCTTGAATGATAGTGTGGGCTTCCGGTAAATTCTGACAGCTAGTCCCTACTTTTTTCCATACAAATGCCACCGCATCCAACCGCAGTATTTCTACCCCTACATTTGCCAGAAACAGCATTTCTTCAGCCATGCGGGAAAATACTGCTGGATTTTCGTAGTTCAAATCCCATTGATAATTACAAAAGGAAGTCCATACCCACTTACGAATTTTATTTCTATAGGTAAAACTACCTGGATGATCTTCTGGGAATACTGGAGTTAATGTTTTTTCAAAAAGATCGGGTACATCACGATTGGGATACATTCGATAATATTCTTGGCATTCCCGATCCCCGGTTAAAGCGAGTTTTGCCCATTCATGCTCATCAGAGGTGTGATTAAAAACAAAATCAATGGCCAAACTAATACCGTGATGTCTTAATTCGGAGGCTAGCTCTGAAAGTTCTTCTATTGTTCCCAAAGAACCATTGACTTCTCGATAGCTACTGACAGCATAACCCCCATCATTATCCCCTTCCGGACACTTAAACAGGGGCATGAGATGTAGATAGGTAATACCCAACTCAGTTAAATAGGGTATGCGCTTACGGATACCTTCTAAATTACCTGCAAACAAATCCACGTAATACATGGCTCCCACTAAACGTTGGGATTGATACCATTGGGGATCTGCTTCCCGCATCACATCCAGGGCTTTTAATTCATCCGAACGCTGAACCCACATTTGGGTAGCAGTAGCGAGGATATCTTCGAGGTGATAAAAGAAGTCGTACTGATGTCCGTAAAGCTCGTAAAGTAAGTCAAATAGACTGGAGAAATGGGTATTCAGGCGTTGCACGTAGCTTTGCCACATTCCCCTATCAACTTGCTCGGCAAAACGAGCTTCTAACCTTGGCATTAAACGAGATAGGGACTTTGTTGCACTTTGCTGGGCAAAGGAGGCAGATTCACGCATAGCTTTAATTAAGTTAATCTGGTTCTTGAGTTCCTTTTATGGAAATTGAGGATCGATTATAACAGAACCCTTACGGAACAAGGATTATAAAGAATTATGGTACTTTTTTGAAGTTAAATGCCTACAGAATAAAGCTTTCAACTAGTTTCAACCAAGTTTTCCATAAAAATAACCGAAGAGCCGGTAATGTCTTACTTCAACTAGAATCTAGTATGTACATTTACTATCTAAACAGCAAGGAACTATGGCGGTAATTGGTAATTTTTTGGTGAATTGGAAATTCCCCAATCCTGTTCAATTCAAACTAGATTCAGCCCCTTTCCTAAACGCTAACCAAGCATCCTCAGCCTTAGCATCACTAGGAACTTGTTTTTGCATCAAAATCACCCCATCTGCAAAATCAACTATTCCATACTGCTGATTTTGAGATAAATTTTCAACCAAGGTAAATAAATCTTTGAGAAGTTCCCGCTCTCCTCGAAAAGCTACTTGATATTGTTGTAATTGCCACAGATCTGCGATCGCATAATCTACTGAAATGATTTGGCGTTCATCGTTACGTAATTGTAATGCTGGGAGACGGATAATTTCCCGACGGTTGGAAAGATGGGGAATTAGGTAGGTTGTTGCGGAAACACTGGCATTTGGGGGAATTTTTGCCAGTAAGGGGCGCATCTGGGTAACATGATGCCACTGCTGGGATAAGGATATATGTACCCAGGGATCGAATGAATCTGGTAAAAGAAAATAAAAAGTTCGATTTAAGCTCGAAGCACTCGAAGTAAAGGAAAATAAGAGGGAAAGACTGATACAAGCTGCCCAAAAACGGCGGAATGTAGGTTTAAATACTTTTGTATGTCCGGACCACCACAAAATTGCTCCGTAAAATAGCCCTGGTACAACCGTTAAGGCATAACGGGCATTAATGGCTAATACGGTTTTACCTTGGGCAAGAAATAGCTTGAGTAAGGGAAAACCAGCAATTGCCCAAGCTGAGGGAGAAATTGCTGGAACAAAAGCTAAGGGCAACCAGTGACCGAGTAAATACTTAATTGTTTGGTCAAATGGTATAAATAATTCCCTGAGTAAGCGCCAGGGATTTTTAATCATGCCCCAGATAATATCTAAGGTAGAGGCTTGATTGCCTTCGACATATTGTCCAAATCTTTCCAAGGTAAATCTCCGGGAAACATCCTCGGAAAATAAGGGCATGATGGCATTAGTCAATACCAATATGTAACCAAAGCTCAGGGTGCAAACAGCTAACCCGGCACGGGGAAATCTTTGGCTGAGAACCATATAAACGCCTACACCGAATAAACCCACCCCAGCATCTTCTCGCACAGCTAAAATAAAAATCGCCATCAACCAAAACCATCGCCATTGGCGTTTTTCCATGGCTAACAGCAAACTAAACACAAATAAAGGGATTTGGCTGATATCGTGGAAATTACTTAAAGTCGGACCCAATACGGCATTAGCACCGTAAAAACTACCAGCGATCGCTACTGACAATTTCGGTTCTAGGTATTGTCTTGCTAATAAATATAATACCAACCCCGCAGTAGCAATTAACACTATTTGTAAAGCTGCTAAAGTCGCGGCGTTAGGAAACAGAGCATATATGGGTAACCATAGTAATAGTGCTGGTGTAAAATGTTGCCCGAGGCGATGGTATTCAACCCTGGCAACTTCTCCAGCATGGACGACATTGGTTGAAAGGCTTGAAGATAGGGAGCTTTGAAAAAATCGACCGTGGAGGTTATTCCAAAATACTTGGTTAAAAATACCCTGGTCGAAAGAGGCGTAAAAACTGTAGTAGCGGTTCAGGCTTAAGCACAGGCAAACTACAAAAAAGACGAGTGCTATAGGCAATATAGGGCGAAAAATATTACCTTGATTTAAGTTTAGATTCAGTATTTTTGCTAGGTTTATTTGCAGTTTAGACCACATCATTCATATTAGTTAACAATCTAGTACTCACAGCAAGGCAACTTTGATGGGTGAAGGAAACCGCAGAGGCGCAACAGGGCGCAGAGTCAGAGAAAGAGAGGATAAGTATGGAATTTGGTTTACCCATCAAATTTAATGTGGTGGAGTATTAGTGGTCTGTCCCATTAATTCTGATGGTAAAAATAATCACTTGTGGTTCAGGCATCCCTGCCTGAAAATTTCACAGCCAAGATGGCTGTGCCACAACCCATCATATTTTATGGGACAAAGCATTAGTACTTTGTTGCATTAATTTTGACGAGTCGCGGTGTTTAGATCCCCGACTTCTTTAAGAAGTCGGGGATCTGTTATCCCTGGTGAATTAATGAAGAAGAGAAGAGAAGAAAAATAAACAAATCAACGACTGCGACTATTCCATTGTTTTGCTGCATCCTCAACAGCTTGCTCCACAGATTTTTGTCCTAACATAGCTGCTTGTAAGTTTTCGTAAATAGCTTTTTGCAGCAGATTTGAGTCTTTGAGAGTAGGAATTAATACCTCTGCGACTTGCAATTGTTTAGCACTAATTACCCTTCCTTTTTCTATGGTGCTAGCATCAGAAGGAACATCTTGAAAATAGCTGGCAGATAAGGCTTTTTTCGTAGATGGTAAAACATTAGCTTGTTTAGCAAAAGCCAACTGATTTTCATCATTAGTCAAAAATAGAGCAAATTTCACCGCCGCATCTGGAGATTTAGTATTACGGGGAATGACTACATTCATCACCGCCACATTTGTTTTTCCCGTGCTACCAGTAATTTGGGGTGCGGTGGCAGAAACCTTAGCGATGGCTGGGGCATTTTTCGCGATAGTCTTCATAAACTCCGGGCCAGAAGCCAGAAAAGCAGTTTCCCCGGCTTGATATAAATCAATTGCATGACGATGACCTTGGGTCAATACTTCTTTGGGAAGTAATCCTTGTTTGTAAAGACTTACCCAATAGGCAAAAGCAGCTTTACCTTCAGGAGAATTAAACCCAGCCTGACCATTTTCATCAACCAAAGTTACACCCATTTGTACAAGGGATTCAAGAACTTCCGCAGAATCTTGGGGAACAAAAGTAACAAAAAAAGCATACTTACCAGTTTTCTTTTTAATTTTTTCAGCTGCTATGGCTAATTCCTGATAAGTAGTGGGTACTTTTTTAATACCTGCCTGTTTTAAAAAATCAGTGTTATAAATGGTTAACCGTGTAGTGAGGTACCAAGGTACACCAAAACTCTTACCATTGAGAGTACTTGCTTGCCAAATATTTGGCAAATACCCAGAACGCAAATCATTAGATACTTTTGTATCTAAATCTAACCAGGCATTTCGCCCTGCTAATTGGGAAGCAAAATCTGGATTGAGATTAACTACATCAGGTGGCGTTTTGGCAGATACAGCTGTTAAAATCTTGTTTTCCATTGCTGCCCAGGGTACATCAACCCAGTTAACCTTTATACCTTCGTTCTGAGATTCAAAATTCCCAATCAGATTTTGGAAGTAATCAGTAAATTGGGGTTGGAGTTGCATTGTCCAAAACTCGATTTTTTCTGCTCCAGAAGTCGCAGATTTTGAATTAGTATCCAAATTGCCAACAGTACAGCTAATTGTCAAACTTGTCAGGAGTCCAACCACTACCCAAATTAGAAGAACTTTGAATTTATGAAATCGAA
This sequence comes from Calothrix sp. MO_167.B42, assembly GCA_030065255.1. Lineage (GTDB taxonomy): Bacteria > Cyanobacteriota > Cyanobacteriia > Cyanobacteriales > Nostocaceae > Calothrix_A. The sequence goes on along the minus strand of JASJCX010000012.1, from coordinate 19,753 downwards.
CCATTGTACTTTTAGTATTTATGTTTTATTGGGGTGAAAATAGATGGGGTATTTTCCATAGTTTCAAACAAATAAAATACTCAATTCAGAAAATCTACTTAGTAAAACATACTTAGTAATATTGAACTTTTAAACCTAGCATAACTACGGACATAACTGTGGTGAACAGCTTCAAGAACATATTTGGCAAATCCAATAAAGGAATAGGCATAGAACTTGCACCAGAAAGAGTAAACATAGCTCAAATTCACAAACAGCGCCAGGGCTTAAAACTAGACTCCTTGATATCAGTACCAGTTCCAGAAGGAGTTTTTGTTGATGGTCAAATTGTCGATCCTCCGACCATGGCGCAACTGATTCAGCAGGCTCTAGCAGATAGTAAAATCAATGCCTCCAATGTTTCTACATCTGTAACAGGTAGAGATTCCATTGTACGTCTTATTCCCGTACCAGCAGAGTTAGATGATAAGGAATTACGGGAAATGGTACTGAACCACGAAGCTGGTTTGTATTTACCATATCCCCGTGAAGAGGCTGATGTAGATTACCAAAAACTTGGGTACTTTGTAGATGAGGATGGCATTGAAAAAGTACAAGTACTATTAGTAGCTACCCGTAAGGAGGTGACAGATACCTATGTAAGTACATTTGAGCAAGCAGGATTGCAAATCAATGTTTTAGAGATTAACAGTTTTGCTCTAATTAGAACAATACGCGAGCAACTGAGGCAATTTGGGCCCCAAGAAGCAATTGTATTAGTAGACATAGAGTTTGATAGTACGGAAATTGCCATCATTGTCAATGGAGTACCCCAGTTTTCCCGCACAGTACCCATAGGTACTCAACAAATGCAAACTGCTTTAGCAAAAGCAATGAATTTGCCTGTTTCTAGGGACTTAGATTTATTGCAAGGAATCACCATCCCCCAGACTAGTCAAGAAGCAGATGGCAAAACTGGTATGACTGCCGCTAATCCAGGTTTGGCAGCAATGATGAGGGTGTTGGGAGAACTCATCGATGAATTACGACGTTCTATCGATTTTTATCTCAATCAAGCTGAAGATTTAGAAGTAGCGCAGATTCTCTTAGCAGGTTCAGGAGGTGGATTGGAGCAACTAGACGAGTTATTAACCCAACGATTGAGTTTACCTGCAACCCAGATAGATCCAGTGACATCATTGTCCTTAGAAATAGATGAAGAAAAATATCCTAGGGTACAGCGTCCTGGTTTGGGTGTAGTACTTGGTTTAGGAATGCGGGAGGTGTAATAGGATGTACAGTTTAGATATTAACTTTCTTCAAGACCGACCAGGTTTTCAAAAAAATAGCCCCAGGCAAAAAACGCCAAAGAATACTCTCCCAGTCGGAGATTTACCATTAGTTTATGGGGGACTAGCCGTAGGAATATGTATACCAGTTTTGGTCGGTAGTGGTTTATGGTTTTTGCAGGCTAAGAATACGGAATTAGAAGGGAAAATCGCCCAACTAGAACAAGAAAACAAGAAGTTAGACACAGAAATCGGCAACATCAATAAAATCAAGAAACAAACCCAAGCAGTCCGAGCCGAAACCAAAGCTTTGGCAAGTGTCTTTAACCAAATTCGTCCTTGGTCTGCCATGTTACAAGATTTGCGCGATCGCATTCCAGCGGCAGTACAAATTGAAACGGTTACTCAACTTCCGCCAGCCCCTGCGGTAAAGGGAGAACCACCGCCAAACCCAGCTGGAGGTATACAGATTATCGGTAAGGCACGTTCTTTTAACGATGTGAATGATTTTCTTCTGACTTTACAAAAGTCTAGTTTCTTGAAATCAGAGGCAACTAAAATTACTAATGCCACTTTAATTAAGGGAACAAAACCCCAATCTTCTACCAGAGGCAATATAGTTTTAGCTAAACCTGATTTAGTTAAATATACTATCCAGTCTGCGATGAGTAATGTTCCTGCTTCTGAGTTAATTAGGGAATTGGAGCAAAAAGGCACAGTGGGACTAGTAACTCGAATTCGTAATCTCCAACAAACAGGAGTCCTTAAAAAATGACAGTAAGTGAGGATTTTAATTTTGTTGAACCAGACAGTGAATTAGAAGAAAGTAGTTTCCCCGTTGTCTTTGGTATTACTTTCACACCTAAGATTCTTGGCATTCTTGCAGGAGTTTTGGGAATTGCTGGTGCAGCTTATATGTTACTAAATATGGTGATGCCAGCTTGGGAAAAATTCCAACAGCAGGGAGCCAAAGTAAATGAGATCCAAGGACAGATCGATCAAAAAAAAGCCAGTATTGGACAGATTGAGAAAGTTAAAGTTGAGCTAGCATCAGCCAAAAAACAAAAAATTCAAGTACTAAAGTTATTTTCTGATGAAAAAACGTTAGATACATTGTTACTAGATTTGAATCGGATAGTGGAATCTAGTAATAGTAAAACTTCTGCAAATTCTGTGCGATCGCAATTGGAAAAATTTGTACCGATTAACCAAAAGCCAGAAATTATTAAAGATAATTCTTATGGTGAATTGGTTACTGGTAAACTCAAACAAAGTAGTGTCACTATCAATATTGTGGGTAATTTTGAACAAACCCAATCTATTCTGAGAAATATTGAACGCTTACAACCTTTATTAATAGTCAAAAATTACCGTTCCCAAGGAGAAAATAAGGTAATTAAAGATGATGAGAAATTGAATCTGCTCGCACCTCCAACTATTAATACATCATTTGAGTTGCAAGTATTAATGCCATTGAATGCCAAGGAATCTGCAAAGGCTAACAAATCAAATGCCAAGAAAAAGTAATTGATTTGATTTGTATAAGGCATAAAATTAGTGAGTAGCAACACCTAAATTGCTCTTGGAAAAACTCATTATGAACATACACCATTCTGGGTGTATCTACTTTCAAAATTTCTGTTTATAAAGTTTTCTATTGTGAGGAATGAACTGTGAAATACCTTCACGGTAAAAATATAATACTGGGTACCGCAGGTTTAGTAATGTTAATGGCTCAACCTGTATGGGCAAATGCAACAAAAGTCACTGATGTCCAACTCAAACCTACTGATGGTGGTGGAATTCAGGTGATTTTAAAAACAGCTTCTGGTTCTCGTCCCCAAATATTTACTACTAAACGGGGTAACAATTTAGTTACTGATATTATTAATACTCAACTAACACTAGGACAAGGCAATAGCTTCAGTCAAAAAAATCCCGCTCCAGGCATTGCTTCTGTCACCATCAATCAATTAGATGCCAATAGTATCAGATTGGTGGTAACAGGAAATGACAATGTTCTTAATAGTGAACCAGTGAAGCGAGGAAATAATGAATTTACCATCAGTTTTACCCCAGGAAGCCCGACTCAACCAGGCCAAACAACATCAACACAACCATCTACACCATTAGCAAATCAACCTCCTACTTCCAAACCTTCTACCCCTGCGCCCATGGTTCCTAACCCCAAAGTTACCATTGACGGCAAACCAGCACCCACAGATGGGATTGCGAAATCCCCTGTCCCTGCGCCTCCATTCTTACCTAGGGCTGTGGCTCCACCAGTGGGAGATATGGCAATTGGTAACCTCGACGCATCTCCTAGCAGTATTGATTTAGGGACTCAAGAACGAGTACCCAGATTAGTCCTAAGAGATGCTCCCGTGAGAGAGGTTTTATCACTGCTGGCTCGGGCTGCGGGATTAAATCTAGCTTATATCGGTGGTTCAGGTGATAATGCTTCTAGCAGTGGAACAATCTCTCTAGATATTGAAAATGAGCCTGTCCAGGATGTTTTTAATTATGTATTGCGCTTAAGTAGTTTAGAGGCTAATCGTAGAGGAAGAACTATTTTTGTCGGAGCAAAACTTCCTAATGCAGCTAAGGATTTAGTCATGCGTAATGTCCGACTCAATCAGGTGAAGATAGATGTGGCTCTTAATTTCTTAGTGGGTATGGGAGCAGAAAGTGCCATTAACGTTGAACGAACTATCAAGAACGTTGTATCCAAGCAGGTTGGAGATGGTGCTGAAACTCAAGAACAAGAAGAAGCTACAATTAAACAAATTCAACCCCTAACTCTTAAATCTGATTCTGAATATACAACTCCTGTACTCCAAGGTTTACAGGCATTGGGAGATATTAGAACTAATTCTGTAACCCTGATTGGCTCTCCAAAATTAGTTGGGCTAGCTATGGCTCAATTAACCCAATTAGATGTGCGTCGCCGTCAAGTAGCAGTCAATGTGAAGATAATTGATGTGAATCTCAGCAATGTCAAAGACCTTAGTAGTAGTTTTTCCTTTGGTATTGGTAATAACTTCTTTGTCAATGATGGTGGTAATGCAGTTCTCAACTTTAATGGTTCTAGACCTGCTACTAGTGCTGAAGCATTAAGTAGTACAAGTGATACGCCCGTTATTGATGCTGATAACCCAGATAATCCTCTGGAGTTTCCTAAACGTTTACTTGCTACTTTACAAGCTCAAGTCGTCACTGGTAATGCCAAGATATTGACCGATCCTACCCTAATTGTCCAAGAAGGTCAGGAGGCTAGAGTCAATTTAACTCAGGAAGTTGTGGGTAAAATTACTACCACCTTCGTAGATACTGATAGCGGTTCTAGGGAAGTTCGTGAACCAACCAAGGAAGACGTTGGTTTAACTTTGGGTGTAAAAGTTGATCGCGTTGATGATAATGGTTTTGTCTCTCTTTCCGTAGCACCTTCAATTAAAGCACCCACTAGTGTTGAAGAAACTGGAGATGGAGGAAGTGTAACTTTAATCTCTGAACGCTCTCTAAGTTCTGGTTTGGTGCGTCTGCGAGATGGGCAGACACTCGTTCTCAGTGGTATTATTCAAGACCAAGATAGAGTTAGTGTATCTAAAATCCCTATTTTAGGAGATATTCCTCTGCTTGGTTCCTTGTTTAGAAGTAGTAATAAAACAAATGAGCGAACTGAGGTAATTGTATTATTAACACCTCAAATCATGGATGATTCCCAGCGTTCTTCCTATGGTTACAACTACAAACCTAGTCCAGATGCAAGGCAAATGTTAAAGCGTGGTGGGTTAAACATTCTCAAATAGTTAATTGATAATGTTAGTTGACTAAATACATAATTTATGGTATATGGGGTAGGAATCAATATTTCTACCCCATTTGTTAATTTTTTATTAAAAATCTTGGGGAAATTGTCGCGATCGCAGTGCAAATTTTGGTAGCGTTGGAAAAATTTACATAATTTTTAGGAATAAATTCTCATTAGTCAGCTGGTTTCATCGATCAAAAAGAGCTACAACCGTTGATAATAAAGGGAAAGATAGGTGTAAGCAGCGAATAAATTTCCTGGGAAAAAATCTTTCATATTTCCGGTTTTTCTAAATATAGGGGTGTTTACTAAGTATTTTTTCCTAGTTTTTTGACTATTTTGGGCTAAAAAATCCACCTGAATTCAGAAAAAATCCTGAAATCTATATAAATTAATGGTTTCATCTATCCACTTCTGGCTACAACACCTTAGAATAATTCATTGAAAAGTTCATCAGATGGGAATCACAGGCTTTTTAAGCATAAATACTCATCAAGATAACTTTTGTGAACCAGTAAACAACCCTTGAAGCAGAAAATGCGTTAAGGCGTATCTCTAACAATCTCAAGTCAATTATTCAGGAGTTTGACATGAATAAAGGTGAATTAGTTGATGCAGTAGCTGAAAAAGCTAGTGTTACCAAAAAGCAAGCTGATGCAGTCCTCAGTGCTGCTTTAGAAACCATTGTGGAAGCAGTTTCTTCCGGTGATAAAGTAACACTGGTGGGATTTGGTTCTTTTGAATCACGGGACAGAAAAGCTCGTGAAGGACGTAACCCTAAAACCAATGAAAAAATGATTATTCCAGAAACAAAGGTGCCTGCGTTTTCTGCGGGTAAGTTGTTTAGAGAAAAGGTTGCGCCCCCAAAATCATAAATGTTGGTGTTAAAGAAGCTTTTTTGATGATGCAACCTGCACATGGGGGAAATTTAGTTTGGGCGGCTAACTTAGCTGGCTGTTCCCCCAGTGCAATTGTGGATTTTTCTGCCAGTATTAGCCCTTTGGGGCCACCCCATAGTGTTTTAGTAGCTATGGAGTCCCAACTGGGAAATCTACGGCATTATCCAGATCCCAATTATAGTGAACTGAGACTTGCTCTCAGTCACTTTCATCAAGTACCTCCAGAGTGGGTTTTGCCGGGAAATGGTTCGGCAGAGTTACTCACTCTGGCTGGTAGGGAGCTAGCACAGTTAGCTACAACAGTATTAATAACTCCTGGTTTTGGCGACTATTACCGGGCTTTGAGAGCATATAACGCCAATGTCCAGGAGTTTCCCCTAATTGATGAGTGTGGAGAGTTGGGGGAAGGAGGGAAGGAGGGAAGGAGGGAAGGAGGGAAGGAAATTATGTCTTCCGCTGCTGTTTCTAATTTCCCTAGGCTTCATACTTCCCTTAACTTCCCGCTCAAGTTTTCCCAGACAAGGGGGTTGCTAGTAAATAATCCCCATAATCCTACGGGTAAGTTATTTTGGCGATCGCAAATTATCCCTTATTTACAGGAATTTGCTCTGGTGGTGGTGGATGAGGCGTTTATGGATTTTCTGCCCCCAGATGAGGAACAAAGCCTGATTGGGTTGGTGCACAAGTATCCCAATTTGGTAATTTTGCGATCGCTAACTAAGTTCTATAGCCTTCCTGGACTAAGATTAGGATATGCCATTGCCCATCCCAATCGCTTAAAACGTTGGCAATCATGGCGCGATCCTTGGTCTGTGAATACGTTAGCAGCAACGGCGGCTATTACTGCAATTAAGGATGGGGATTTTCAACGACAAACTTGGGCATGGTTACCACCAGCTAGGGATGAATTATTTCAAGGTTTAACCAAAATAGAAGGATTACAACCCTTGCCCAGTGCAGCTAACTTTTTATTGATTAAATCACGAGTATCAGTGACAAAACTGCAATCTGAGTTGCTCAGGGAATGTCAAATTTTGATCCGGGATTGTCTGAGTTTTCCTGAATTGGGCGATCGCTTTTTCCGGGTGGCTGTACGCACATCGGCAGATAATCGATTACTCTTGAATGCATTGAGCAATCTCATGTGTAATTAAGAATCTATTATTTCGCGCAAAGACGCAAAGGCGCGAAGAATAAACTATTCCTTCGCTCCTTGACTCACCTATTCTTTACTTATTAAGTTAATCTAAAATCCAAAATCCAAAATCTAAAATTGATTGACTACGATGTTGTAATTATTGGTGGTACTCCTGCTGGGCGTTATGGTGCCCTAATAGCCACCCAGCTAAGAGCTACAGTTGCCCTTGTAGAACCCCAACCAAGTTACGGTTTTCTCAAACACCATGCTATTTCCCAAGTCGCTCAAGGTTGCCAATTACAAGATAGGAATTCATTCCCCTGGAAAAATACTCCTTTGGGTATTGGTATAGATAAAGATTCCCATCTGTTGGCAGATATGATGCTATTTGCTAATCAGGTTGTAGATAATGCTGAAGAACAACATTCACCCACTATTCTGGCTGCCAAAGGGGTTGATATCATTTATGGCAATGGTCAATTTCAGGCATCACCCCATTTAGCTTTTGCAGTCAATGAACGTCTCCTAAGGGCACGGAACTATGTAATTGCCACTGGTTCCCATTCCAATATTCCAGAAGTTACAGGATTGCTAGCAACGGGTTTTCTTACTCCCAACAACATTTGGCAGTTTATTGATGAAAACACATTACCCAAACATTGGGCAATTATGGGTGGGACTCCCCAGAGTATAGAAATAGCACAAACATTGAGGTATTTGGGTTGCCAAGTTACTCTTATTGTTCCCTACGCCCATATTTTGCCATGCTTGGATTTAGATATAGCCTTTTTACTCCAAGCAGAGTTGGAAGCGGAGGGTATATGTGTATTGACTGCAACACAAGTGACTCAGGTAAAGTATATTGATGGTCAAAAATGGCTGCAAGCAGGATATAAAGCCATCGCAAGTGATGAAATTTTAGTCGCCACCCCAGGTAAACCGAATATTGAGTCTCTTAATTTACCAGCAGTAGGGGTAAAATGGCGTAGCGAACGCTTATTAGTCAATCACAAGCTACAAACTACTAATCGCCGTATTTATGCCTGTGGAGATGTGATTGGTGGTTTTGCTTATAGTAATATTGCCAATTATGAAGCCAGAATTGCCATCAAAAATGCCCTATTTTTCTCTAGGCTACAAGTAAATTATCGTAGTCTTCCCTGGGCAGTTTTGACTAATCCCATGGTGGCACAGGTGGGTTTAACAGAATCACTAGTTCAGAAGCACTATCAACAAGATCAATTTATTGTATTGCGACAATCTTTTAAAACTTTAACCACTGCTCAAATTCAAGATACTACTACAGGTATTTGTAAATTGATTGTGTTGCACAATGGAGAAATTTTAGGAGCTTCTATATTCGGTTCCCAAGCGGGGGAATTAATTAATATAATTGCTTTGGCGATCGCTCAGAGAATCAAAGTAAATCACCTTGCTGATTTATTCCCCATATATCCCAGTTTTTCAGAAATACTCCAAGAAACATCTGTTTTATGGGAACAGCAAAAATTTAATCATAATATTGGTTGGCAAGAATTTCTAGAGGATTTCTTCCAATTCCGCAGAAATTGGCAAGTTTAAATCAGTAAATAGTTTTAGTTACAGGACTAAAACTTTGTGATTACTACGTTCAAATATTTTCGCAGCGTCACACACCCTACAAAAAAATATGCCAATTGTTTGTCATTGCCAGCGCAACGAAGTGGAGCGTGGCAATCTCATCAACTCGTTAATTCTGAAGATTATGAGATTGCTAAGTCCTTCGGACACGCTCCGCGAACGTCGTTCCTCCTTCCCTAAGAGGGAACACTTCGTGAACGCAATGACAATTTATTATATGTAACTTCATATTAAAACGGTATAAGTAATCACTTATTTCATAACTTATTACTTATTACTTATTACTTATTACTAAAAAAAGCCCCCTACATTGAGAGAGCTTTTTTTGGCTATGTAAAGACGCAACTAATCGCGTCTAAATTATTTGCCGATTATTCAACCTAGCCGTTGATTGCAGGAGCAGTCAAAGCAACAGGAGTAGCATCACCAGCAGCTAAGTCTAAGGGGAAGTTGTGAGCATTGCGCTCGTGCATTACTTCCATACCTAAGTTAGCGCGATTGATGACATCAGCCCAAGTTCCAATTACACGACCTTGAGAGTCAATTACGGACTGGTTAAAGTTGAAACCATTGAGGTTGAACGCCATAGTACTGATACCCAAAGAGGTGAACCAGATACCAATTACAGGCCAAGCACCCAAGAAGAAGTGCAAGCTACGGCTGTTGTTGAAGGAAGCGTATTGGAAGATTAAACGACCAAAGTAACCGTGAGCAGCTACGATGTTGTAGGTTTCTTCCTCTTGACCGAACTTGTAACCGTAGTTCTGGGATTCAGTCTCGGTGGTTTCACGAACCAAGGAAGAGGTTACCAAGGAACCGTGCATGGCGGAGAACAAAGCACCACCGAATACACCAGCTACACCTAATTGGTGGAAGGGGTGCATTAAGATGTTATGCTCTGCTTGGAATACCAACATGAAGTTAAAGGTTCCCGAGATACCTAAAGGCATACCATCGGAGAAGGAACCTTGACCCAAGGGGTAGATTAAGAAAACTGCGGTTGCAGCAGATACAGGCGCACTGTAAGCAACGCAAATCCAGGGGCGCATACCTAAGCGGTAAGATAATTCCCACTGACGACCTAACCAGCAGAATACACCGATTAAGAAGTGGAAAATTACCAATTGGTAAGGACCACCGTTGTACAACCACTCATCTAAGGAAGCTGCTTCCCAGATGGGGTAGAAGTGTAAACCAATTGCGTTAGAAGAAGGAACAACTGCACCGGAAATAATGTTGTTTCCGTAGATTAAAGAACCTGCAACTGGTTCGCGGATACCATCAATGTCTACGGGAGGAGCAGCAATGAAGGCAATGATGAAGCAGGTGGTAGCAGTTAGTAAGCAAGGAATCATTAATACGCCGAACCAACCGACATATATACGGTTGTTGACACTAGTGATCCAGTTACAAAACCGTTCCCATACATTACCGCCTTCGCGTCTTTGTAAGGTTGTGGTCATAATTTTTTATGAGTGCTTAATTGGTTAGAAAGATAAAACAGGTAAATCCAATAAACCTTTACCTGTAATAACTAAAATTACATGAATTTACTGAAAAAATATCTCAATTTACAATAATTAATATATGTTGTTTTTACGCAATGTTTTGATGATTAAACAATCTCCAATGATTTAAACTGTATAACTGAGCTACAAGTGTTTATACTCAATAAATTCACTATATTCTCTATAAATAGGGTCTATGAACTTTTATAAAAAACAATTACTAAATGTTAATCGGAATGGATTATTGTAAACAAATATTAAGCAAGATCAGAACCCCTACTTTTACAGAAAAGTCGGGGATCTTTAGCTGATATTTTTCTCAGAAATCAAAGTAAATATAAGGCAAAGCTCCTTCAGGAGCAAATAACCACACAGCATAAAGGCTAATGGGGACAAACAACAGTTTCAACGGCCAGTTAAACTGTAGTTTCAGTTGGCGATGACAGAAATAGATAATAGCCATTGCCAATGCTAGAGCGAATAATAATATGGCAATTTGGGATTGACTCAGAGCGAAAGAATCTACATAAACCTTTTGAGCGAATTGGATATCAGCAGCATGGCCCCACAAACGTTGAATTACTAAAGAAGAATCTTGGAGATTGGGTAAGCGGAACCAAATCCAAGACGTAAAAACCAGGGATTGGGTAAATAGCCAACCTAGGAATATTCCTAGGGGATGCTGCCAAAAATTATCCCACTTTTCGGAGCGATCGCTTACACTATCAACTAGGCGATGAATTACCAATCCTAAACCGTGTAATCCTCCCCAAATCACAAAACCCAAGGCTGCACCGTGCCAAACCCCAGCAATGAGCATGACAATCATCAGGTTAGTGCAAGTGCGAATTAAACCCCTACGGGAACCACCCAAAGGGAAATAAATATAGTTGCGTAGCCAATCACCCAAAGTAATGTGCCAACGCCGCCAAAAGTCAGCAATACTAGTGGCAAAATAGGGGAAATCAAAATTTTCCGGTAGAACAATGCCAAATAATAAAGCACTACCACGAGCTATATCTACATAGCCATTAAAATTTAAATATAATTGCAAGCCGTAGGCAAAAATGGCTAACCATAAATCCGTACTACCTGCTCTTTCTAGGTTGCCAGTACCAAAACATAAATCGACAAAACGTCCTAAATGATCTGCCAAAATTGCTTTTTTGAATGCACCACGGGCAATTAACCATAATGCTTCAGATACCATTGCTGTATTGGGAAAGGCAATAGTCTTGAATTGAGTTGCTAAATGGTGATAACGAGTAATGGGACCGGATAATAATTTGGCGAAGAATAACTTATAGGCTGCAAATTTGAGTAAGCTGGCGGTTGCAGGTGCGCCACGATAAACATCTACCAAGTAAGCAATACATTCAAAGGTAAAAAATGAAATTCCCAAAGGTACAATGATTTGTAGGGAATTAGGGTTATTAGAAGAATAGTTGTGAAAAAAATTAAATAATGGAGGAATATATTTAAAGCCAATTAAGAGCAAAATATTTAAACATATACCTAGGCATAATATTTTTAAGCGGCGGCGATTCCAATCTGATTGGGCAAATTGCCACTCTTCGTTAGATATCCACCAATCTAAATTATGTTTTCCCGGACTGGTATTTTCTCCTAATGCTTTCCCTAAACGAAAGTTAATCAAAACCAGAGCTAGGAGCAATGGAATATAGTAAATCTGTAAGGATGCATAAAATACAAGACTAGCAGCAATCAGAGTAAAATATTGCCATCTTTGCCTTTTTGCCGACCAATAAAGACCCAGAAAAACTAGTAAAAATATACAGTATACCAGTGATATAAAATTCATTAATAGTTGATAGTTAAGAGTTAAGAGTTAAGAGTTAAGAGTTAAGAGTGAATTGTTGTGTTATCAAATATCCGTGTCATCAGTGTCATCCATTTAATCAGCGATCACCAATTAATTTTTATGCCAAGGAATCATCGGATCATTAGCTAATTTTTTCGATACTTCATAGGCACCAAAACGGTTAAGATGGCTGGGGTCTGAGAAAAAGTCGTGAGCCTTTGGCCATGATTGACTCAAGTCCCTGTAAACAAAATTAGGATGGGCAGCAAAGCCTAACATATATTGTTGGAATTGTTGCTCATACTTGGTGCGAACTGGGTCTAAATATTCCATACTCAAGGGCATATTCACAAACACAATCGTAATTTTCTGCTGTTGGGAAAAATCTAGTACTGATTGTAATGCCGCATCTTGGATACCTAATAATTGAAAAGATTGATAATCGCTATCATAATTACCACTAACTTTTGGATGTTTTTGATAATATTCAGTGGGATTAAAACGGGTAGATAAAGGTAAAAATCCGTCGAAATCAACTATCTGAGCTTCTGTTTGCCCATTTCCATCCCCAGAAGATTGAGGGGATGTAGATAATGCTTTGATTCCAGGTAAAGAAGTCAGGGTTTGATTCAATGCTTGTTTTAATCGATCGCGGTTTTGATAAGTTGTAGACAATTCTGCTAAGGCATTATTTAAAGACTCATTGATATTGGCATAACCGTGAGAATTCAACTTATTATTTATTGTTGGGGAGAAATTTTTTACCCCTGAACCTTGATTTGTGGAGTCAGCTGATTGCTGTAATGCATACTTATATCCAGGGGAAGATGCGATCGCTCTAAATGTAGCATCTGCGCGACCACTATTAAAAGCACGGGAGCCATCTGCCCAAATAATCAATTTTGGTAGCTCTGTCGGCTGTAATACATGGCGTAGCATAAAATCTATGACTTGGACTGTGGCACCATTAATACCAAAATTAAATACATCAATGTTGGTGTAACCCTGGGTTGCCAAACCCCGGGAAAGTGCTACTGGATCGATGCCCCGCAATGCTCTGGAGGAACCGACAACTAACACCTGTGGTGGTTGTCCCTTAATTGCTAACCGTTGTCTGTAAAGTGCCAGTTGTTCGTCTAATTGCCGAGAATTAAAACTGCGTTTGCCGTTGCGTGCTGCTAGGAGAGCAGGAGTTGCCGTAGTTCTCTTTTTCCGTGGGCTAGCTTTTAAAATAGTCTTTTGAGATACATTATTACTAGTAAATCCCGAGGAGTTAAATCCAGGGACTTGCTCTTTTGAGGATTGGGTATCTGTAGACTTGTTAGTCAAAAAGGCTTCACTTGGGGATTGTGATGCTTGAGATACGGGAGATGAAGCTGAAACACGGGAAATTACAGGGTTGGCAGAGGGGGACTGGACAACTATTTGACTCAACAGCCAGTCAGTTTGGAAAGTGAGTAGCAACCCCAAGGAACCCCAAACCAAACCCACCCAATATTTTTTATCTATGGAAATCTGTTCTTGGGGTTGGTCGATTTCAGTAAAGAGTTGGGTTTTTAAGAGTAAATTTTTAGTGTTTTTTCCCCAATTGTGTGCCAATCCACGGACAAAGTTTTTAACTTCTTGGTTGGTAACATCGGCACGAATAGCCGGTTCGCCATCGGGAGTAGGTATTAGTTCTCCCACATAGGCGGATGTCGCAGCAAATTCTGGAGTTGCTTCTGGTACTAAACGTTGACGACTGTAGAAATCTAGCCCATAGTGCCAAAAAGGTTCCTTATTCCCAGCTCGTCGTCCATAAATTCTTACCCCCGCAATTCCAGGAATGGCTAACTGTTGGAGAAACTTAGCAGTGGGTTTGCATACCCGTTTGCGCCCCGGACATACTGGAGCATCACACATAATGTGCAGCAAGTCATCTTTACGTAGGAGAATGACGCGCAAACCACCAGTTCGCAGACGGGCATCTAAATCTGGATTTAGCAACCGTTCTAGTAAAAAGATAATTGCTGGCTCATCTCCCCCACTAGCCAATTCCAATGCCGATGGCTGGAAACAAGAGTGTTCATGGGCTGGAAGGTTTAACCAATCAATCCATTCTGGTTGACTTTGGGTAGTTTGTTGTCCGTATACGCTAGCAGCTACAATCCCCTGGGGAGCGATGGCTTCTAGTTCCGATGCAATCACCTGCAAACACAGTTCTTTGGCTGGTACTAATGCCGTTTTGGCTAGATTAATTGGACTACAAAATATATGGATGGTTGATTCCTGCAAAGAGGTATTTATTCTAATGTGGAATTGGGCAAGCTTCTGGGATAATAAAGTAGCGATCGCTTGTACATCTCCCCATCTTGCCCATTCCTTGAGCATTACCTCTGGTGGGGTTAAATCAACTCGCAACAGCCAGTCTGGTTGACTTTCACCCTGGACTTGAGACACAATGACCGCATCTTGGTAGCCAGATAAATCCAGGGAACGTAACTTCTGAGCTACTGGTTCAGCCACTAAAGAAGGATCGGGAGTATAGCCAGAAGCACAAAATACCCATAGGCGACTGGCCAAGGAAGCACCATTTTCCCCATCTGTAGAGCTCTGCGGCTTCACCTGTACCTGTACAGCCACCCCCAAAGTACTTAAAGTTTCACTCAAATAACGGGCGATGGCATCTGGATCTCCTTGGCGTGCTAAACTTTCATTCGAGACAACCAGCGTCCCACTCCCTGGGCTAACCTCTGAAGTATCGGCAAGTAAAATTTGATTTATCTGCTCTAAATGTTTGTCTAGTTGATTTAAATAAACACGATGGCACCATTGAGGCCTTACTTCCCCTTTTTTTCTACCATAGACAAATACTTGGTATATTGAGGATTGTTCCCGATTTGTCAGGACATCTAAATCCGTTTGTTGCAGTGCCAGTAGCAAATCAGACAATGTTTGCCAACGTTGGGGACAATCTACGCTTTCACACAGAATATGTAAGTCATTTCCCCGCAATCGGATTTTCACCCCAAAAGTGCTAATGCCTGTTGCTTGGCTAATCCACTGCACTAAGGATTCCTGGCTATCTGGTAATAATGTTTTCATGGGCAATTAACTTTTTGGCGGGGAACTTCTATTGGAGAGGGGTTTTAGACTTGTAAACTATAACTAAAGTGTTGAGCGTCTTATGGTTGAATTTGTATCATTATTCCCTAGGCTGTTAAAGTGTCAAACTCGTCATTCGATTTTGGATTTTGGATTTTGGATTTTGGATTTACCGATTGACCTCATGTCTAAAGCCGGAGACTTGAGATAATCATGGAAATATTTGTTTTTCTCCACGGATAAATCCGGGGGCTTGTATCCAGTTTATTTTTCGGTCAAACATAGTTTTACTCCCTTGGTTGATGAAATATTACTGAATTTTTACTTTTTTTTATTCACTTGCCCACAAAATTGTTATTAACCATGTCACAAACCACTCATAACCCCCCAGATACTTCAGGGCTAGAATTATTGCTGTTTGAGATTCCCCAATCTTTCCTATTACAATTGGGCACAGCATCTACAATGGCTATTTTAGTCGCCCAAAAAGCAACCAGTGAAACCTTTATTGCCCTGGGAGAAGCTAGCGAAGAATTGTTTCGAGGCGAACGTTTACCCATTCTGGATTTTCCCGAACCATTAAAGCCCCAAGATTAAGCTAAAAATTATACATATCAAAATCAAGTATGGTGATTTTAGGACTTTGCTATGAACTTTAACTGGAAAACAAAAAATCATCAACACCATTAATCTGAATTAACCAGCATATTAGGAATATGAGTTCCCTTTTATACTCTTTTGGTCGGGCTGTGAATATCTACCCTGCATCTGATTTATTTTTACGCCATCGCCTCCAGGTAATGGAGGAACTATGGGAGTCTGTTCTCCGACAAGAATGCGGTCAAAAAATGGTGGATTTGCTCCGCCAGTTAAGGGATTCGTGTTCGCCAGAAGGACAAGCAACCAAGGAACAAGCTGCTTCTGCGTTTAAGTTGATCGAACAGTTAAATATTAATGAGGCCATTAGGGCTGCTCGGGCTTTTGCACTTTATTTTCAGTTGATCAACATCATAGAACAGGACTATGAGCAACGGCAGCAATTAAATCGTTATGAAGAAGATACCCAAGTAGATAACCCCGAAAGCTTACCCAATATTTTCCCATCCCCACAGCCACAAACAAATCCTGTGAACAGTGGTTTAGGCGCGGATTTACTCCATAAAAGTTGGCAAGCCAGACTTAATAGTCAGCAAAAAGGTACTTTTGCCGCCTTATTTCCCCAATTGTTCCAGTTGAATGTACCACCCCAACAAATTCAACGACTCATTTCTCAGTTAGACGTACAACTAGTATTTACAGCTCACCCCACGGAAATAGTCCGCCATACCATTCGCGGCAAGCAAAGAAGAGTAGTTCAACTACTACAACAACTAGATGGAATGGAAAAGCGCACCGGTGGTGGTGGAGAACTACAAAATTTAGAAGCGGAAGAAATTCGCTCCAAATTGTTGGAAGAAATCCGTTTGTGGTGGCGCACTGACGAATTACACCAGTTTAAGCCTACGGTGTTGGATGAAGTGGATTATTCCTTACACTATTTCCAAGAAGTGTTGTTTGAAGGGATTCCCCACCTCTATCAACGGTTTGTCCACACCTTACATAAAACCTTCCCTTGGCTAGAACCACCCAGTAAAAACTTCTGTAAATTTGGCTCTTGGGTTGGTGGGGATCGTGATGGGAATCCATCAGTTACACCGGCAATTACTTGGCAAACTGCTTGCTATCAACGCAATATTGTGCTAGAGAAGTACATCGCCTCTGTAAAGGAGTTGATTGAACTATTAAGCGTTTCCATGCATTGGAGTGATGTACTCCCAGATTTGTTGGAATCTTTGGAAATAGAACAGTCCCAGTTGAGTCAAGTTTATGATGAGTGGTCATTGCGATATCGTCAAGAACCCTATCGTCTGAAACTAGCTTATGTCCTCAAGCGGTTGGAAAATACCCGCTATCGCAACAAAATTTTGTCTAGAAATGAAGTCCTCAAAGGCGAACAACGACCCATTTACAACTCTGGAGAAGAATTTTTAGCCGAACTACGGTTAATCCAGCGCAACCTGAACGAAACAGGCTTAAGCTGTCAGCAATTAGAGAATTTGATTTCCCAAGTCGAAATTTTTAGCTTTAATCTGACTCAATTAGATATTCGCCAAGAATCATCCCGTCATGAAGATGCCATTAACGAAATTTTGGCATACTTGGGAATTCACTCAAAACCTTACGACGAACTATCTGAAGATCAACGAGTGGCTTGGTTAGTGGAGGAATTACAAACCCGTCGCCCCTTAATTCCCACACAACTGCCATTTTCGGAGAAAGTCAATGATGTGATTGAAACTTTCCGGATGCTGAAAACCTTACAGCAGGAGTTTGGTACTAACATTTGCCAAACCTACATTATTAGTATGTGTCGGGAAGTCAGCGATGTCCTGGAAGTTTTATTACTAGCAAAAGAAGCCGGACTTTACGATCCTGGCACAGCCATCGGTACAATTCGGGTGGTACCCCTATTTGAAACCGTAGAGGACTTACAACGCTCCCGTAAGGTGATGCGTGATTTATTTGAGCTACCCCTGTATCGGGCTTTATTAGCTGGAGGTTATGAAGGGGTTAAGGAATCTGAACACAGCAATATATCCTCTATTCCTTTGACTCCCAACCTCCAGGAAGTCATGCTGGGGTATTCTGACAGCAACAAAGACTCTGGCTTTTTGAGCAGCAACTGGGAAATTCACAAAGCGCAAAAATCCCTGCAAAAAATCGCCGAAGAATATGACTTAAACCTGAGGATTTTCCACGGTAGGGGTGGTTCTGTGGGACGGGGTGGTGGTCCTGCTTACGAAGCGATTTTAGCCCAACCAGGTCATAGTATCAATGGAAGAATCAAAATTACGGAGCAGGGAGAAGTTCTAGCATCTAAATATTCCCTGCGTAATTTAGCACTATACAACCTAGAAACAATTACCACCGCCGTCATCCAAGCTAGTCTACTACGTACTGGCTTTGATGATATTGGACCATGGAATGAGATAGTAGAAGAACTAGCAGCGCGTTCCCGGAGTCATTACCGAGCATTAATTTACGAACAACCAGATTTCATCGACTTTTTCCATCAAGTCACCCCCATTGAGGA
Source organism: Calothrix sp. MO_167.B42 (assembly GCA_030065255.1). GTDB lineage: Bacteria > Cyanobacteriota > Cyanobacteriia > Cyanobacteriales > Nostocaceae > Calothrix_A. The sequence continues at coordinate 1,470 of JASJCX010000012.1, read as the reverse complement.
AATTAGCCAATTACAAATCAGTTCTCGCCCAGCCCGTCGCCCTTCTGGAAAGAAAGGATTGAGCAGTCTCCGGGCAATCCCCTGGGTATTTAGCTGGACACAAACTCGGGTATTATTGCCTTCTTGGTACGGTATTGGTACAGCTTTACAAGAGTTTGTGGAGCTAGAACCAGAAGAGCACCTAAAATTACTGCGTTACTTCTATGTCAAATGGCCCTTTTTCAAAATGGTAATTTCTAAAGCAGAAATGACTCTAGCCAAAGTAGACTTACAAATGGCAAGTCGTTATGTGGAAGAATTATCCAAACCAGAAGACAAGCCACGGTTTGATAAGGTATTTGAGCAAATTGCCAATGAATTTTATCTCACTAGGGACTTGGTATTACAAATTACTGGCCATCAAACACTGCTAGATGGAGATCCAGTTTTACAAAGATCCGTGCAGCTACGCAATGGTACTATTGTACCCCTAGGCTTTATCCAAGTAACCTTACTCAAACGTCTACGGGAGTCGCGCAATATGGCAACATCTGGAATTATCCACTCCCGTTACAGTAAAGGGGAGTTGCTGCGGGGAGCATTGTTAACCATTAATGGGATTGCTGCTGGTATGAGGAATACGGGTTAAGAAGTGAAGGAGTGAAGAGGGGAAGGAGGGAAGGAAAATAACTTTACCTCATTTTCCCCTATCTGTTACATAAATTTATTTTCCCGCCCTGTTACCATTATTTATTTCTCAGTTTTTCCTAATCTGAAAACGGATTTTCAACTTTGAGTCCAGCAATTCCTTTAAAATCACTAATATTTCTTGTAACTAAAAATGCATCTTGATTTAACGCAGTTGCCGCAATAATTGCATCGGGTAGTTTAATTTTATATCTTCGTTTTAATTGGATTGTTTGGTCTTCAATTTCTCGCAATAATGGAACCGAGCTAAACTGTGATAGTAAATCTTCGATCAACTGCTCCTCATCCTCTGATAAGCCGGAAAAACTCAGCAGCTCAATACGAACAATCGGCGAAATTAAAATATCATGCAAATTCAAAAAATATTCTGCAAACAATAAATCAACTATTGCCTCACCAGCAAGATAGTAGATGAAAATATTTGTGTCGTAAAGATATCTCACTCATCCCACTCCTGGCGAAGAGTCTCTAAATGAGTAAGAATAGCTTCTTTCTTATCCTTTAAAATTCCTTTAGCTTTAGTAATTTTTTCGTAATCCCTTTTCCAACGCAACAGTATTGAATCTGGTACATCTACTGTAATTGAATCTTCATCCTCAGATACAAGATAATGTTTTGGTATTTTGATTCGTGCCACAGTTTTGTTTCCCAAATATTCTTAATTGTAGCAACAGACATATAAGTTAGGACATAGTATTTTTGTTCAAAGGGAACAGGGAACAGGGAGCAGGGAACAAGCTTCTGCCGTGAGCTCAGCCGAACGGGAAACACAAAAATGTCCTA
>JASJCX010000011.1 GCA_030065255.1 Calothrix sp. MO_167.B42 | reverse complement strand
GCTCTGGCTGCTGCAAATTTTTCATCTTCTCCTGTGTAGTCATATTTTGCTTTATCTTTGATGTCAATTTTCCACCCCGTAAGCCGAGCTGCTAAACGAACATTTTGTCCTTCTTTGCCAATTGCAAGGCTCAGTTGGTCTTCAGCTACCAATACATGGGTTTGTCTAGTTTCTGGATCCATTAGACGTACTTCATCAACCCGTGCTGGACTTAAGGCATTGGCAATGTAGGTTGCGGGATCTGGAGACCAGCGAATCACGTCTATTTTTTCCCCTCGTAGTTCATTTACCACTACCTGAATCCGCGATCCCCGGGCTCCAATACAAGCGCCTACAGGGTCTACATCACGATCAAGGGTGTCAACTGCTATTTTAGTCCGTGGTCCTACATAGCGGGAAGGGGGATTGGCTTCTCTGGCTACAGCTACAATCCTGACGACTTCATCCTCAATTTCTGGGACTTCATTGGCAAATAAATAAACCACTAATCCGGCATCTGCTCTGGAAACCACAAGTTGTGGTCCCCTGTGCTGACCTTGAGAAACTTTTTTTAAGTAAACTTTAAAGGTGGCATTTGCCCGATAATTATCATTGGGGAGTTGTTCCCTTTTGGGTAACTCAGCCTCTACTTCAGGTTGACCAAAGCCACTGGTAACTGCCAAAATCACAGATTGTCTTTCAAACCGCAATACCCTAGCTTGCAACACGGTACTTTCCAAGTCTTGAAACTCTTCTTGTACCATCTGTCGCTGTTGATCCCGCAGTTTTTGCGCCAGAACCTGTTTCGTTTGCATTGCAGCCATGCGACCAAAGTCTTTTTGCTCTGGAGTCACATCTAAGACTACGGAATCCCCTGATTGAGCTTCAGGAGCTACTTCTTGTACTTCTTTGAGGGAAATTTGATGGTCGGAGTTATCAACTTCTTCAATAATAGTTTTGGTGGAAAGGACGCGAAAACCCTCTTCTTCAATATCCAGTTCCACTTCAAAATTATCAAAATAATCTTCATCAAACTGTTGACGTTCTAAATTTTGAGCCCGGCGATAACGTTCATAACCTTTGAGTAATGCTTCTCTAATTGCTGATTGCACTGCGAGACGGGGTAAATTTCTCTCGCGACTAATACTTTCGATTAATTCTTTTAATCCGGGTAAACTCACCATTGACATAAGCTATCTCCTTAAATTTTTACATAAGCATTTAGTTATTTTTGATGATTAGCACAGGCTTGCTTGGAGATTCCCATCCAAAACCCAAAATCACTAATAAATAACACTAATAAACAACCCTTTTGGTCACGCATACCACCAAGAAGACAGAATACACATCTGGCTATTTGTTGCTAGTAGTTACCAAATTACTCATTTTGTTTTCCTGTGGAAGACACACAAATAAGGAAATTTCTGTGTAAAGGTTTGTTTCCACAAGCAATTTGTCTGTGTCATCCATCACCACCAGCCATGCACGGATATAGCTAATGGCGGCTGTAAAATTTACAATCTATCTTTCTTGGGCGAAAGCACTCCCACCATACCGGAATGGTTGATGGGAGATGAATCGCGGGTAAGGTTGTAGTAAAATGGGATCGATCAAGTTAAACTCCTGGCAGTTGTGAAAACACTGGCAACAAAAAGAGGGAGAAGGGAGAAGTAATAAGACACAGTAATGCAAATACCGTAGGGCATACGGTACTTTAAACCCCTGGACAGGGAGTAAGACTCGTTGGTACTTGTACCAACAAGTATTGCTCATTGAATCCCCGAATCCCCTGCTATACCCCAGGTTAGCGGAAAATTGCCAATCGCTAATCGCTACTTTCATCTAGTAGCACTTGGGTAATTAGAGAGCAAGAAATGGCAATTTTACGACCTTTCTTGTTCAAATACACTGCCGTTTCATCCCGACTAATTAACTTTCCTCTCCACTCTTGTTGTCCTTCGTAGGCTGGAGAAGTGGAGATAATCACAGGAAATCCTTTAAAGGAAATAAATTCCCGATCGGTTGTCAATTGTCTGGAAATACCAGGACTAGATATTTCTAAGGTATAGGCATCTGGAACGATTTCCGCCACATCTAAGCAGGCTTCTAAGGCACGACTCATGCGTTCACAATCATCTAAACCAGTGTCTTGTTCTGGATTACGGATATCTACCCGCAATACTGGTGGACTTTGGTTGGTATGAAAAACCACGCCAACTAATTCCAACCCCAGTTCTTGAGCCACTGGTTTTGCTAAATCAATAATTTTTGGGACTAAGGGATGAGTCATGCGAAAATTCCAACAAAAAAAAGTGGGCATTGACCCACTTCCTGCGATAAGAATATCTTCCAAGAAGTCTTTCGACGAACCTGCGTTGATTCGCCTCTAAGATGAGTGTAGCGCATTTTTTCTAGGGGGAGAAGATAGAAACAATATCAATACTTATAGAAACTTATAGCAGTTGCATTCGATAGTTAGGACATTTTTGATGTTGATAGTTGACAGGTAGGAGTTAGGAGTTGATAGTTGACAGTTGACAGTTGATGGTTAAACCTCCCACACTCCCCACACTCCCCACACTTCCCACACTCCCTGCCTCTTCGGTGACAGTCCTTGAGTCGAACAATGCTGTCCTAACCAATATGTCCATTGCGATACAAGTTAAATTCATCATCAGCAAATCTCCAATTTCAATTTTTTATTGCTGGGTAGTATTCTCAGGTACATTACAATAGTCATTTAGCTGAGTAAATAGGGTATCAAAACTTTTGCCAGTAGATTTAGCAGCAGTGAGATGGGTATCAATCTCTTCTCTGGCTTTTTGGATTTTGATTCTACCATCTAGTGATGGTTTGGCTGCTTTAGTGGCACCTAAAGCCTTACTGGCTTTGGCTATTTGCTGATTTAAAGTTGCAAATATTTTGGTAAACTTATTTTGAAACTCCACTAGTTTGGGATCTTCAAAGTTTGTTTTTTTTAGGGATTTGGTAACATTGTCCAAGTCTTTCGCTAACTGGGAACTAGTTGTAACTTGATAACCTTTGTCTTTTTCAATCAAACTATTCCCTTGGTCAACAAGTGTAATTAATCGCTGACACTGAGAGAGTTTGGTCTCAGCACAACCAGAAATCCACAAAACAGCACTTAAGCTTATTGGAGTTAAAAATACATATTTTTGCCAAACAGACATTCAATTACCCATTCACTATTTATTATTTCAGCGATCGGCGATCCGTTAACAATAATGGCACAATTTACGGATTTTTTTGGCAAATAAGAGATTTTGTTGATCATGGAGGCTAAATCCGGAACTAGGAAATTACTGGAGTTCGCCGCCTGGGAACCTCATAATCCATAAAGTCATGTGCCATTTCTGTTTGAGGAAAAATAGCACGAGCCTCCTTAAGTAAATCCCGAAATTCTATGGGGTTCCCAGGGGTATAGCGGGGACTGAAATGGGTAATAATTAAACGGTGTGCTTGGGCCGCCAAGGCTGTTTGTGCCGCCATTGTACTGGTAGAATGTAGGCGCTGGAATGCCATATCCGCATCTTGATGGGCAAAGGTTGCTTCATGAATTAATACATCTGCATCCTGTGCCAATTTCACCGCACCTTCACAATAAACAGTATCCGTGCAGTAGGCTATTTTACGACCAATTTCCGTGGTCCCACATAAGTCATTACCATTAATTACACGTCCATCATCTAAAGTGACTACTTCCCCCCGTTTTAATTGACCATAAATAGGCCCGGGAGGAATCTGTAGGTGTTGGGCTTTTTCGATATCAAACCGTCCTGGACGATCTTTTTCGGCGATGCGGTAGCCAAAAGCAGTAATCCGATGATGTAAAGTACCACAGGTGACGGAAAACTCCTCGTCTTCGTAAATTAATCCTGGGGTGACGGTGTGGACTTTGATGGGGTAAGAAAAATGGGTGTGGGAATAGCGGGAAGCTGCTTGGAGATATTCGTTTAATCCTGGTGGTCCATAGATATCAATACGTTGGATATTACCAGCTAAACCACAACTAGCAAGTAAACCCATCAAGCCAAAAATATGATCCCCGTGCATATGGGTAACAAAAATGCGGGAGAGTTGGCTGATTTTCAGGTCGCTGCGTAGGAGTTGATGTTGGGTGCCTTCGCCGCAGTCAAACAACCATAATTCTGCCCTTTGTGGTAATCTCAAGGCAACACTGGAAACATTGCGCGATCGCGTCGGTACCCCAGAACTAGTCCCTAAGAATGTTATCTGCACGGTGTTCTTGCCTTTTTTAAGTAGTTAGTTTAATTTGCCACTTCATTTTCTATAGTGGCATGGAAAGGCACAAAATATTATTTAACTCTTTGTAGAGTAATAAAATTGCGTTGAAAAATATGAGTACACCCAACGTCATAACATCCGTATCTGTAATGATTGCCGCCCTTTCATTTGTATCAGGTGTTTCGGCTTGGAAGCGAGAATTCATTGGAAAACGACGAATAGAACTAGCTGAGTCTGTCTTAGCTATGTTCTATGAGGTAGAAGATGTAATAAGAGAAATCAGAAATCCCTTCTCCCACAATGATGAGGGTAAATCCCGTAAGCGTTCTGATAATGAGAGAGAAGAAGAATCGAAACTACTTGATCGAGCTTACATAGTTTTTGAACGGTATCAGAAGCGAGAAAAATTGTTCGCAGAACTTCGTTCTATGAAATACCGGTTTAGGGCTGCTTTTGTTACACAAACAGATAAGCTATTTGAGGAACTAGATCCATTTGAGGAACTAGATAAAGTTTTACAAGACATTTGGATATCCGCGAGTATGCTCGGCAGTTATTATTGGCAACGGCAGGGTAGAGAAGTGTCAGACACTGAATTAAAAAAACATCTGAGTGAAATGCATAAGTATGAAGCGGTTTTTTGGTTGATAGATGAAAATGAAGACACGATCAGTCTAAGAATACGTAATGTAGTTCAACAAGTTGAAAATATTACAAGAGATGTTGTAAAAGCTAATTCAGGTCTATCTTGGCAACAATGGCCTATGAAGTTGCTGTGCAAATCAAAATAGTAAATAAATAGCTCAAACTTTGGCTGGTTAAATTTTTCTAAAGATTTAGTATTCTACAAGAGTATATGCAGTCATGTCAGTTAATCTAGCAACTCCCGTGAAATAACAAATATTTTGAGAAACAATTATTACTCCCCAACCCCCCTCTATTTTTTTTCCATTTCACAAAAGCAATTTAGTCTGCCCATATTTTGTTAACTTGTTTTAGGATATGGATATTTAAAAATATTTCCCTGCCATCCAATCACAACTAAAACTTACCTTGACTTCCTGGTTTTTTAACTCATCTCACCAAGAACCACTCACGGATACTCCCACTCGAACTTCATGCCTATTTCAAGTGCGGGTGGCTACATCCTCTGATTTGACTGGTGTTGCTCAAATTATTGCTGAAAGTTTTCACTCCCGACATGGTATATGGGGATGGGCTTTCCCTTTCCTGCGTTTGGGTATTTATGAAGATTTGAGACATCGTTTAGCATTACCTGCTCCCCACCACATTTGTTTAGTGGCTGTGGATTCCATCGCCGGAATTAATCATATTGTGGGGACTGTGGAAATGGCGGTGCGTTTTAGCGACTCCCGGGCCAATGTAGGTTATAGAAGTTTCCCTTACCTGTCTAATTTAGCCGTTAACCCCCAATATCGCCGCCAAGGAGCTGCTTCTAGTTTACTAAAGGCTTGCGATCGCACGGCTCTAAATTGGGGTTTTAAAGACCTATACCTCCACGTATTGGAAAATAATCACCAGGCCCAGAAGCTTTATTTCAAGTCGGGATATCGGGTAAATAAAGTTGAATCCCCTTGGAATAAATTATTCTTTCAAAGGTCGCGACAAATGTTACTACACAAAAATTTACACAACACCCCACAATAAGGCAAAAAGGAGATAAGGAAAAGCAATATTATTATTCTTCACTCCTTCACTCTTTCACTCCAAATTCTCAAGTTGGCACCAATTCACCAGGACGCAATTTGGACCATTTGCCTTTTTCTTCTTTGAAGCTCAGACAACCAACAACATCCCATTCCATCTCAATTACATCTTCCTGGGGACGGATATTAACATTGATGGAAGGCTCATTCGGCTCAAAATCTGGGGTTTCTGTTAAGTGCAACTGTTGATGTTGAGTTTCCACTGCGTGGTAAGTTATACAGCGATCTACATATTGGCAGTTAATGCAAATACACATAACTAGAGCAATTGTAAGGGACTTTATTGTTAATCTAGCTTAAGCAGAAATTTTATTCACTAACTATTGGGTTTATTTTTATTACAATGGAAGGCTCCATTATTTCTCGCCTCTCTCCTGAAACTTGGCCTTTTGACTGGAAATTACTACCACAGCCAGTTTACATGGTAGGTGGTGCGGTGCGGGATGGGATTTTAGGCAGAAGCGGTGAATATTTGGATCTGGATTTTGTTTTACCTGCAAATGCCATACAAATAGCGCGAAATATTGCTAAATATTATCAAGCTGGTTTTGTCATACTCGATCCAGCCAGAAAAATTGCTCGGGTGGTATTTCCCCAGGCTACCGTTGATTTTGCTCAACAAGAAGGGGATAGTTTAGAAACTGACTTACGTAGGCGAGATTTTACCGTAAATGCGATCGCTTATAATCCCCATACCCAAGAAATTATCGATCCCCTACAAGGTTATGTGGATTTAGAAAGTAAGCTATTAAGAATGGTATCCCCTAGCAATTTGTCAGATGACCCTTTACGATTGTTACGGGCTTACCGTCAAGCTTCCCAGTTGGGTTTTACCATTGAACCTAATACCCAAGGGGTTATTCGCAGTTTGGCAGCAAATATTACTCAAGTCGCGGTGGAAAGGGTGAGGGTAGAACTAGGTTACCTTTTGGCTAGTGCTGCTGGTACTCCTTGGCTGAAAAGTACTTGGGAAGATGGTTTAATTACTCCTTTTTTCCCCCAGGCTACCCATGAAAGCTTGACTAAACTAGTAGCAGTGGACACAGCAGCAGTGGAATTGGTCAAAACTTGGCAACCCCTAGGATTAAAAGTACAAGAATTTATCAAAGATACGATCAAAACGACTTGGTTGGGTGTAGCAAAACTGGCTTGTCTTGTCCATAGTTCACCAGATATAGCAGAAACAGAACTAAATTCCCTTACCTATAGTCGTACAGAAATTAAAGCTGTAACTACAATATTGAAGTTTGCACCACAGTTAAAAGCTGATGAGATGTCACTGCGAGAACAATATTTTTTCTTTCGGGAAGTGGGTGCTGTATTTCCAGCTGTGGCTTTGTTTGCCTTAGCTAATAACTGCTTGGTAGAGGCGATTGCACCCTTAATCACCCGCTACCTAAACCCTGATGATCTGGTTGCTTATCCTACCCCTCTGGTGAGTGGGCAGGACATCATGATATCACTAAAAATTCCAGCATCACCATTTATCGGCAAACTGTTAACGGAAATTGCTGTGGCTCAAGTTGAGGGTAGGGTTTCTACTCGCAATGAGGCAATTGAGTTAGCTGCTAGTTTGGAAGAGGGAAGGAGTGAGGGAGTGAGGGAGTGAAGGAGTTGAGAGTTAAGAGTTAAGAGTTAAGAGTTTTTAAAACAACCAACAACTATCAACTGTCAACTGTCAACTGTCAACTATCAACTCCTAACGTGGTCTTAAGTCGTCTGAGACTTCTACTATTCCCCTAGAACCATCAACTCGTACCCATTGCTCGTCTTGAAGCAACCATGTTGCATTATGAACATCCATGACTGCGGGAATCCCATATTCCCTAGCAACGATCGCACCATGGGATAGTCTACCACCAGCCTCTGCAATCAATCCCCCGGCTTGGGCTAATAATAAAGTCCATCCAGAGTCGGTATAAGGAACTACCAAAATTGTCCCCTTATTCACTTCTGGAAGGGAATCGAAGTTGCGTAGCACCTTAACTTTTCCTTCTACCTGTCCGTGGCTGGCGGGAATTCCTTGCAAAATTTGACCGGAGTAGAATGAGGATGGAGGTAGGGGTGGTGGTGGTGAATTACCATACACTAACAGGGGTACAGCCTGGATTTGGCTATCTGATTCTCGTTGCGATCGCCTAATTTGAATTTTATTTTGTAATTCTTGAATAAATTCTACATCAGCATCATATTCGATCAAAAATCGTATTTCTTCAAATTCTATAAAAAATATGTCTCCAGGTTCTAATAATATCCCAGACTCTAACCATAGTTGTTCTAAGGCTATAAATGACCAACGTAACTCAGCTAAAAATCGGGAATAGGTTTCTGTGACTTTTCCTTTTAAATCTACTCTTCTTTGAACGAAGCCTCTCCTATTTTTGTTTGTAGGTTTTTGATTTTGGGAGGCTGGGTTCCCCTGCATTAACTGGATAAATAACTGCTTGACTAAACGGGGTTCTTCTTGCCAAGTGGGAACGGCAATATCTGTACCAACTTCGCTCAAATAGCCATATTTCTGTAACCATTGGGCAAATTCTGCCAAAATTTCCTGCCCTTTGACAGAAAGTGCTAAATCCTCAAATAAGGTTTCTGGATCGAACTCAGGAAATATTTCTTTGGCCGATGCAGCTAATTGATCTAAGTCCTGTAAAGCTGCGACTTCTGGTGTCAAACTATTATCAATTTTGTTGTCCTTTACCCGAAATAATGCTTGTCGTAATGAAGCACTTAAGGGAGCAAAAATACTGTAATAGGTAGCACGGCGCAAAAGTTCCAAGGTGGAGTCAATTCTTGCCAATATTTCCCTTGTATCCAGAATATCAATGAATTCTTCATCTAATTTAGACAAACCAGGGGCAAAGTATTTTTTATTGTCCCGTTGGAAATCCCTGACTAAGGTTAATTCCCTACCCAATAACCGTAATAACCCAGATAAACTTTGTAGCGTAGAACTGAGTGGTGGTTTACTTAACTTTGCTCCCCTAGTTAAAAACTCAAGACTTTCTGGTGGTAAACCCATACGCCGAAAAATAGTCCCTAGGAGGGATGCATTAAAATAAGCTCTCGAATAATGGAGTGTTGCTGTTTCATTAAAATCTAATCCAAAAGCACGACTACCTAGGGCAATGGCAAAAATCCCCCCCCAAACTCCACAGGTTAAGGGACGATTGATTGACCAAGTTAGGGGGTGAATAATACCGGGGATCACCTCGGCAGCAATTTTTCTCGTCCAGATGGGTAGGAGGGTTGTAATGGGGCGTGCTTGTAATACCCACAGGGTTTGACCATCATAACTCCACTCAATATCCTGGGGAACTCCATGATATCTATCTTCTAGATGGCGAGCTAGGTAGGCGACTTGTTTAATTAAAACTGGCGGGACTCTACCTTCTCCCTCTAATTGCACAAAGGAAAAGTTTTCCGTATCCACCACAAAGGCACGGTACTGTTCTGGGGTGATTTTACCAGCAACTAATTCATTGGGATTTCCAGGTAAGGCTTCAACTACCACTGCATCCCCTTGTTGGGTCATGGGATCGCGGCTAAATGCTACACCAGAAAATACCCCCCGGATTTGTTGCTGAATTAATACCGCCATGGCAGTTTCTTTCAAACCCAAAGACTGACGATACTGGACGGCATTGGGATTTTGATAAGATTCCTGGACTCTGGTGATGGCGGAAAGTAGTCCTTCTTTAGTGGTAACATTCAGAATGGTTTCATATTGTCCCGCACCGGAAGCTTGTTCCGAATCCTCACCAATAGCAGTTGATCTGACTACAAATGGTGATAATTCCGAGGGGTGAATAATTTCAATTAATACTTCTGGATCGTCATAGGGAGGTAATACCCAACCTTTGGGTACGGGGTAACCCCAGCGTCTAATTTCGGATAATCTCGCTGCTTTATGCCCCACCATGGAATCATCCAATTCATCATCCAGGGACAATATTTGTCGATCGCCACGCAGAAATTGTAGGGCTGCTTGGGATTCTGGCTGTGCTTCTTCAACGGGAAGTTCTAAATCGTCGGGAATTTGCTGATAAATCCAAGCTAATAAGCCTGCAAGGGCTACCGCAGCTACAATTCTGGGCACATCCTCGATGTGTAGAAGGGCTTCTATGATGGGGAATAATAACAATACCCCATACTTTGCCATTTGCCGATCGCGGACTATGGTAAAGCTAATGCTTGCCAGTAAAAAGACGAATGCTGCCACCAAGGGATCGTGGACTGTAAATCCCCATACCACATTAGTGGTACCAGCCCCTCTACCTACCGTATATCTACCTATAACTAAGGCAATTAGGGCAATCAGCTCCCAAAATGTATCGGGGAAAAATATCCGGGCGAGAAGAACCGCCGCAACGCCTTTGAAGGCTTCTGACAAAACTGCCAGAATCCCCGTTAATGTACCGCCATGATAAAAAGCTGCTGATACACTAATGTTGCCAGTACCAACTTGTGCCAATTGCCTACCTGTAAAAGCCTGGATGATCCAAGCAATCAAAGGCAGTGAGCCCAGTATTGGGCAGACAATTAAAATAATTAGGGCACCCCAAAGTTCTATCATGTTTGATTCGGGATTCTAGATTGACAATCTAAAAATCTAAAATCTAACATTTTCCGTTGACTATTGGTAAATATTAGATTGCTAGTGCCCCGACTAATACTGCTGAACAATCCAGCAGCAAAATAATCAAGATAAGAAAAATGCAACAAATAATATACCTGCTTAGTTAACTGCGTAGGCTGATTGCAATGCCCAAATAATTAAAACAGCGATCGAACCCAACAGCAGTACAGTTGAGAATGTGACTAGGGTGGGGGAGTCTGCATCTTTAAATTTCATGATGCCTCGGTTGAGGTCGGACATAGCTTTGTAATCCTCCTTTGTTACTGTGCTAATTCAGTCCGATTTGATTGTAGTCCTTTAGTTCCCATTCAGCAGGAAATTTCCAATTATATTTTGTTTAAGATTTACAAAATTTTACTTTTACCCATTTAGGTGAATTATCTGAATACTATGTATTTTTATACATTATTTTGATTTATAGGGCTTACATACTGTATAAATTTATGCTCCTAGGAATTTCCAAAAAATCATGACTTACGCAGTTGGCGCAAGTAATGGTATGCACGTCCATTACTTGCGCCAAAAGACTAAATGTAATGCAAACTACAAGAGCTAGTTCAACTTCTCGTACTTAGGAGTTGACTCCTAGTTCATTTTTATGACGCTAACATCATACTTGAACTGATCGGTGTTCTTGTAATCTACATTGTAGGATGGGTAGAAATACACAGAATTAATGTAATCTTCTGGTAATGGAGGACCATCAATTGCTCTGATAATTTTCATAGTGAACTGATACCGATGAGTCCATGTGTTTGGGGCAAGTATTCCAGGATCGGAAAATGAAATAAAGTCCTTCCATAACCCTGTCGCTGGATCTTGCAGTGCAGCATCAACAATAGGTTCAGTTGGGGTTTCTCCTGTCGTAATTTGCACTCCGTTCAAAGTAATGGGGATGGTTAATTTATTTCTCAGCCAAAAGTAGCTTGTGTAGACATTCTGTGCACCTGTGTCACTAATGTAGTGCTTTTTGGAGTGGTTGTACCACAACTCAATCACAGGATCTTCTCTGGTGTCGCCGCTAATATAATCGCTGTTGTGATCGATTAAAAGTCTTCCTACTGTCATGATATAAACCTCGAATAGTTATCTGCACTTTTAATATGAAGTAAAAAAAACAACATTGCAATCTATCGAAAGTAGTATAATTTGAGACTTAATTATTTACGAATTGAGTGAGGATATTTACTGGTGAAATTAGTGCTGTTTGCAACCCTAGGAACTTTACTAACAATATTTGTGGTGCTGGAAATAGGGCTGAGATGGTTTTTTGGCTTCGGTAATCCTTTAATTTATATTACCGATCCGCATATTGGTTACTTGCTAGCACCCAATCAGCAAACAAGGCGTTTTGGGAATCCCATCCAGATTAATCAGTATTCTATGCGAACTGCCCCCATTCCAGAAAAACCATCACCTGACATTTTCAGGGTATTGCTGTTGGGGGATTCCATTGCTAATGGTGGTTGGTGGACGGAGCAAACAAACACCATTTCTAGTTTAATGATGGCCTCCCTATCTGGGATTTATAGAGATAAATTTGCAGGTGTGGAAGTTTTGAATGCATCTGCAAATTCTTGGGGACCGAGAAATGAATTAGCTTATTTGCAGCATTTTGGTCATTTCCATGCCCGAGTTGTGGTACTACTAATTAATACTGATGACTTATTTGCAACAGCACCTACTTCCCTACCAGTAGGACGCGATCGCAATTATCCAGCCAAAAAGCCTCCTTTAGCGTTAATAGAAGTATTTCAGCGTTATTTGATTAAACCAAAACCTATCCCTGAATTGCAAGCGGTTCATAAAGAAGGGGGAGATAGGGTTGGTGCAAATTTAAATGCGATCGACAAAATTCACGCCCTAACTCATCAAAGTAACTGCGAATTTCTATTGGTGATGACTCCCTTATTAAGAGAAATTGGCAAACCAGGGCCCCGTGATTATGAAATTAAAGCCCGTCAACGACTGAATGAATTCACCCAATCTCGACATATTACTTACATAGATTTTCTGCCAATATTTAATTCCCAGAACAACCCAAATGCTTTATACCGTGACACCATTCACCTCAATTTGTTAGGTAATCAACTAGTAACAAATATAATTACTCAAAAATTCACCCAATTCCCCATCTCTCCATAGAAATATTGGTAGCATAGGGGCTGAGACCCCTCACCAGATAGCCGATTAATCTATTCCAGGCATCATATATCCCTAAATTGTATTTATTTTTGTATTTTCAATTACAGTTTTTCCTACTGTAAAAAACCCTTAATAATACCGAATAAATTTTTGATAAAGTATCCGGAATTATATAATTATCTGAGTCTAAGTTGTTATAAGGATGAATACAAAATCAAATCTAGTGGGGCAAAATTGGATTTAACTAGTACAATCTTTTATTCTCAACTTTTATTGACTGCAATCGTACCCGATGGAAACAAATAGCGGTCAGAGATTTCAAACCCAGGCTCTAGTACTGCACCACATTAATTCTGCAAGATTGTGGGTCAGGCATCCTTGCCTGACAATATACACAGGCAAGGATGCCTGTGCTACTTCCGCCTTGGACTACTAGGGATTTTACAAAAATTTAGATAACTTACCAAAATTTGATATTTAACCATGAACTCCTCTTCATCTTTTAGAGTTGAGGGAGAGCGGAAATATACCAATGACCAGCAATCTCCCACGGTAAGTGCAACTATTCTCAAGTTTTTGAGGATTTTTGCCAGAGATTCGAGTCAAATATCCCAACTCAGTGAGTTTTGGCTGGTAGATGAGTTTCAATTGGGTGATGATTTGGTAAGTTATACCCTAGATGGCTCCATGGAAGACAACGATCGCTTTTTGTATCTGATTGGTGCAGGTAAAGTGAGGATTGTTGCATTTGACCCCACCTTGGAACGACGGGTATCCACACAATTATTGTTAGTAGAACAAAATTTTGGTGCTGACCATTTATTCCACCATCAACCATTACCATATCAAGCCATTGCAGCAGCACCTGGTTGGGTGGCAAAGTTACCAATTTCCCAGCTAGAGCAGTGGTTACAAAAATTTACCCATCTAGAAGAATCTTTACATCAGACGGTAAACGAGCGGCAAAAACTGATTTTCTTGAAAACCCGGACAGAATTGCGATCGCAAACTAGTAGTACCCTATTAAAAATCTTACCCCACCTGGAAAAAATTACCGTTAATGCTGGCTCATGTTTATCTGTGGCCACTCCTGCATCCCAAGGACGGTTTTGGCTGATTGATGGTACTACCACCACATCCTTACAAATGGGAGATAGTTGGGGATATGGTGATGATAATTCCCCAGAAGGGATGGCAACAACGGATTCAACAACGGATTTATTAGTCTATCACCTACCGCTAGCATATTGTGATGGCACAATTATGGGGGTGGGAGCCTCATATACTCCACCAGAGCCACAGGTAATATTATCTGCAAAAATAGAGGATTCTCCAGGAAAACAGGTACTGGTGAATTCAGGTGGGGATTTATCTCACGCAAAGACGCAAAGACGCAAAGAAGAATCTGTCAAATCTATTGGGAATACGGAAACTAGTACTAATGAAGAGATCACATTTACCCAACCAAGAAATCGCCGACGATTAATAGCTAAATTATGGCATTCCTATCCATTTGTGCAACAGCAAACCACTTCTGATTGTGGTGCGGCTTGTTTAGCCATGGTTAGTCAATATTGGGGTAAACGCTTTAGCCTCAATACCCTATGTCGTTTAGCAAGGGTAGATGAGACAGGTAGCTCCTTGGCAGGTTTATTAGCAGCTGCAAAGACTTTAGGGTATGAAAGTTTAGCAGTCAAGGGTTCTTTGGGTGAATTAGCATCCCTAGCCGATCCTTGGATTGCCCATTGGCAAGGAATACATTATGTCGTAGTTTGGAAGGTGGCAGGAAATCGGGTTTTGATTAGCGATCCTGCCATTGGTAAGCGATGGCTAACAGTTGCAGAGTTTTCTGATCATTGGACGGAATACGCTTTACTTTTGGAACCAACCCAACAGTTGCATACCCAACCCAATGAGAAAATCTCTCTCCATGGTTTTTGGCAAGGATTACGCCATTATCGTTATTTAATCGGACAAATCGTCTTTGCCTCCTTATTAATGCAAATATTTGGCGTACTTGCACCCTTACTCACACAGATTGCCATCGATCATGTATTACCTAACAAAAATTTAGCCATTCTCAATCTTTTTACTGCTGGTTTCCTCTGCTTTGGCATCTGGCAAATTAGCTTAAAAGCAGTGCGCCAATATCTGCTGGACTATTTTGCCCAAGGCATGGATATCTCTTTGTTAGGGGGTTTCGTAAGTCATCTGTTGACCTTACCGTGGCAATTTTTCACCTCCCGTCCCCTGGCAGACATAATTGCTTGCGTCCAAGAAAATCGCAAAATCCAAATATTTTTGACTCGCCAAGCTGTGGGTATGAGTTTGGACGCGGTGATGACCATTGTCTGTGTGGGCTTACTATTATACTACAATTGGCAATTAACTTTATTTTTATTATTTATAATTTTTGCGATCGCTTGTTTGAGTATAGGAGCCAGTCCACTACGTAAAAGGTTATTGAGGGAGCTTTGGCAGGCATCATCTCAACAAAATTCGTCCATTGTCGAAACCATTACAGGCATTCATACCATCAAAACTGCCGCAGCTGAACTATCAGTGCGTTGGCATTGGGAAGAAAGATTTGCAAATATGGTTAAGGTGCGATTTCGGGGGCAAAAACTGGTCAATAATCTCCAGTTAGCGACTTCCTTGATCAAACATTTAGGAACCACAGGGATATTGTGGTGGGGTGCCAGGTTGACAATTAACGGACAGATGACAATCGGTCAATTTGTCGCTTTCAATATGTTGATGGTGAATGCAATTAATCCCCTTTTGGCATGGATTGGGTTATGGGATGAATGGCAAGAAATATTAATATCCCTAGAAAGAGTCCAAGATGTTTGGGGTACTGCAACCCAAGAAAATCCCCAACAACCCTTAACTGTGCTGCCATCTTTGCAGGGTGCCATAAATTTTACCAATGTTAGTTTCCGTTACCATGCCAACGATGAAGATAACATCCTCAACAATATCTCCTTGACAGTCCAACCCCAACAAACCATAGGTATTGTTGGCCCTAGTGGTTCTGGTAAAACAACCTTAGTTAATTTATTAACTGGTTTATATCCTCCCACTTCCGGTCATATTTTTATTGATGGTTATGATATCCGGGAGTTATCTCCCCAGTCTTTACGCAGTCAATTGGGTGTAGTTCCCCAAGAATGTTTGTTATTTTCAGGGACTATTTTTGAGAATATTACCCTCTATAATTCTCAATTTACCTTAGAACAAGCCATGGCCGCCGCAAAACTAGCCAATGCCCATGAATTTATCCAAAATTTACCCCTGGGTTATAAAACTCTAGTGGGAAAGGGGGGAATTATCCTGTCTGGGGGGCAAAAACAAAAAATTGCGATCGCTCGCGCTCTGGTTAATAAGCCAAAAATGTTGATTTTTGATGAAGCTACTAGCTCATTAGATGGAAAGTCGGAGCAATGTTTGCAAAGAAATTTGCAGCACTTACATTGCACGAAATTGATTGTTACCCATCGTCTTTCTAGCCTCCGCCATGCCGATTATATATTTGTCCTCAATAGAGGTATGCTCATCGAACAAGGAACCCATGAGCAATTGATGAGAATGAATGGTGGTTATTATAGCAGTTGCATTCGATAGCACCCGCCTGGGGTTGAAAACCCCAGTCTAATGGCTAAAGTCGTCTTTAGACGACTGGGTAGAGAAAGAAACCGCAGAGGCGCAGAGGGCGCAGAGGAAGAGAAAGAAAAAGAGAGGACAAGTCTAGAATTTGGTTTACCTGGAAAATTAATGTGGTGGACTACTAATGGGTTGTGGCTCAGGCATCCTTGCCTGACAATATACTAGTCCTTTTCATTAGTTTTGAGGAGTTGTGGCACAGCCATCTTGGCTGTGAAATGATCGCTAAATCCCCAAAACCCTGCTGCATAGCTATTTCAGACCCCTGACTTGCTGGTATGGGGTCAATGGGTAAATCCAACTCCCCTGGTATCCCCCCAAGAGGGGAAATCCAAAATTGATTGACATGATTTTAGTGCCATTCAATACAGATTTAAAAATGTTGCCCATATCATTTCCAGCCAGTATGCTGCATCCATCCAACAAAATGTATTATTTATGGTGAGCAGTCTAACTGAATATATGTGGTGAAGATATCAATCTATTGTTAATATGTCCCAATCAATTATCGAAATATAGTATGCTCGACTATTTGATTAATTTAAACCTTCATATTTAATTAATCTGACAGTATAGATTAAATTCATCTTATCTTCAAATTAGCTTGAATGAATCTTAACAAGAACACGTAGATATAAATATTTTAACTTGATACATGGCATTATATTATAGTATTTATTTCCACAAATGCTATTATTGATATCATCAATTATTTATGGAATTATGTTTAAAATATATCTCTATTTTGCATGAAAAAATAGACGTAATTTCACTAATTAAATTCTAAAAATACCTATATACAAGGAATACGCTATGTTAATCTAAAATATTATTGTTAGTAATTTATGGATTTATTTCACTTACTTATATTCTGACAATTCCAATAATATGACTTCATACAATATGATTTAATGGTAAATATAAGCATTTAATTTTCACATATAAGATTTTTCTCCCCCATAAAATAAGGGGTGTTACCCCCTATTTAGCCTTTTTAAGTACAGCACTGAGAATCATGTCAGAGCAGAAAAAAAGATGGAAATAATCACGCAATTCAATTAAAAAAATGGTAGAATTGACAAGTAACATCCAATGAGAAAAAAATAGTATAAATACAAAGGTTGTCATTGATGAGTAAAATAGATTTTTAATTCATCAACAAAGTCAACAAGTACTTATACATAGCGACTCCTTCAACAAATAGTATACGAAGTTACTATTTTACCGGGGCTATAACTAATTCAATTTAGGAGTCGAAAAAATTTTGAGAGAATAAAACTGCATCTACCAAGAACCAAACGAAGACTTTGTTATGTTATTTACCATGACATAACATAAGTAAATTTTCCCATAGGTCACTACCTTTGCAAAACTACAGCCCAGCAATCAATATATTCAGTATTTTTTGCTAAATAAAAATATTGACAGTATCTAAATGATTGCACTTGGGTAGTACACAGACTTGTTACCAAAAGTCTGGTTTCTGTTTATAGGTCAGCTCATGGAAAGAATCATCAGGTCTTATGCAGTCGGAACCTTTAATAAGTTAAGAAACTCAAGAATGAGAAACAATAAATCTCATCTTGGGGATAATCCACCTCCAACAAAAGTTTCAATGTGTGGGGCAATTGAGACTAATATCAGTACAATCGATACAAAGGAATCAACTGCAATTTCTATAACCCAGCAGCAAAAATGTAATCATCAAGGCAACTGTTCTAAATCGTTGCAGATGTTACTAAATCAAAGACCATCAATGCTGGTTTATCTAGTTTTTTTAGCTAGTACATCTTTTTTAACAGCATTGATGATTTGGGTGTGGAAAGGTAAATTTGTAGAAGTTGCTCGTGTTCAGGGGATACTGTTTTCTCCAGTGGAACTGGAAAGATATAAGCCAGTCAAAAATGACAAATTACTTAGTTTAGATATCCCAGATAAAAAACAAATAAAACTGGGTAAATTAATGCAAAATCGTGTCATATTTAAGGCTCAAATATCTCAACAGCAAGCTACTTTTTTCAAAAAAGGGATGCCTCTAAAAATAGAGTTTGATAATCCTTCATTAACAAGATATGGTATTATTTCTGGAAAAATAAATTCTATTTTTCCGGATACTGACTCAAATAATAAGAAGGTTTTATTTTATCAAATGGAAATAGCTTTAGACCGGACTGATTCCATGAACAAAAATCAACATATAGCTTTCAATGCAGGACAAAAGATGACTACTGAAATCAAGGGTTATTATAGTATTGCTGAAATATTTTCAGCCAGAATAAATTAAATAGAAAAATTAAAAGTAATTGAGAAAATTACATTTAGATAGCAAATAGATTCAGAACTTATCCAATTAGTTTATTAATTACAAATAAAACACAGTTATGCGTCAAAACACTCCTGGCATTAATAGTAAATTAGAGCAATCAATTCATCCGGAGCAATTCGATCAACTAGTTGAGGCAATTTTGGCAGGTAAATATTCCTGGGCTTGTGTATTAATGTTGCGTTTTGCTGGATATAACCCTTTGCATTACATTCCTTACCGTACCTATAATCGCTTACTTAAGGAAAATTCTCGCGTCAAAAATAATCAACAAACACAGACAGAAAATATCAACCCACTCTCTGAAAAAAACGGTAAAAATGATTTATCTTCTGGTTGCTTAAAAAAAATTAAAGATATTGCATATTTGGAAGTGGTAGGTAAAAATAAAAATGAAATTCGTGGTGGTCATTTAGATAAATGGCTTTCAACAAAAGTTCATGAATATCAATCGATTAAATCTGAATTAGAAACGGAGAATAAACAAGATTTACCATTAAATTACGATAAATTTCACTAAACATAATCTATGGAGATATTTGATATACCCAGGACTTACGCAATTGTCACAATCGGTGGTTGGTGCGTGACGTTATAAGTCTTATTGTTACGTTCAAATATTTTCGCATCTCACGCACCCTACGCCTAAACTAAACATAATTTATGGAGATATTCGATATACAGAAATTTCCATGAATAAAATTCTCCTATTCCTCCTGCATTGGCTGACAAAAGTTTAGTCAAGGGGAGGAAAATGTTTTTATATAGAAGATTTTATTTTAGTGAAGTACATTCACAACAGGCACCGGATGCCTACCCCCACAAGAGTTTTTGTATGTATCCTTGTACTTTATTTAACTATAAAGTGCTGTATGGAATAATCTAATTATTAGTGCTCACGGATTTTTCAAATTGGAGATATTTCTGCTTTGGGAAGTATTATTCGGGAGAAATATGATTCTCATCCATTTGCTTGATTGTGGACACCAGAATAACTCCCTACCCCGAAAATTGGAGGGGATACAATTTTGGATTTTGTATTTTAGATTTTAGATTTTAGATTTGGGATTTTGAAATAACTGCTACATAGGCTTGTCAAATTTCCATCTGTCCCAATCATTTTTACCATCAAATTGGTATAATTTTGGATGTTTTTAGATTTAATCAATTCACTCTTACCACATAACTTTCCTGAGATATTTTTAAATTTTAAACCTGTTGGATACGTTTCATACGACGACGGCGATTTTCTATGGGGATAACATGCTTTTTCTGACTGCGGTAGGCAATACCTAAAGTTTCAGCACTGGTGAGCCATTCTTCAACATCGTTAGCGATTTCCTGCAATAAAGCTTCAAATTGTGCCTGAGAACTCTTAAGAATATGTTCAATTGCCAACCAACGCAGAATATTACGTCCAGTGGTAGCAATGCGATATCTTTGGGAAGCTTGGACATCTTGGTTATAGTAGCGCAACATCACCTCTTCAATCACATCCCAAGCATTTTCTGCTCCAAATAAGCGTTTAATATCCTCGGCATTGAGAATACGGAAGCATTCGTCTAATAGCTGCATGACTTCCACCCGTAGAACATTAATATGACCATAGGAAGCCCATTTGAGGTTATTACGCAAATCTAAACCTGCCCTGCGTACTATAGCAACACTACCAAAACTAGGATCGTAGGCACGCTCACGAATCACATCGGAAACTCTTTTATCACGCCAATATTGAGCAACAGTGTTGATAAAGTGGGAGAAAAGGCCATGAAATTGAGTATTGGGTTTTGCACCTTTGACCGGGGGAATTGTAGTATAACCTAGGGAACGACGGTAAGCTTGATAACGATCCCTTTGGGTGTAACGTAGCCTGCCACGTCGATCGAAGCGATACAAACCGTAAGCACCATCCCCACTAGAAAGTCTGACTGTACCTGCACGGAAAAGCTGTTGTAACTTCTTCACCGCACGGAAAACCCCAGTCATTTCCAGCTGATAGAGATAGTATAAATCAGCGATCGCTAGAACTCGTTCTGAGGAAACTTTCTCATCGTAGTTTTCCACATCCGCAGGCAGACGAGTTGAACTAATTTTCTTGGCTGCATTCGGCCCAATGCCGATTAATTCTGATAAACCGCCATCGGGTGGGGGTTCAATATTCAGGTTAGCAGCGTCTGTTTCCTCACGGATTTTTTCTAATTGTTCGGTAAGTGCGTCTGCTAGTCGGGGATTTTCGATTAATTGCGGTGCTAATTCCTCAACTAACTTTTCATGAAATGCCCCTAAACTATCATAAAAATCGCGGTTCTTTCCTGTGGTGGCCATTATTATTTCTCCTAACTGCAAAAGTTGGAATCAAGATTTAGCAAAGTGATTTTCTGGGATTAACGGACAAAATTATTGTTTTGGAAATTATTTGCAGACCTTAAAAATCTATCGCTAACATCATCACCTTCACCAGATAGTAAAGGCGGAATTAATTCATCAGCTAACTGTTTAACTCGATAGGTTTGGAAGGCCAAATCCCTGAGGGCACGTTTAACACCTTCTCGACGGAAAGCATTATTCAGTACAGGCACATAGGAAGAAGCCTGAAGCAATATCATTAAAGTTTTCGAGGTTTTTGCGATGGCTTTAGCAATTCCTAATTTACCACCCGATCTCGCTAATGTAGGTCCTTCTTCCGTCGCAAAACGCATTACCCAAGATAGTAATCTTTCTACTTCCATTGCTGGTAAAAGTTGGGCTGTTTCTCCAACATAGTAGGGAGTACCATCAGGTAATAAAAATGCTATTTCTTCCATAATTATGGGTGGTTGAGTGCCTGTCAACTCAATCAACTCTCTCTCTGTTTCAGGTCCAACAATTCCATCAACTATAATCCTCCGTCGTTCCTGGAATCTTTTGATTGCTTCTCTTGTCAGTCGTCCAAGAATGCCATCAACTCTAAGGAGAGTAACATTTCTTCTATCCCGACTAAAAATATTGTTTAAAGATGTTTGAACCCATTTAATGTACTCCCTCCGTCTGCGGTTTTTAGCTCGGGGTTTTTGCAGTTCTGTATCTCTAGCTTGAGTAAAATCAATTAATACAGATTCTCTTTCTTCTGGCCCAAGGAAAACTAAATCCATAATGCGATAAGTTTCCCTTACTGATTCTGCCATGACTGACAAAGCTTGAGAAAGTAATACTAATTGTGTGCCAATAAAAGAACCACCACCAGCCATTTGTAGTGATACATAATCTTGCCAACTTTGTCTGAGAGACACTATATAATCCCTAATAATTAAGAAGTTGCCATAATTACGTTCTTCATCAACTGTATTAATTTTCGACCTTTCTAAACCAAAAGCCCTGGCAAAATCTTTTAGTTGTCCACCAATTTGTTCTGGTAATCTTGATTCAGTTTCCGTACCAATTAATAGTTGGAATAGGCTATCAACTCTTTGAACTCTTGGTCCTTGTTGTACCCCCATTTCGTTGACTACTTCAGTAATTTCGGTACGAACAACCGCACGGATAGCGTCCCGATTTTGTTCATCTGAAGCAGGATCTAATTCATAAATACCATCTAGGAGAGGTAGCATTTCTTTTAGTGCTGCTTTAGCGCGATGATAAAGACTAGCTTGAGCACCTGTAATTGCACCTCCTAATTCTGGTTGAGTAGTATAGGAACGAGGACTATAGGTAATTGTTCTTTGACCATTAGTTTCTTGAATGGCAAAAGTTTGATTGAGAGAATCACGGAAATTAGTGATATTACCAGCTCTAAAAGTTTGTCCTATAACTCTACCAAAAGCGTTATCAACTACTTGTTTTAATGAACCACCCAGACTACTATTAGTATTAGTTACGGTGCTTTGTCTGCCTAAATTGTAAATTTGATCAGCAGTGGGTAAAATATCAACTACCTTATCCCTAGGAATGGGTATTGGATAGGTAGGACGTTCTTCTTCTTCCTCCGTTTCAATTACAGAAGCAAGAACTAACATTTTGTAACAGTAGCCATCATCGGCTGGATTACTTGTACTAATTGTTTCATCTGTTGGTAGAGTTCCAAGATCCAAGTAATTATCTTCCGTACTAAAAATAGGTTGACTACCTTTAAATACCTTAAAGAAAATCTCGGCATTTTCTAAAGTTTCAGTTTCCCCTGATTCTTGTCTTAAGGATTCATCGGCAAAGCGGATTTCAAAATAGCTTCCTTCACCCCAAGTAATGGATATATTACCTAAATTTTCTGTTTTTAAAGCTGTAGTTCTGCCTTGACCGAGACGATCATCAAAGCGGTTATCTTTATCCCATACTTCAATGCGATAACCAACTCCTGCTGCGACATATCCTGTTGATGTGCATACATCACCTTCCTCTAATGGTTGTGGTTGTGTTTCGGGATCAGGATATACTCCTAATAAACCCTGAATTAAATACTCTTGCATTTTCTTCCTTCCGACAAAAAATATGTTTAATTCCTCTAAATATTGAGGCGAAAATAACTTTTATCTCCTCACTAATGCCTGATAAAAATTGCTTGTAATTGTCTCTGGTGTGGCTAACTTTTGATTTAATGCCCAACGGGAAGCCCCGATTAAAAAGCGTTCAGGAATAATGCCTGGATCATTACCTGTGGCTATTCTTTGTCCCGCTTCCTGCACCATTTTTTGATGTTTACGGGTAAATTTTCCGGTTGCTTGGACTAGAGTTTTATCACCTAATTGTGGATAGGGTGTAAAAGCTAAGGTATCAACCACAATACGTTTTGCCCGATCAAAGGTTTCTAGGATTTGCCCGGGAATATTACCCGCCCTGGCATGAGGATAAATACGATGCCACATCCGACAATAAGCTTCCGCTTCCCTGGCAAAACCCATACGACGCAATAATTCAGCCAGAATAAAAATCCGCAAGTAAGGGGTAGGATGGGGTTTTCTGGGTTGGAAATATAGAGTCACTTGAGGCGATCGCGCGGCAATATCCATCAGCGATCCCATCATCACTGGGCCCCCCAACAGTAAACCACACATATCTGCCCAGGCTTCACTATGCCAGCGACACCAAGTAAAAGTGACAAACCGACTCATTCCCGCTTTGAGTAAACTACGTGCGATCGCCCTTGGTACAGCTTGCCTCAAGTTCAAATCCGTTTGTAAATCGTGGGAAACTTCGTGTAAAATTGCCCCCAAAGTCCAGGGATTAACTAAACGGTGATAGGGTAAATAAATTAGGGGAAACGGGTTAATTTGTTTGCCTAATTTGCTTAGGGGAATGCCTCGTCTAAAGGTAGATGGTGTAAAACCCGTCTCCATGTAAGAAAATGGCCCTGGTGTGGGAATTGATTTAGCTACACCTAAATGGGTGTAAATGACCTGATAACAATCTAAAGCAATGCGATCGCACCCCAAAAGCCAGTTAGCAAAACGAGTTCGTCTTTGGTTAAAGATTTCAAAATAGAAATCCCAAATTTTTTCAATCAATTTCACCCAAGCTTGAGCCCGATCTTTTTGTGTCAGTAAACGTCTTAATTCTGGTTGTTGAGGTGACTCAATTGCCTCTGTGGTACTTGCACCCACCTGTTGAGCCATACTTTTTAATTGCGATCGCAGAGAATTTATCAGGTGATTCGCTGCTTGCAGATGGGCTTTAGCTGGACTAGCTGCACTGGTACCAAACTCATGGTAGCTAAAAGGTTTTAAGGCGGCCGCATGTCGGGTGACGTTAATAGCTTGGGTTCTCAGCCAAGATTGAAGATGAGGTGACACCGTATCTTGAGTTAACATCTCAGTTAACAGCTCTCCCTCATCTACATCCCAGTGGAAAAACATGGTTTCTATGGGCATTCTTGTTGATTGCAGTCCGTTCATCGCTTTTCGTTTCCCCGCAGAAAATAGTTAATACCCCACACTTTTGGGCGCAACAACTTGCACCCCTATCTATAGGCGTAACGACGGCGAGAACGATAGGGGTAATAGCGACGATAGCGGCTATAAGGGTAATAGCGACGATAGCGACGCATTGCCGTACTGGTGCGACGGGGACTACGCAAAACACGAGCTGTATTACGTGCTAAAGCCCTGACTGCGGTTTGACGATTAAGCGGTCGTCCTTTGGCAGCTTGACGTGCTAGGGAATATGCCGTACCTTTCATAATTGTGGGCACAGTGCGAACCAGGCGACGAGTACGACGGTTACGGAACAAACGCTTACCTAGCCTGGCAGCACCACGAATAAGAGTAGGAGCTACTTTTTTGACAATAGGTAGAGCTTTACTAGCTAAAGAGGCGATGGCACCAAAAAATGCTTCAGCTTCGGCTTCACTCTCAGTATTAGCCGCCATATTTGCTAAATGATGCATCATCGCTTCATCATCAGAATCAGGCGCTGACTCTAATTCTGATTCTAGTTCGTATTCAAACTCGCCATCATCATCCCCTTCAAATTCTGACTCTTTAACGAGACTGCCAATTGCTTTCACCGCTAAAGGAGCAACCATAGGCAATAAACTGGCTAAAAATTCTTCACTTTCGTATTCATCTTCAAAGTCAGCTTCAAAGTCAGCTTCAAACTCGCTATCACCATCAGCTTCAAATTCACCATCTAAACCAAACTCTAATTCATAATCCAACATGGTTTTATCTCTCCTTTAAGCTTTTAATTAGTTGTCCTTGACTTTATTTAGAAAGCTTTAGCTACTTTCTTTCTGGTTTTGCGTGTTTTTAGCTTCTGAGAGGCTTTGACTAAGGTTTTAGCGCAGGCTGTCGGACTACTGAGCACTTTTTTGGTATGACTTGCCATGACTTTCGCTGCTAGGGGACGAGTTATTTTCTTACCCTTAGCCGCTTGCTTGCTTAGAGTCTTATTAGTCAGACGGGCAATTGTCGGCACCATCTTCACTAGAGGACGAGTAGCACCCGACTTACGTAGAGTTTTAGTTAACTTAGCTGCACCTTTAACCACATTAGGGGTAACTTTTTGCATAGATGCAGATTTCGGTTTGAGTAAAGTTGCCGTGGCTGCACCCGCATAAGCTTCTGCTTCCGCTTCACTCTGGGTTTTACTTGCAGCATCGGCCAGGATATTAGCTACGGTTTCTTCAGCTTCCGAGTTATCATCAAGGTCATATTCGTATTCGGATTCAAAG
The DNA here is from genome assembly GCA_030065255.1 of Calothrix sp. MO_167.B42. GTDB lineage: Bacteria > Cyanobacteriota > Cyanobacteriia > Cyanobacteriales > Nostocaceae > Calothrix_A. Next base: position 14,018 of record JASJCX010000011.1, on the reverse strand, counting down.
TCTCCTTCGTATTCAGATTCAAGGTCGTATTCGTATTCGTATTCGTCCTCAAAGTCTCCTTCGTATTCGTCCTCAAATTCGGCTGCTAGCTCGTACTCTAATTCACTTTCGCGGCTAAAACGGCCAGCAACCCTGCCAGCGAGTGCTCCTACTCCTGGTCCACCAACGGCTGATCCGACAACTCTAGCGGCAATTGGTGCTACTCTTTTGAGAACAGGGGCAATTTTTTTGGCAACGCGGCGTACTTTCTTCCAAGCTCTCCGCAGAAAAGCTTCGCTGTCATCATCTTCGTATTCGTATTCGTCTTCGTATTCGTCTTCGTATTCGTCTTCGTATTCGGATTCAAAGTCCCCTTCGTATTCTTGAGAAATAGTTCCATCTCCTAGCATTGCATTTCTCCTTAAATCTAAAGAATATGCCGCTACGCTATTTCCGTCAGTCAATACATCTCGACTTCATCCAAAATTAAGAGCTTGGTTATCCTTTTGGCAAAATATTTTTCAATATCACTGTTTCAATATCACTAATTGATGGTGACACTCAAAAATTCAAACTACTTGACTACAAAGGTTTCAGCTTTAGGGGTAGCATTGTTCAAAAATGGACAAAGTTGAGTACATAATCGGGAAGACACTAATTAATTTTGTAATCCGATGTGTAACTTTCTAGCAAAGGATAAGGGTTACACTCCATTTTGGAGAAGCTATTATGGCTCCAGGATCTTCAAATTATCAGATTGAGGAAAGTTGCACAGTAGCTGATCTAAAAGACCTCTTCAAAATTGAAATTTCAACTACCTTATACCAAGAAAATTGTTGCAAATTAATTAAGACTGAAAATGGGTGAAATTCTTTAATGACAAGACAAACAGAGTTTTTTAATGGAAATAGCTGTAAGCTTTTTAGCGATTGTAATTTTTTTTCGCAACAAATATAAGGATTTTAGGTTTATTTGTGAAGATGTCTAAACAAAATTAATTGTGCAGTACAATTACTGCTTACTCTTGTCAGTTGTTAGATTCCCAACCTTAATGGTATACAAAAAATCATGTGATGAATTTATTTTTATTATTTTTTAAGGATTACAACTAACATTCCCCATCTCAACTGTCACAATCGGTTTTTACTGGTTTTAATTCAGAATATAAAGCTATTTTATATACATAAATATACTTACTTTAAATTTAAGGAAAAATTTGCTACTCCTGCTAATAGTACCCTTATCCCCTGCTTCTTGTTAAATACTTAGTGTTCTTTTATTAACAACGGCTTTTCTAACCGGCATTTCGCACTTCTTTACTGTCACAATCGGTTTTTACTGTTTAGTTAGTGCTGGTTTGCAGACTAATTGGAAAAACTTTAACAGTAAAACTGCTGTATTACTCAAAATTGCGGGGTAGAGAATTATTCTGGTATCTACGACCAACCATTCGTTATCAAAAAGAGATATTGTTCCCCAAACTTGCCCAATATAGCCAAATCGCGTCAAAATAATAATTAAAACCTTGTAATATGTCTTAACAATGGTGCAAGTACAATCCTACTCGGAACCATCTCCTACACAAACCATACCTGAACAGGGATATGATTGCGATTTAGTCATTGTCGGTGGCGGTATTGCTGGTTTAACCTTAGCCAGCGCCTTGAAAGATTCTGGGTTGAGAATCCTTTTGATTGAAGCCAGGGAAAAATCAGCAGCAGTAGCTAAAGGACAAGCCTATGCCGTACATATGCTGTCTGCACTGATTTATCAAGGAATAGGCGTGTGGGATAAAATTCTGCCCCAGATTGAAACTTACCGTCGCGTGCGCCTTTCCGATGCCGATTATCCAGAGGTGGTAGAATTTAATACCTCTGATTTACATACCCAGGATTTGGGTTATGTGGCGGAACACCAAGCACTTTTGTATCCTTTACAGGAATTTGTCCAAGGCTGTGACAATGTGACTGTGCTATGTCCGGCGGAGGTGGTAAGTACCGAGTATTTTGCCGACGAAGTGTGTGTTGCAGTCAAATTAGCTGGGGAAATACGCACAGTCCGCAGTAAATTAATGGTAGCAGCTGATGGGGCGCGATCGCGGATTCGTGAGGCGGCGGGAATTAAAACTAGGGGTTGGAAATATTGGCAATCATGTATTGTGGCTTTTGTCAAGCCCGAAAAGTCCCATAATCACACTGCCTATGAGAAATTTTGGTCTAGTGGGCCCTTCGCCATTTTACCCTTACCAGGGAACCGATGCCGGATTGTTTGGACTGCACCCCATGAAGAAGCACAAGCCCTATGTGCTTTGAATGATGAGCAATTCCTAGCAGAATTAACTCGGCGCTATGGCAAGGAAATGGGTAAACTGGAATTGTTAGGCGATCGCTTTATTTTTCAGGTAAGATTGATGCAAAGCGATCGCTATGCTTTACACAGATTGGCTTTAGTGGGTGATGCGGCACACAACTGTCATCCTGTGGGGGGACAAGGCTTAAATTTGGGTATTCGTGATGTGGCTGCTTTAGCCCAGGTAATCAAAGCTGCACACCAAGCCAGGGAAGATATTGGTAATTTGCAGGTTCTCAAACGTTACGAACGGTGGCGCAAACAGGAAAATCTGGCAATTTTAGGCTTTACTGATTTATTAGACCGGATGTTTTCTAATAATTTCCTACCATTAGTAATGTTACGTCGTTTGGGCTTGTGGATTATGCAGCGCGTACCATTGCTAAAAATATTTACCTTGAAATTGATGATTGGTTTGAAGGGCCGGACTCCTAAGTTAGCCCAAAATTCTTAATAGAGGCGGGGTTTTACCGCCCCTACCAGTCGTTCGTGTGTCCTATTATTTTTTTCAAATAGGATAAATTAAATACGTAGCAAAATGTTATCCTTGTGCTGGTCCCAATTCACCCCCGTTAAGCTTCACTGTAACAGGAGACAAGATTGCTCGATTAAAATAGAACCATTGGTATTAGTACTGATACACCTCTTGATTTAATCTTAGAGGTGATTTTAAAATTCAGGAGAGAAAATTTAATTAAATTTTTGCAGGAAACAATGAGTTATATAGTTACTGAACTAGAAACAGATGTGTTTATGGAACTTAACCATAAGCAAACAGAACAAATCTGTGGCGGGTCAGAAGTGTCTTTTGAGTTTTCAGACGAACAGATCGAAGAGATGAATCGTCAGGTCACGGCAGTGTTCGAAAAGTATAAAGATGATGATTGCAAAATAATTTGGTATGACTCGACTAAATCAGATGAACCTTGGAGCGTGGATCATTATATCTGCTACCGAGAAGGAGATGAATTACCTGACTATTTGAGCTATAATAGTTTTAGCTATGGGGTATGATGCAACCTCTTATTTTTGGAACCTTGGTTGAATTTGATTGAACCCCATATTCCGCGCATAGAGGAAAACTTTTCTATATTTTTCAAGTGATTGCATGATAAGGCTTTTAGGCAATTAGGTTTGACTGCGATCACTGCTCCAGTCTAATGACGGTTTGTTGTCCTATTATCAACTAACCTAGCAATTGAACCTTATACTGCCTCCTTTGGAGCATTGCCAAACGCAAAATATGGTCTTAATCTCTGAAAGCCTTTTTTAGAAGTGGGTTATAAGAGCGCCAATAATTTTAATTTAGTCTGCTTATAATATCATATTCGATTAAATATTTATCATAAAAGCTCAATAAAGCTCAATTTTTGATTTTTCTAAAAGATACAGCATATTTCATCTTCACAAATTTGGACGGGCAGGGATGCCCATCCCACTCTTAGTTCTAGTATGTAGTCTTATACTTAATTTACCAGCAAAGTGCTGTATCAAGGATTTATATAACGATAGAGTAACCCAGTAACGATCGCTGGTATTTCTAAATGGGGTAAAACTCCAGCTCCAGGAATACTATGAAAACCCCGGATTATCTCAGGATTAAGTCGGAAAAGTCGCCGTCCTTGCTCGGCATTACTAAAGCGGGATTCCTCTCCCCAAACAAAAAATGTGGGTACCTGTAGCTCTGGCATATACTGGGACAAATCAAAACAAATATCCCCCTTCAAAGAAGAAAGAGCCGCATATTCTGCATTTGGTTTCACTGCTGAGGCTAGATAAGCTGCGACAATTTCATCATTGAGGCGTGACGTTTTGGCAAATAGAAACTGTTCTAGGAAGTTACGCACGGCTAATTCATTGGCAGCACCAAGGCCATAAATAATCCGATCTAACCCTGGAATCCTCACTAGTTGAGATACCAATTCTTTGCCATAATCGGCTCCAAAATCCCGATATCCAGAAGGACAAACTAAAAACAATCCCTGGAATAATTGGGGCTGTTGAATGGCTAAACGAATAGTTAACCCAGCAGTCAGGGAAGAAGCAACTACCCAAGCTGGTTCCACAGCGACTTGTGTAAGTAAAGTTTGAATTAGGTCGAGGTAGTCTTGGGGTTGATATTCTCTGATAGGATGGGCAGAATCTCCCCAACCAATCAAATCCGGAGCAATTACTTGATGGGTAGCAGCAAAAGCGGGATAAACCTTTGACCATTCATAGGCGGATGAACCTCCCCCCAAACTATGCAGAAACACAAGGGGTGATGATTTAGTTTCTGAAGATATTTGCCAGAAGTCGGAATCTGGGATGGAATAAACCATCTGTCCTAAATTTGTATTTAGAGTGCACTGTTTAAAACCAGGGGGTTGGAAATTGAGCATAAATCCTACTACCAAAGGTTAATTTAAAAATTTAGCAAGAATTCTTGTTTTAAGTAGTTGGGGTCGATTTGCTGCTCCCGGGGCAGATATATAGCAACTGGAATATCAATATCGTGTAAATAACGACACATTAATGAACCCACATCACTCCAATTCAAATTTCCTAATCCGCAGCCTAAAGCGGGCATTGCCAAAGATGTGATTCCTGCTTCATGGAAATTCTTTCTCACCCAATCCAGACTGCCTTCAATATCTTCTAAACGTGAATTATCTCGCCATTTCCTCTTGGTGGCTAACAACAAAAACCATTTTACAGAATTGGGAGTTGCCAGGGGAAGGGTGAGGTCTGCTAATTCCTGATCTAATGAAGTTTCTCGCCGGTAAAGATAAGGTTGAGTTGCAGTAATTTGTTTATTTTTGCACGCGTCCTGATAAACAACGTAAACATCGGGAAACTGGTATTTCGCTCTTGATGCTAATCCTTTTCCCATCACTCCCTGAAGATTAACACTAATCGTTAGGGTTTGCCCTTTAGAGAAAAACATATCTCCATCAATTAGAAAAATATTTTTGCCAATTTTAGTAAAGGATTTATGTTGGAAAAACATATTAGGTTCAGGTATTACAGGAACATTCATCGAACCAATAAGTCTTTCAACTTCTTCTTTTGCTTTATGATCTCTGACAAAAATAGAATGTATAAATTCTGGGTTAATTTGCTCAGGAACTAGGCACTCAGACATTATTTTGCGCTTTGATCCATCCGAACCATTCCACCACTCATTTTGGATAATTTTCCATTGCCGTTGCAGCACTTCTAGCCCTTGATTGATGGGGAAAAATTTTGTTGATTCGTTAGCAGCATTTCCATCTGTGATCAGTCCTCCTGGTGCTTGTAAGATTGTTGGTTTGACCCCAATAACAGCAATATTTCTCCTGTCTTTTTCGTGAACTACCCTATACATCATGGGGTTACGGGGTTGAAAGTATAAGTTGGCATACTCCCATAAGCTACCTCGTTCAACTGTTGACTTATCCTTACGCTTGCTAATTATGCTTTTATCGTAGATTGGTGTATGTAAAACCTCTAACTCCTCAACCTTGTTGTGGGATAATATCCCCCTGTTAAGAATCGACGGTAAATTCTCTACATGTGTTATGTAATAAAGGCTTTTAATATTTGGCTTGTTCATCAACCACGTCCACTTCCTTAGCAGCGAAATCAGCGCCCCAACCTGCTTATTATTTATCGGATTTACGCACAAGTGTAACAAAGCTCAAAGGGCAACAAAGCAGAAGGGTTAATGTGTCTAAGTTAAGAACTGCAAATACCCATTACTGAGTTCCTTCACAGCCAAATCATAAAACTGCTTACCATGTTCTGGTGTGGCTAGGCTGGGGTCTGAACCCATTCTCCCATCGGGATAAGATTCTCGAAAGTTGGTTGGACTATAAATCCCATGTCCCTTATTTACTTCTGGGGATAGGGGTGCTTGCCTAATAATATCGGGATAAACATACTGAGTTACAGCAACTTCACTGGGAGTTGCGTGGGAACCCTCCTTATCGCCATATAATTCTTTAGCTAGTTTGTATACAGAAGAACACATAAACCAATTGGCAACATGGCACTTGACTTTGGATGCATTCAAAATCTGTAAATCTTCTAAATATGTATAGGTTTCAGCAAAAGCTGCTTTGAGAGTAGCAATATTACCCCCATGTCCATTGATAAAATAAAAGTTAGTAAAACCAGCCTTGGTTAAAGAAGTAACATAGTCCCTAACTACCATAATCATAGTGCTAGGACGCAAACTAATGCTACCAGGAAACTTCATATGATGTAGTGCCATACCCACATTAATTGTAGGTGCAACCATGGCTCTAGTCTCTTCCCCTACTTCATGGGCAATTGACTCTGCACAAATAGCATCAGTACCAATTAACCCCGTTGGGCCATGCTGTTCTGTGGAACCAATAGGAATAATAATACCTTGCGATCGCTGTAAATAAGCTTCGACTTCTTGCCAGGTACTCAGATGCAGTAACATTTCTCAATTTACGTCCTTAGATTCAAGTAATAAGTAATAAGTAATAAGTTTACTGTTCATAGGTTTAATGCTTCAAGAATGTCCGTGCCCTGATTGCGTAGTGCTATAGATTGGTAGGGACTTGTACTAGTGCTTCACCAAGCCAAGAGAAAATTATCTTTTAACAATAAATCGCTAACTACCACCAGCAAGCAAATTTTGATTGGTGAAGTACTAGTTGCCCATAGCACCACTGGTAATAAATGACTACATCTAAGCCAAAGAGTATACTTGACCATCAATCAACAAGCGGGTGATTCCCTTAGCATTAAGATGGTAACGGGTCTTGTGTAGCATTTTACTATCTGGCACCTTAATCACGCGATCGCGTTTGGTAGAAAATCTTTTCGCCACGCGATGATTATCAAACACTGGTAGTGTGTTTTCCAAGGTTTCCAGATTAGGAATTTGACCCAAATCCGCAAATTCCTTTAGGGGTCTGGTAATCAGTTCTGCGGAACGGTCAATTACCAAGTAACAAGTCCTAGGTAAATTAGCGGTAGATAAGGGTAAAATTTGCACCATTGCGCTGCCAGAGTTCTGTCTTCTGAGGATGGGTGCTGTTTCTTCAAACTCCTCCTCATCAAACTCCTCCTCATCAAAATCTTCCAAATCCTCTTCATCAGTTAACAAGTCTTCGCCGAGCATTTCGGCAATCGCCTGTGTTTCAATCCGATTATCGTCATCTTCTTCTAACAAGGGACTAGGAATTTCTTGAATTTCTGGAGGTTGTGGTGAAGATTCTGGCTCTAACAGCTCTAATTGTTCACCAACGGAATTACTCGGTTGCGTTGCGGCTGAAGAACGCCGTCGCACCCGACGAGTTCCTGAACTATCCATATTGTCAGCAGATTTTTTAATCGCCTTAGATATAGATGGCTTGGATGGTTTTACCTTTACTGGCTTTGACTGGACAACCTCCTCTGGCTCCGGCTTAAATGGTAGTTGTTGGTAACTTACCTGGGCTCGTCCTTCAGGGGTTCTAGCAGCCCGTTTTAAGGAAACTAGATATTCGTACTCATCTTCGGGTAAAGTGCTTTTAAGTAGGCGACTAATAGTCGAGTTACTCACCCCGTAGCGTTCTGCCAGGGTTGAGGTAGTCTCAGCACTTTCTCGGTATAATTTCAGGATTTCTTGTTTATCAGAATCAGTTAATTTTCTCACGGTAGACACCAAAAAACTTTAGGCTCTTTTTCGTCCACTACGTCGCAAACGGTTAAGTGATGCGTCATATTCCAAGGCAGCTCCCATTCCAAATAAAACTCCACTAAATACCCAAAATACCTCTAATATGTCCCCACTTTCATAATTGGGATACCTACTAGCGTGTTTGAACCACATATCTGCAATGTAAAGGGAAAATGACGCGGCTGCAATCATTCGCCAAGACAAGGAGACTCTACCCCCCCAAAAAGCCAGGAGTAACGTGGTAGCAATTATTAGTAGTAGCACATCACTGATAACATAAAACCAACTCAAAATAGGGGCAACGGTGTCTACCCATGCGGGTAACTGTTGTTGGGCAGCTTCTGCTCCTTCTACTGGGCTAGAAATTAACCACACCAAGGCACTACCAAACACTGCGATCGCTAATACAATTAGCCATTGCCAATATTCGAGATTGATCCGTCTGGAAGTAAATGCCAAAATAATTGCCGTACCCACAAATATATAACTAATAACAAAAAATATATCTCCCACAGAAACAATTGGTTCTGCTTTTAATACTATTTCTGTATATCCGAAGAATAGGCCTCCTAAAAAATAGGAAACCATACCCATGCCTATTAATAGCCACACTGGCCTGCCGCTAACAATTTGTGGGCTGCGCCAATTCCTCAAGCATAGAACACTGGCTAGCAAGTAGGCTAGAGCTTCTAAAATATTCGTACCGATTACATACCATTCAGGACGCTTGGCAATGCCATCCGCCCCTGGAACTTTGGCGCTGAATAGTAAAAAATATAACAATGCAAATACAGCCCAAACAATGTTAAATAAAATAATATGATGGGTAGATATTAAGGGTTTTCTGCGTAGATAGCTGTTGGAAATATTACTCATAAACTTGACTGTGTAAATTTGCTGTGGTTGGGAATGTGTGGCAAGCAATTTTTACAAGCACCAGAAAACATTAATCTGAATAACTCTATGTAAGATTAGTTATCCCTAACTCAAAAATCATAACTATGATTTTGCAGTTATAAATAACACATTCCAACTTATTGCCACAGTTTACTCAGTGGAGATATTTTTAGCCACCTGATGAATACCGAACGATCTTCCTGGGCCATTTCTTCTAATTGATCGGTCACTTTATAGGCAAAGTTCTCATTGCCAAAGTATTTTTTCCCTAATTGGTGTAATTCCTGTAACAAAATTACCAATTGTTTTTCTCTCCATATAGGAATTTGTTCCATCCTCAAAGGATCGATTTTGAGTAAATTTTCCACTGCCTCAGAGGCGTTGGCAATGAGTTGATGTTTATCTAAGATTGCGGCAATATCTTGGGTAAATGATTTTGCATTTCGATGACCTAATAAGTCTTCGATATCCATGTACACTGCTTGAATTAACAAAAGACTAGCTTTGGTTAGAAGACTTGTTTTACTAACATCCCCTGTATCATCAGCCTGTTCCACACGAACCTTGCCCCAGATACTATAACGTTCTGGTTCTTCCAGTAGCACACAAGCTTTGCCACGGTGATCCGTTAAGTCTCGCCATAGGGCTACGGCTTCTTCCTCTTCGCTAGCTGGAAAAACATGAATCAAACGGAAGGTTTGCTCCTGATAATAGAGGACGGGCACCTGCTGATCCCGTTTTGGGTGCTGAATAGTAGATATTTCAACATCCTGCCTTTTGAGAATAAACATGGTACTGGTGAATAACTCCTGACAGGGGCGTTCCAAACATGGGAAACTATAATATTTATTGGATATATTGCCAAAACAGGACACTTCTGGCAAAAATCGGGAAAACAATTAAGTTGAAACCTTTTTTAATTTATCCTTCTTCTTCACCAGTCGCCAAATTATTCTTTGCAACAGGTCTGCTATTGGCAATATACTAGGCAAAAATACATAATTTTCAACCCACTGACAACATAATATACCTAACTCAACAATCAATCTGCCAAATAATTTAATCAAAATCTATGGGGTCATAACAATTTTGGATTTTGAAAAACAGATAATCCGTTGTCTATTTTGGATTTACCGATTAACCCCATATCTAAAGTTAGGGGCTTGAAATAGCGATGCAGTATGCAAAACAGGGGGCTTCCCCCATGAGCAATTGCATCAAGAAATGAATAATTGAGCCTTGAGTAAAGATGCATCGCGGCACAATTATTTCTTATTTGCCCATAACATAAATTTACTTCTTCAAGTAACAGAGATATTCTGAAAATTCTGTTGGATTAAATTGGATCTTTGGTAGATTGCATTCTGGCTCAGGGAAAGATATAATATTATGCGTAAGTTTTCCCAAAAGTAAAAAATGTATATGTGGGTGCGTAGCTCAGCCGGATAGAGCAACTGCCTTCTAAGCAGTCGGTCGCAGGTTCGAGTCCTGCCGCGCTCGTTTTTCAGCCACATTTTTTCGGCATTGTTATATGTCACCCGGACAGAATAATCTCAAATTATCTTGGTTTGATCGTCCGTACTGCTTATATTAAGATTTATTAATTAAATTGTTTAATCAGATTTCTGTAACTGAAAAACACTAGGAGCAACTGTGTCTATCGAGATAAATCTTTCAGGGTACGAGAAAAACTCCACAGAACCAGTAAGGGATGAAGAATTATTCTCATGGGCAAAACAGTGGTACCCAGTAGCAGTGGTAGACTACTTAGATCCATCTCGTCCCCACGGTATAGAATTATTGGGAAAAAATCTGGTTCTGTGGCGGGATGGTTCCCAGAAATGGCGTTGCTTTGATGATTTTTGTCCCCATCGCCTAGCACCATTATCTGAAGGGCGTGTGGAATCTGATGGTACATTGATGTGTGCCTATCATGCTTGGCGTTTTGATTCCCATGGTAAATGTGTAAGTATTCCCCAAACTGAGAATAAACAACTAGAAGCCAAGCATTGTCAAAATAGTAAGTCATGGGCGACATCATATCCAACCCAAGAACGTCAAGGATTACTTTGGGTATGGGCTGAATCAGGTAACCAAGCTCAACTAGAAAGTCAACTCCGGAGTCCCCGGATTATTCCCGAATTAGAAGATAATTCGGGTAAAGTGGTGAAGCTTTATTGGTATATCCGCGATTTACCCTATGGATGGGACTCCTTTATGGAAAATGTGGCAGATCCTGCCCATGTACCCGTTTCCCATCATGGCATAATGGGTAGCAGATACGAGGATGCGAAGTATTATGACATGATTCGCGTCAAGGAAATTTCTACCCAAGAAGGATTTTCTTTTGGCATCACTCCTACCACAGCCAACGTCAAGCAGGCAATCCATGATTTTCAGCCACCTTGTCACATGAAGATTACCTCCGATTTCGTAGATGGAGGCAAGTTTATTTTAGCTTTATATGCTAGCCCTACCAAACCTGGATGGTGTCGTCACATTGGATGTCAGGTATTAGTTAAAAACGATCGTGGTAAGATTCCCAAAGGATTGGCATTTTTTGCCCTACCCATGCCTACTTGGTTGGGTCATATCCTAGCTTCCCTATTTTTACATCAGGATTTAGTATTTCTACATTACCAAGAGAAAATAGTCGCTCAACGCTGTCCAGATGATTGGTTGGATGGAGTTTATACACCTAATCCCCAGGACAAAATGATTATCACATTTCGCAAATGGTTGCACAAACGTGCTGGAGGCGGTGTGGCTTGGGCTGAGGGAGTGACTGGGGAGTTACCTCCACCAGAGCGCGATAAGCAAAAGCTGTTTGATGTGTGGACAACACATACTAAAGATTGTCAGGTTTGTCAAAATGCCCTCAAAAACATCAACCGCGCTACTATTTTTCTGTATGCAGCTGCGATCGCTTGTTTTGGTTTTGGTGTGGTTCTAGATGCCCGTGCTACAGCCTTGAAAGCAACTTTTGATAATTCTGCTTCAATATTAACTATTGCTCCTTCTGGAGGCTTCTGGTGGGCACTGGTGGGTTCAATCCTGTTAGCAACATTGGGGTATCAACTTAAAAGGTTAAGTCGCTTGTTTTATGTCTACGAGTTTAACCATAGTCATAATGATTGATTGGCACTCCCAGGGAGTTAGTATAAAGGACAACTAGGATATTCCTTAGATTGATGCCAGAGAGTCATATTGAGATCGGAACACCAACATCCCCAGCCTTGAATTTGATTTTCATGATTGACAATCCAATCATAAATCTTTTGTGCTTTAGTTAGTGCCGAACCCTCGCTACGATAAAGTCGAGGACTAGGGCGATATGCTTCCCCATTGATGTGTACTCCTGCAATTAACCAGTAGTCACTCCCATCACCTTCGGGGATAATTTCTAGAAATCCACAATTATAAGGTTCAATAATTCCTAAGGTCATTTCCGAAATCACAGCAAAAACCTCAAAAATCATAATATACAAAGGAGCAATGAAGTTTTTCTGTTCCCTACGAGCTACATAATTTTGGATTTTGAAAAACGTTACATCCGTTACATCCGTTACATCCGTTACATCCGTTGCCTATTGTGGATTTTTACTTAGCCAGAGCAGTTAAACAGAGTTATTTACAAACTTCTGGCGGACATAGAATTTGCACCGACTTAATCACAGCACCTTCATGAAATTGATCCGTTTTGTTCAATTCCTGTGGTGGAGATGTATATACCCCTGCAAAAGGTTGAGCAGTTGTGGGTAAGGGACGAAAATAAATATAGCGTTGCTTGTAGTTCGCAAATTTAACATATTCTCGGGACTCAGCCGCCGTGTTGTAAGATAAAGTTGCTTCACCGTAAGCAGCCTCCGCATCTGCGATTTTTGTCCCCGCTCCCACCCCTTTATCGGTGCGATAATCAGGGTTTTCTGTCAATAGGTTCGTAATTATACTGGAATTGGAGAAACTTGTTCCAGTTGGATAGAGGATATGGTATAAAGTTTTTCCATCCTGATTAACAGCGATCGCATCTGAGCCTACCATGAAGGGTGACTTTACTTCAAATGTGGCTTTGGCACCCAATGATTTTTTTAGTTCTCCGTAAGTCATCCCTAAACGCACATCACCAATTCCTTGGAGAGATATAAGTTGGGAAGTATTGACATTGGTGGTGTTAGGTGCTGCTGCAACTGGACTTTTGGTGGAAGTTGGCGAGGGTGATGTTTCACCACTATTATTATTATTAGTAGTTGGTGCATTACAACCTGCAAGAGCTACCAAAACAGTGAAGAAGATTAGTTGAACTTTATGATAAAAGTAGTTATTGTGCATTTTATTTGGGATATTTAATAAATATTGGGGAATAGGGAAATTGATATAGTTTATGTCAATGGTTCACTTAATATTTCAGATAAATATCAGATTTCCAGAGTTGACACCCTCTGAATTTTGTAGATACATTACTTGTTTCCCGTGGGATAGAAGTCGGAGTTCCAAACAAGAAGACAGTATATAGGATATTGGGTTATGAATGATAAAGTGGGTATACCCGTTATCCGTTATCCGTTATCCGTTGCTTGTATTGTAGCTCGTGCTATTTTCGCCAACTTGATTGCATATCTAGCTGTTACTTCGGATTTACAAATTGTCGAGATAGAACAATACCCTGGAAATTATCCCTTAGTTGTAAAATTCACCCTGTTCCCGTAGCATTTATTCATAATTTGATACATAATATCTGCCTCGAACCAGAACGAGGCACAATAGAGAAAGGAACTTCCTTGTCCCAAACATGAGCTATTGCCTTAATCCTTCCTGTCAAATTCCCCGCAATCCCCGAAATAGTCAATTTTGCATCAACTGTGGTTCATCACTACTACTCAAAGAACGCTACCGTCCAATTAAACCCATTGGACAAGGTGGCTTTGGTAGGACTTTCCTCGCACTAGACGAACATAAACCATCCCAACCTAGTTGTGTAATTAAGCAATTTTACCCCCAAGCCCAGGGCACTAGCACTGTACAAAAAGCGATAGAGTTATTTAATCAGGAAGCAGTACAACTGGATGCATTGGGTAAACATCCACAAATTCCCGAACTCTTAGCATATTTTAACCAAGACGATCGCCAATATCTG
>JASJCX010000255.1 GCA_030065255.1 Calothrix sp. MO_167.B42 | reverse complement strand
TTGGGAGCATCCCAATTTTTATGCAATACCCTAGAAGGGTATCGCTACACGAGCAAAGACTGCCTAGCCTGCGGCAACAGCTTCGCTGAACGCAGTCTATAAGAAGAAGAGTTTTAGCCCACGTAGGTGTCTACCCTGCGGGAAGCCGCTCCGCGTTTAATGTCCGTGTAGCCCCAGGCTAAGAGCTGCGGGCTTTTTGAAAAATTGGGATGCTCCCTAATAATTGGGAGCATCCCAAATGTTTAAATTTGTAGTGCGGGCATCTTGCCCGCGTTTGATGTCAAGGGAGCTTTCCGGCTCCCACTACGGCATATTTTTGAAAAATTGGGATGCTCCCACTTATTACTTGGGTGTAGCGCTATAGTAATCGATTTACTTTTTTCTATTCAGGTTTTTCATCTTATTAAAAACGCGCCTAGATATTTGTGGAAAAATACTAGAATTTTTTGAATAGGCTCTACTGTTGCCAAACACAGCTAAAATATAACGGGTTTTTTTATCTTTACTTTCTACATAGGCAACATCTAGGCGACAAAATGAAGTCCAGCCAGCTTTTGAGGCAAAAAAGCCAACCCTATCTGCAGATAAGGATTGTCCTAAAAAACCTACCAAAGGGTGAAAGCCTGGAGGATAAGATGGTAGTTTTTTCCCAACAGCAGGACGTAGCTTTCTCTTGAGTAAACCTAACATTTTTTGAGAATATTTTGGTGTTATAGCTTTATTAGAAACAACTTCAGACATTAGTCTTGCAGCTTGGTATGTTGTGATTCTATTTCGCTGGGGACGAGCAGTATTATCTTTACGAATTTGCCTATCTGGACCAATTGGGGTAATCATTGGAATGTGATAAATAGGAAATGTTTTTTGAGCCAGATAAATATTTTTGTATCCTGCTTTCCGAAAAAAATTGTTAACTGCTAGCCGTTTTTTTTGCCATTGATTAAATTTTCTGCGTCCCAACTTATGCCGTTGGGATTTTGTTTCACTAATCCAGTCTAATATCCGGCTAGATGAATTATTATCAGATTTAAGAATCATTTTATTTAAATCATTATCAATCTTTTTATCAGCCTTAATTAATCCCTTATGGATTTTATCTTGTATGGCAACCATCCAAAATAGCTTCACAACACTGGCTGGATATCTTCTTGTATGTTGTCGGTATCCAGAAATAGATTTACTGTTTAAATCAATTAAGGTTAATGATAAATACTTTGTGGATAAACCTTGGGAACGAACATATTTTCTTATGCCCTGAACAATATTATCCAATTTGCGATTCTGATTGAAAGTGGGATTTTTTTTGACATTATAGATAAATTCTATTTTCTTGGGTTTTACATCCGCAGATGGTTTTATATTAGGAGACGGTTTTACATCCGCAGACGGTTTTACATCCGCAGATGGTTTTATATTAGGAGACGGTTTTATATTAGGAGACGGTTTTACATCCGCAGACGATTTTACATCAGCAGATGGTTTTACATCAGCAGATGGTTTGACATCAGCAGATAATTTTATATCAGTAGATGGTTTTACATCAGCAGATGGTTTTATATTAGGAGACGGTTTTACATCAGGACTAGGTTTTTTAACTAATTGATGAGATTCCTTTGTCAGCAATGATGTATTTTGTGATATTGGATTTTGCTGGTTATTTTTAGCTACATCAACATCATATTGTTGGTATTTTTTCCTAGCAGAATAATAATAATTTGTGACATAAAATAAACTAATGACACCGAAAAAAATAATAATAAATTGCTTATAATGTTTGACAGATAAAAATATTTTACTCAGGTGAGATTTGCAATTGAATATATTATTTAATGCTGCATTTACCAAAGATATTAGCTGATATTTGTCAGGTAGTCCTTCGTTTGCTTGAGATACTTGGACATTACTAGGTTTATCGTAAGTATTCGTAACTAAAATATTAGTTTGCTTACCTTGATTATTACGAAATCTATATATTTGTTTTTCCAGTTCTTGGTTCTGTTGCTTGAGATTTTCAATAGTTTGGTAAGCATGGTGTAACTTGGCTTCCAGCTCGGCAATTTTATAATTACGAATATCTCGTTTGCGTTTGAATTGCTGATTCACAAACTTCACCTAATTTACAAACATTTAGCTGAGTTAATCTAAGTGAATTAGATGCAACAAACCATACAGTAAATTGTTTTTTTTGGCAATTGTCAATGGTGAAAACTATGATTGTGCTTACAGGCACGTCGTATGGGGATCTTAACTTCATATACCCAAAAAAATATCAATGCCGTATCCCCACTTTTAAAATACGGAAAACCCCTCTATGTCTACATTCCTCACTTCTAGCCCCTAAGTATATTTCAAATTAAATGATCACTTTTCTTAAATATTGCTTATCCTAGGAGAAGTGTAATTTATACAAGCTCCTCTCACAGCATCCTAATTCAAAGGCAACATTAAAGTCAGCCAAAGGAGAATATTGATGAAATCATGGCAAGCAACAATTTTAGGAATAGCTGGATTGACAAGTGCTATTGCCCTTGGCACCGTTACAACTTCCAATGTTTCTGCACAATCCACTGGTTTGGCAACCTTCCGCCAGGAAGCCCTATCAAAGCACAATACCCTACGACAGAGACACGGATCTCCTGCTTTAACTGAAGATAGCGGACTTACTAACTTAGCTCAAGACTGGGCACAGCAGTTGGCAAATACAGGGCAAATGCAGCACCGCCCCAATAACCAATATGGGGAAAATATTTATTACGCTTGGAGTTCCCAACCTGGTTTTGATGTTAATGGTGAGGTTCCCGTACAAGCTTGGTATGACGAGGATGAGGACTACGATTACAACAACCCAGGTTTTTCCAGTCAGACAGGGCACTTCACCCAGGTTGTTTGGAAAAATAGTACAAAGGTAGGTTGTGGAAAAGCTAAATCAGTAGATGGAAAGGTGTTTGTGGTTTGTAATTACGATCCACCAGGAAATGTTCAGGGGCAATTTTCCCAGAATGTGCTACCGGTACTTAGTACCATGCTTTTTCCATAGTTTTCAGAAGTAATTGAAGTAATTGAGATTATTTATCAGGGTGCTTGCCATACTTACCAATGAAGCTCGCATAAATCCTAAAACATCCTGTAGGATTGTTAGTTTCATCTTTTCTTGTAAACAACAAGGTGAGATGCGATCACACTTTACCTTGTTGTTTACTCAAAAATGGTAAATAAAAAAATAACACTTAAATTATTAAGTGTTATCCAATCACAAGTATAAAATTCATAGAAGTGAAGGGGGAAGGTTGAAGTTATATCCTTAATATCATGTGCGGATGAATACTTATAAAACCTCACCCACCTGCGGCACCCTCTCCTTATTAAGGAGAAGGTAAGAGAGGGTTGGGGTGAATCAAGCAGAAATTATAAGTAATTAAGCTAACATGATATTACCCCTTTGCTTTGATACCAATTTTGATAGTGAAAATGACTTCGACAGATGGGAACTTGAAAAGCTTATTATAAGCTCTTTCACAATCCACAATCCAAAATCTAAAATCTAAAATTCAAACTGGTATGAGCCTGAAATTCCCTTAATTTTGAATAGCTGCGGCGGCTCCAGTACCAGAAACTTTAACCACATATGCGGAAGGAAGTGCTTCTGCTTTGCCAGCATTTACCATTGCTTGGTAAACGAAAGCCGCTACGTCTGCTCTTGTGGCTTGGTTGTTGGGATTTAACTGCTTCAGGGTGGGGTAATTAACCACAACTTGTTTTACAGTCGCTGCTGACACAGAGTCTTTCGCCCAATCGGGAATTTGGGAAGCATCGTTGTAAAAAGACAAGGAATTTTGATCGGTTGCGGTTAACTCTAAACCATTTGCTAAGGATACTAGTGCCTGTACCCGGGGAATTTGCTGCTCTGGCTTAAAGGTGTTGTTGGGATATCCAGAGAGGAAACCAGCACTGGAAGCGGTTCTAATTGCTTGGTATCCCCAGTAGTTAGTCTTGACATCATTAAAATTAATGGCTGCTCGCTTGGCTCCTGGTGTAAATGCCTTGTTGATAATAGCTGCGAATTGGGCGCGGGTGACGACATCATTGGGTTTAAAAGTACCATCGGGGAACCCAGCAATTACACCTTTGGCAGATAAAGCTTGAATATAATTTTTTGCCCAATGACTAGCGGGTACATCTTTGAAAGCAACTGGTGTTCCAGGAGGTGCTTCCACATCAGAAGCAACGTAATCTATTGAACCTTGAATATTATTGATGCTGTTACCAATGGCCACAACCACATTGTTGGTAGCATTATTAAGGTCGTAGCGTTTGTTGTCACTAATCAAATTCTGACCGGGATCTTCACTGGTACTTCCCAAATCGGGTAAGGCTTGGGAAATTACCACGATGCCATCACGGGTGTTATTCTGGATGACATTTTTACGTAATACAGGCTTGGCACTATTGGAAATAAAAATACCATCTACATTGTCAGAAATTTGGTTTGCTTCCAAACGAGGGGTGGAAGTACCACCAATAGATAAGCCAAAACCAGTACTCTGGAATAAGTTATTGCGAATTAAACCTTTAGCATCTTTGGCAATAGAAACCCCATTACCTTTATTTCCCGAAAAAATGTTGTTTTCAATGATGGGATTACCTGTACCAGTAACAAATACCCCTTCTCTTAAACTATTAATAAATGTACTGTTTTGAATAGTAGGATTAGTTGATTCTACCCACACAGCAGTACCACGGCTGGCAGGGTTTGTAACTGTAACACCGTTGATAATACTATTATTCTGGGCAAGAATTGTGATATTTTGTCTAGCAAAGGTGCGACTAATATAATTCCCACTACCTGTAATTATTGTGGCTTGTCCTTTTGTGCTTTCATCTCCCTTGAGGGTAATACCACTTTTAACATCAAGGGGGAACTGTTCACCAGTATCTGCGCTATAGTTGCCAGGGGCAAGTTGAACTGTTGTACCCGCTTGAGCTTTGGAAAGGGCAAAAGAGATGGTTTTATAAGGTGCTTGGGCTGTGGTTCCAGCACCATCAGTATCTGAACCAGTTTCGGAATTAACATAAATTACCGTTCCAGTTGCTGGAACCTGGGCCATTAAAATCTTGGTGTTCCCTTTTTGATTAGCATTCACCTGGGTAGGTAAGAACATGGCTCCGCCAGAAGCAATTAATAAAGCGGAAAGCCCTGCGGAGAACAGACGGAAATTGTTACCTTGCTGAATGCCAAATCCCTGACGTGCCATTTTGATTCCCATTTCTTTAAGTACTGAAGAATAATAAATTAAGTTATGTTGCAGCAATCCAATGTGTATTACTCACAGCTTTTGAGCTATATAAACCCCGTAAAAATGTACCGAATGACCATTATTTTAGTATTTGGGTTCCTTAAGTAAAAAGGATTAATTCGGTTGCATTATATACTATGCTAACCAACAGACATATGGCATGTCTGCAAGCCGCAAAATCCAGGGTCATGGTTTCGTGTAAAAGCTGTGTGCTATGCTTTCTGTTTACGCATTAGCCATTAGTGCGTCCGGTCATTTTTACATACTTCTGAATTCATTTGCCAAAAATTTTGGCTGACAATTCGATCGCTATTTATTAATGATTCAATCCTAAAATATATGTTTACCAGAAAAAAAAGATTGAATTTCCCTTGCCCCTCCCCTAATAAGCTGTCACAGATCCCCGACTTCTTTAAGAAGTCGGGGATCTAAACACCGCGACTCGTCAAAATTAATGCAATGAACTACTAGTACTCCACCACACTAATTTTGATGGGTGAACCAAATTTTAGACTTGTGCTCTCTTCCTCTTCCTCTGCGTTCTCTGCGCCTCTGCGGTTTCTTCCTCTACCCCTCATAACTAATGTGGTGAAGTACTAGTGCTCTGTCCCATAAAATATGATGGGTTGGATTAATGAACCGCAAAGGGCGCAAAGGGCGCAAAGGAAAGAAGAAAGAAGAGAAATAGAGGTATTCAATTTATCCATCAAAACTAATGGGACAGACCACTAGTACTCCGTTGCATTAGTTCTGATGGCTAGGTAAAAGATCCCCGACTTCACAAATCAATATCCGCACACGGGGTAGCAATTCCTAGGATAGAAGTCGGGGATCTAAATGCCCGCGACTCGTCAAAATTAATGTGGTTGACTACTAGAAGGGTATCGCTACACAAACAAAGCCCCAGGCTAAGAGGTGAGGGCTTTTTGAAAAATTGGGATACTCCCCGTTAAGACATTGTTGAATGCCCAAACCCATAAACAGTAAACTTATTACTTATTACTTCTTACTTATTACTTGCGCGTAGCACTATATATGTTTCAAGCTACCCGTCGTCGCCTTGCCCTTTGGTACACTGCTATCACAGCCTTATTGCTCCTGTTATTTGCCAGTGGGGTGTATTTATATGTCCGCAGTACCTTAATTGAACGGATTGATGATACCTTAAACCATGTAGCGGAAGTTGTGGAGCGATCGCTAATTATTGAGTCAGTAAATCCCGATGGGGATGGGCTGGAAATTAATGTAGAAGCAAGTTTCCGGGATAATGCCGACACCGTAGAAGATGACCACATTGATTTAGAATGGTTTAGCGCCACGGGGGAGTTACTATGGTCCACCCTATCAGAACCCCTCAACATACCCATCCATGGTAACCCTACCGGGGAAACTGTCCATATAACCAAAGAACAACAGTCAGGCTGGGGAGATAATCCCCTATTATTGCGCCAAGTTACCCAACGGGTGCAGGTAGGAAGGCAAATTTTGGGATATCTGCGGGTGAGTCATCCTTGGTTTGAGGTGACTAAACCCAGTCGTCAGTTGATAATTGATTTAGCACTGGGTACGGGGTTAATGGTGCTGTCTGTGGGAGCAAGTGGTTGGTTTCTTTCTGGGAAAGCTATGGAACCAGTGTATGATTCCTATCAACGCTTGAAACAATTTACTGCGGATGCTTCCCATGAGTTGAGGAGTCCCATTGCTTTAATTCAAACGAATGTGCAAGTGGCTTTGACGGATTTAGAATTAGCAGAGCCACAGGGAGCTAATTCTTCTCACTATCGCCAACAGTTAAAGTTGGTGGAGAGACTAACTAAGCGTTTGGGTACTTTGGTTAACGATTTACTTTTTTTAGCACGGCAAGATAATGGAAGTGTCAGCAGGGAGTTTACCCATTGTCCGATGGATGCTTTATTAATGGAAGTGGTGGAAGAACAACAGTTATTGGCCGCAGAAAAGCAAATTCATCTGACATTACAATTAGTAGATCCCCCCAGTTCAGTTGCTGACCCCGAGTTAGTCGAAAATTGGTTTGCTTGTCAGGGTAATTGGGACCAACTGGTGCGATTATTTACAAATTTAATTAGCAATGCTTTGCATTATACTCCCAATCAAGGCAGGGTAACGGTAGAATTAGCTCAAATAGAATCGGCTTCTGGATTGCGTCATAGTTATAACCAACTACAAATTAAGGTGAAGGATACAGGTATTGGTATTCCCTCTGAGGCTTTACCCAAGTTATTCGATCGCTTTTACCGTTTAGATCCCGCACGTACCCATACCCAGAGAAATCAAGTTACAGAAAATACCACTGGCTCTGGATTAGGATTAGCGATCGCTCAAGCTATTGTGGAAAATCATCAAGGGCAAATTCAAGTAGAAAGCACAGTTGGTAAAGGTTCTACTTTTATTGTCATGTTACCAATCAGCTTAGGAATAAGTAATAAGTAATGAGTAATGAGTAATGAGTAATGAGTAATGAGTAATGAGTTTACTGTTACTCCCTTCGGTGGTCTAAGATTACCTGTACAGCACTACGAAATCAGATTAGGACATTTATAAATCCGGCAAACCCTTTGATAGCAAACTGTTCCCTGTTAAGAGTTCCCGTTCGGCTGAGCTCACGGCCGAAGCCTGCCCCCACTAAAAGACTTTTACAGCTAATGCTGCGCTACGCGAACAGCAAGCCCTACTTGGATACAGATTCCAAGGAACCATCAAGACGACGAAACAGAAAGATCCATAAGGGTAAAGAACTATTAATTGCAATCAGCCGCACCAAATGACCTGCTGTAACAATTTCTACATTATGATTTAATCCCAAGGCGACTAGAATCATTTCCGCCGAGCCTCCCGGTGCAGTTACCAACAAACAGGTTAACCAATCCCAAGAAGTTAATTTCATGGCTAACATGGTGGCAATTGCTCCAGCACTGAGAGTCAGGGAAACACACATCAAAGCATAAGCAATGGTCTTTTTGCCAAAATTAGGATTATTACCCCAATATTCACCGATGGTAATCCCCAAAAGCAGTTGACCAATAAGTTGAATTAAACGAGGTGGACTAAAGTGGATATGATCGACAAAAGGCAGTAAATTGAGCGTAGAATTAAAAGCGATCGCTACAACCACAGCGCCAATAAAATCACTGGCTGGAACTTTGCATAATTTTGCTAAGTAGACTCCAATCCCCGTCAACACCAGTAATAATCCCAGCAATGCAATATTGTCAGCTTGGAAACTAAACAGCTCCCGATTGGATGAAATTGTCGGTACACTGAGAAAATTATCTGCGGAAGCTCTAGCCACCAGAGGAATCAAAACCACTACAGATGTAACACGGATAGCTTGTACTAGAGCCACTATGGTGACATTTTTACCATAATCTGCTGCGATCGCAGCCATGATTCCCACACCTCCAGGGACCGTAGCCAACATTGCTGTGAGTATATTAATTTGACTCAAGCGGGAGTAAATATAACCAATGAAAGTGCCACACAACATGGAAAATGCTGTTAAAACTACAAATACAGGCACACTCCCAGTAATGTGAGCTAAATTACCATGACTACTAGCAAAACCAGCCGTAATTCCCACCAAAGCCAAGCCGAACCTTCTAGCATTGCGATTTGGTTGGGGACAATAGTTGTAGAATAAGCGGCTAAATTGCAAAACCGTAATACTAGCTGTCGCACCACCAAAAATCCAAGCAATGGTTCCAAGATGAAACTGAGACAGAATTAAAATCAAGGGAATTGCTAAAAGCAGTTGTAGAGCTAGAATAATAACTCGTTTGCCAAGAGCGGAATGTGGAGCAATATTATTCTTCATAGGCAAAAATAATTTAAATTGAGAATCATTAAAAATTTCTTAACTTTATTGAACTATTCATCCACTCTATTACTTTTGCGAATCATCTCAACCGCAAATAGCTAGATTCACTTATGCCTGAGCTTTTTTTTTCAAGGGGAGCATCCCAATTTTTACGCAATACCCACTGAAGGGTATCGCTACAAGAACAAAGCCAGTCTTCGCTGGCTATAAGAGTTTATTTAGCCAGCCTTGGCTAGTTTGGCTTGTATAGCCACAGGCTTTAGCTTGTTAGCAAAGCGGCATACGAGCTGTTTGAAAAAATGGGATACTCCCTATCACAAGTGGGTAAATCCGCAGTTTATCAGCCAAAAAAACAAAAAAAGAAAAAAATTTCAATTTATGTTGGACAAAATACGCATTTAATGGTGGAATAGATGAGGAGGCATTTGCAGCCTCACTAAAAAACAGCAAATCCAAGCTAACTTTGCTTGGGGGTGTGGCGGAATGGTAGACGCTACGGACTTAAGTGATTTGAGCCTTATGGGAGAAATCCTTTAAGTGGCAGCTCTCAAATTCAGGGAAACCTAAATCTGGCAACAGACAAGGCAATCCTGAGCCAAGCCAAATTAGTCACTTGTCATCTGTTACTCGCGGAGCGATCGCTAGCGGGTGATAAATAACAGAGGACTAATTTAGGAAGGTGCAGAGACTCGACGGGAGCTACCCTAACGTGAAGACGAGGGTAAAGGGAGAGTCCAATTCTCAAAACCTAATATCATCAAGGTAATTAGGCAGTAACGAAAGTTGCAAGAGAATGAAAATCCGTTGACCTTAAACGGTCGTGAGGGTTCAAGTCCCTCCACCCCCATTTGTGATATTTATTGTAATAACATTGTGTGGTGTCGGTTTTGAACCCTCACGACCGTTTAAGGTCAACTGAAACTTAAACTTTCTCTCGCTTTTCGCTCATCAAAGATAATCATACAAAGAAAACGAGAGAAAAGCTACCTCACAAAATGTGAAAGTAGCTTGCAAAATAAACCTTAATGTGATAAGCGAATCTACTTCTAGAGCTAGACAATTTATAT
>JASJCX010000254.1 GCA_030065255.1 Calothrix sp. MO_167.B42 | reverse complement strand
ACATCGGAATGATAAAAAAACCACAGAGGCACAACAGAGCGCAGAGGAAGAGGGAGAAGAAGGAAATTTAAATAATTCCGATACAAACGGAAATGATATTATTATTGAGTTTACTAGTTCGGCATTTCTCAACTGAAAAGATAGGCGCAAAAATACAAAGGAGCGATATTTATTCTATAGTAAAAATTTAAATCAATAGCTGAAATTATCAAATATCGTAGTACCTAGGTACGATGCCTTAATTATTGATAGATTGTTTTTTTTAAAGAAAAATAGCAGCTTTTCAGCTTAGATTAAATGTTGAGAGATTCCCCCATGAAATACTTAGTTATAGTTTTAGCTATTGCTATTGGCACACTCTGTGTAGACAAAAGTGCCAATGCAAACCAAGAAAGTGTGACTCCTGGGATGTCTAATTCTCCCAAGGAAAACCGCCCAAAGGAAGAAAGTAATTCGGCCATGTTTTTGATGACAGAACCAGTCACAATTACCGAACAGTGGGGCAATAATCAACAGACTAATAATTTACAACAAACAGGTGATTTATTTTTGAATGTCAGAGATAATAAATGCAACAAAATAAATCCGGTTGCTTTGATTGAAAATCCGGCTGATTTCTTCAAGCAATGCCCACAACCCACAAATAATACCAATAATCCATACACCCAACCAGTTGAATATTTAAAGGTTCCGAAATTAGATCGGGGTATTAAGGTTCCAGTGAGTAAATTTTGAATAAAATTAGTGATGTCCAGAAGGAATTAGATACAAATTTTAAAAAACACAGGACTTACGCAAAAAATGTCGAAAGTAGTGATAATCCGTTCATTAACACGACGAAAAATGAGGGTTTCCAGATGATTCTGCGTAAGTCCTAAAACAATGTGATAGATGAGTAGGGGCACGGCATCGACAATTTTTGAATATATAAAATTATCTTACTCGTGCCGTGCCCTTTAATATCCCGGGCAAAAGCATTAATGCAGCGAAACTTACCTGGATACAAAAAACCAATTAATTCCCCTATCAGTTGGTGTTATTGTAACGTACCCTGGTTCCGGCCCACAATAACTTTTCTCGCAGAGTTTGATAGTAGGAATTATTTTCCCGTAAAATAATAAACTTAGCACGACAATCCGCCATTCTAATGTCAACCCGGTGTCCAGGCCAAATTGAAGTAGCTAATATCCCATCCATCCACAGCTTAGTACTCAAATCATAATCACCCAAGGGCCAAATGTTTACCACTGCCCCAGGAGGTATAATTAAGGGTCGGCTAGAAAGACTCATGGGACAAATCGGAGTGATGGTAAGGGCTTCCATGCCATCATGCATAATCGGACCAGAAGCAGAAACTGTGTAACCAGTAGAACCCGTAGGTGTGGAAACAATTAACCCATCTCCCACATACTGATCTACCACCTCACCATCAATTTCCATTTCCAGAATAGAGGTAATCATGCGATCGGCAGAAGCGGGTTTGACACACATTTCATTCAAACTCAAATACTGCTCGCTCACTGGCTCCAAATGTGAGCCTTGGCCCTCAAATACTGATGCTTGCAACATCATCCGTCGCTGGATAGCGTAGCGGTCCTCAAACAATCGGTCCCAAACTTTCTCCGTGTCTTGAAACTCTTCTACAGACTCTGTTAAAAACCCCAGATGACCCCCTACATTGATTCCCAAAATAGGAATACCAGCTGGGGCTAAATGTCTGGCACTGGTTAAAACCGTGCCATCACCACCAAGAACTAAAGCCAGGTCAATTGGTTTTCCTACAGAAGCCAAAAACACCGGATAAGGATTATCTTTTGGCCCACTAGGACCCATTAGTACCTGGCATTGACGATTTTCTAACTGTTTGGCACAGATTTCGGCCCAACGTTTGCTTTGGGAGTCTGTTGCCTTATAAGCAATAATTACCTGCTTTAGCTCCACAATATTACCACTTGAGGAGATTGAACTGCTCCATATCAACGGTATCGCGGTTGCGATAAATTGCCAGTACAATGGCCAAACCAACTGCTGCTTCAGCTGCGGCTATGGCAATGACAAACACGGTAAACACCTGACCTTTAACTGCTTGAGGATCTAGGTCGTTGGAAAATGCCATTAAATTTAAGTTTACAGCATTCAGCATTAACTCAATTGACATTAACACCCGCACTGCATTACGGCTAGTAATTAAGCCATAGATCCCAATGCAAAACAAAGCAGCTGCTAATAATAAAAAGTACTCAAGTTGCATAAATTTTGGTCTTCCTACAAAAAATAATGATCGAGGGGAGAGGGGAGTGTGGGAGGTGTGGGAAGAATGAAGAAATAAATAGTAAGCTTTTTGCCTTCCCCACACTCCCCTGTCTCCTCACACTCCCCTGTCTCCCCACACTCCCCCATCTCACCTAAACAGGGATTTTGGCATTACTGAATGGGTGTTCTAGGGTACAGGTGCAAGATATGAAAAGGGAAACAAACAAAAATCAGAAATTACAATCAATATTCCTGATTTTTTTGAGTACACCATGGCGAAAATAAAGCTACAATTCCCTACCATCAAAAGGTTTAAAAAGCAAGTATTCTTACCTTTTAACTTTTAACTTTTAACTTTTAATTATTCACTACTCTTGTTCCCTTCCTGCTGAAACTAACTCCCGGGGACGTTCTGGTAATTGCAACACACCAGATGAAGATTCAGAAGAGACTTCGGTATCTGGAATATACTCGCGGCGAGCCAGAATAATTGCCCCTACCATTGCCATTAACAATAATACAGATGCTAATTCAAAAGGCAGCAAAAAGTCACTGAAAAAATGCTCACCAATTAAAACTATGGAGTTACTTGCGGGGGTAGCAGAGGAATGGGGCCAAGGAGTTGCCAATACCATAGTACTTAACAGGGCAAATAATCCCACACTCACCAATGCGGTTAAAGCTCTGCGTATCCAAGCTGTTGGTAAAGTTACAAAGTCTTGGCGTTTGTTTACCAACATAATGGCAAACAAAATTAGGACATTAATTGCACCCACATAAACTAATATCTGAGCCATGGCGACAAAATCAGCATTTAGCAACAGGTACATTCCTGCCATGCTAATAAATACTCCCCCTAACAAAAAAGCGGAGTAGACAATGCTGGAAGTCAACACTACCCCTAGTGCCGTTCCAATCATCATTACTGCCAAAATGGCAAACGAAACCGACTGTACTCCTTGCGCTAAATCCACTTTTTTAGTCCTTTATCATTTGTCACTTGTCATTGTCCTTCCTTTGTTATTTTTTTATAGCAATGGACATATTGCTGAAGAGGCAGGGGGCAGGCTTCGGCCGTGAGCTCAGCCGAACGGGGGCAGGGGGCAGGGGGAGTGTAGACGCTCAAAGAGTGGCTTCTCGCTCCAGTAGGAAGTTTAACTACCAACCATCAACTACCAACCATCAACTGTCAACCGTCAACTATCAACTGCCATAACTAATAACCAAGGAGCACGTACATTTATTTTTCTTGTTCTATTAAATCTTCTGGACGATTACCTGCACGGGGAGCATCTGCGGGTACATCGTGGGGCTCCATAACGCCTTGAGGTAGGTAAGCTAATTCCCGTAATGGTGTAACCATTGGGTCATTTGTCACCTTGTAAGGAAGGCGACCAAGGGCTACATTATCATAGTTGAGTTCATGGCGATCGTAAGCTGCCAGTTCATAATCTTCTGTCATGGATAGACAATTTGTGGGGCAATATTCCACACAGTTGCCGCAGAAAATACAAACTCCAAAGTCAATACTGTAATGTTTGAGCTTTTTCTTTTTACTAGCTTTATCAAATGTCCAGTCTACTACTGGTAGATTAATGGGGCATACGCGAACGCAAACTTCACAGGCAATGCATTTGTCGAATTCAAAGTGAATTCTACCCCGAAATCTTTCACTGGGAATCAGTTTTTCGTAAGGGTACTGGACGGTAATTGGACGGCGCTGCATATGATCGAAGGTTACAGATAGTCCTTGACCAATATAGCGAGCTGCTTGTACCGTTTCTTTGGCATAATCACCAACTTGTTTGAGGAACTTTAACATAATTGTGTATCTCTTTCTCTTTTCAATTTGGGATCGGGAAATTTGAATTTTAGATTCCAGCATTAATCTAAAATCTAAAATCTGTCTTGGAAAGTTTGCAAGGGCGGGGGGAACCCCCGCACCGCAACGCCAGTTCCTTTACTTGGGGAGACCCCAAGACCGGACTGGCTCAACTTTCCGCAAAATCTAAAATTCTCTTATCCACCAAAGGCGACGGGAAATGCTAGCTTGAGAGCTGCGGTTAACAGTAAATTCACCAAACCAATTGGTAGCAAAAACTTCCATCCTAAATCTAGCAATTGGTCAATGCGAACCCTGGGTACCGTCCAACGCAAAAGAATCGCTATGAAGACAAGAAAGTAAGCTTTGAGCACAGTCATGGTGATTCCTAAAGAAGCAGTCACCACTTGCAACACTGGATTAGTTTCACTGACTCCCAACCAGTCCCCCAACAGATGGATGGGAATCGGAAAATCCCAACCGCCCAAATACAAAATAGATACTAGCAGGGCAGAAAGAACTAGGTTGACATAGGAACTTAAATAGAACAGAGCAAATTTCATGCCCGAGTATTCAGTTTGATAACCTGCTACGAGTTCCTCTTCTGCTTCTGGCAAGTCAAAGGGCATACGTTCGCATTCCGCGAGGGCTGCAATCCAAAAAATAATAAATCCGGCTGGTTGTCGCCAAACATTCCAGCCAAGAATCCCATAGCCAGATTGCTGATTCACGATGTCAATGGTACTAAGACTATTGGACATCATGACGATGGCTAATACTGCCAATGCTAAGGGAATTTCATAGCTAATTGACTGGGCTGCGGCTCGCAAACCACCCAAGAGGGAGTATTTGTTATTAGAAGCATAGCCAGCCATTAATAACCCAATGGGTTGAATGCTAGATAGGGCAATCCACAAAAAGACCCCCATACCTATATTCGTAATTACTAAATTCTGTCCAAAGGGCAAAATTAAGTAGGACAAAAATACTGGTAGGACAACTAGGATCGGACCAAGGGTAAATAAAAAGGCATCTGATTGTGCCGGTACAATATCTTCCTTAAATACCAGCTTGATTCCGTCTGCAACAGGAGCCAGCAATCCCAAAGGACCAATGTATTCAGGACCAATCCGCTGCTGTGCTGCTGCTGAAATTTTCCGTTCTAGCCAAACACAGGTTAGTACCCCTACCGTGGCACCAATCACCATGAGAATCATCGGTAGTGGCATCCAGATAGCTTTGGCTGTACCAGTTGGTAATCCCAAATCTATCAGGGATTTAATAAATGTTCCTTGCAGATCAATTCCTGGATTCATGTTTTCCCATTTTTGAAGTCAACAGAAGGCTATAGGGTGAAGTTAGTTGTTAGTTGTTAGTTGTTAGTTGTTAGTTGTTAGTTGTTAGTTGCTAGTTGTTAGTTAGTAATATAGGGCATCAATGCATTGATAGTTGTTCCTAGAGGTAGAGTAGTTGGCAAGATAAAGGGTAATTACACATGGTTTATTCCATTGGCGTTGACCATAAATGACCCTTGTTGGTATCTACATCCTTTATCTTATTTAACTATCTTCTTAGTTAATAAATGTAAATTCACCCATCAACATCTCCACTTAAACCAGGCAAAACTTAAGATTTTGTGCAATTCCCATGCCTAGTATATCGTTGGATGGCTTTCACCCCATGGCTCGAATGGGAATTTCTACTTATAGTGTTAATTGAAATTCCCTGATATGGAGGAGGGAAGGAGGGAAAGAGGGAAAGAGGGAAGGAGGGAAGGAGTGAAGGAGGGAAGGAGGGAAGGAGGGAAAGAGCGAAGGAGGGAAGGAGGGAAGGAGGGAAAGAGCGAAGGAGGGAAGGAGGGAAGGAGGGAAAGAGCGAAGGAGGGAAGGAGGGAAGGAATATTAGGGAAATAATTTTTAAATTATATATTCCTAAAATTATAGACACACATCGTCTACACTCCCTCACTCTCCCACTCCCTCACTCACTCCCTCACTCCCTCACTCCCTCACTCCTATCTCTTCTCAACGGGAATATAGGGTTGGTTATGAAGACCTTTATAAATTTGGGTAGGACGGAAAATCCGGTTTTCTGCTAGCTGTTCTTTCCAATGTGCCAGCCAACCAGCTACACGAGCGATCGCAAAAATTGGTGTAAATAAATCTGTGGTAATTCCTAATTTCCTATACACCAAACCGGAGTAAAAGTCAACATTAGCATAAACACCTTTGTGACCAAGTTTTTCTCCTACTACCCGTTCCATTTCCTGGGCAATATCGTAGTATTTATCCTGGCCAAATTTGGAGAATAGTTGTTCTGCTAGATTTTGCAATATTTTGGCTCTGGGGTCTTTGACTTTGTAAACCCGATGACCAAATCCCATAATTTTGGCCTTCCGTGCCATTAAATCCTCTACGTAGGGACGGACATTTTCCACTGAGCCGATTTCTTCGAGCATCCGGATTACTTCTTCATTCGCTCCACCATGTAAGGGTCCCCCTAAGGTACCCACGGCGCTAGCAACTATGGCATAGGGGTCTGTGAGGGTAGAACCTGTTACCCTCGCACTGAAGGTGGAGGCATTCATTGTATGTTCGGCATGAAGAATCAAGCAAACATCGAAAATTTTTGCCGCCAGTGGATCTGGCTCCTTCTCTGTGAGCATATACAAGAAGTTGGCTGCATAGTCCAAGTCATCCCGGGGTTTAACGGGGTCATTACCTTTGCGCATGAGCTGGAAAGCCGCTACCATAGTTGGGATTGTGGCTATGAGCTGCACTACTGCTTTGCGAATGTAAATAGGATTACGTAAGTCACGCTGGGAATAAAACAAACCTAAAGCTGCTGCTGAGGCTTGTAGAGCATCCATAGGATGACCGCTTTCTGGGAAGCATTTCATCATATCCCGGATGCGGTATTTAATCCGTCGGTGGTGATATACATCATCCTCAAATTTTGCCAATTCTTCTGCTGAGGGCAATTCACCCCAAATCAGCAGGTAGGCCGTTTCCAAAAATGTACTTTTCTCTGCCAACTCTTCAATGCGGATGCCACGGTATTCTAATATTCCCTCTAGCCCGTTAACATTACTGATACTAGATTGGGCGGCAGGAATGCCCTCCAAACCAGGCTTATATTCGCACACCATCATGGCAACACCATCTGAATTTTTAAGATTTGTTGAGGTTTCAATTACCAGAAACCATTGCTACCATACAGAGTATCCTTGATTACACAATTTCACTAAAGAATTGTAGGAAACCCATTAAAGCAAGTACTTGGGTGGTGTCAACCAAAACATCTGACTGCGACCCAAGGGAGAACTTGTTTCTGGTAGCTTTATTCCGATCATACCTGCTTTTTTGAGAATTAACCTGGCTCTAGCTTCTCCCCAGACGAGAATTTCGGCCCAAGTACTCAAACATGGCTCATGTCCTACAAGGGCTATGGAAACATCGGCGGAATATTTTCTGGGTTCTAACCAGTTTTTTAACCAATGGGAAATATCACCACCGGGAGCTAGGTATATACACTCTTCTATGTGGGAACTCAATCCAACTGTTTTGAGGATTTCCGCAGTTTGTCGTGCTCTTACCAAGGGGCTGGTAACAATTAGCTCAAAGTGTAAACCGAAGTCTAATAATCTTTTGGCAATTTTTTCAGTTTTTTGTTGTCCCTCTTTGGTAAGGCTACGTGCCCCATCTTCGATGTCGTCTGTGGCTGGTTGAGCAATGCCATGACGAATTAAGTACAATTTCACGGTTTTGTTATGTGTTATGTGGATGCTAAGTCTTGATTATGGGTTTTTGAGTTATGTACGCTGAATCGACCGCTAAACTCTGATTTTTTCACCCATAATTCCAGAATTATGATTAAATCGGGTTATCTTTGGGATTTACCAATTTCAGCAGCTTTTGCTTAATCTGAGAATCAAACACTTCCCATTTCATTTTTGCATAACTGGAATTTTCATTGCCACCTGACAAGAAACCCATGGGAATTTCAAAACCCCCTGCACTGCTGCGTCCCCCACCAAAGAAACGCCCGCTACTATCTTGTCCAAAGGCTTCTTTGATAAATTCATCTGGGTCTAGGGTGAGTTTGGTAGTTCTCAAGGAGCCAATCACAACTTCTAGTTCATCATCCTCATCATGAACAATACCATAAACCACGGCGGTGTGTACATTTTCTTCGGTAACTAGAAAATCGGCAGCTTGGGGAATTGCATCCCGGTCATCATAACGTAGGTAACCTACCCCAGCAATGGAAAAGTTATTTTGAACTATACGATTTTTTAGCGATCGCTCGATCACATCCATGACTCGTTTGGAGCGATTTGCCTGGAGAATAGCTTTGAGGATTTGAGCGTCATAAAATCGACTCAGGTAAGCCGCAGCCATAAAATCTTCTTCCTTGGCTTGCATGAGTCGATTAGTATCTGAGTGCAAGCCATGCATTAATGCTGTAGCACATTTAATATGTTGACTGCTACTACTATCTAAGGGTAATAATCCTGTCTGTAAATACTGGGTTAAAATTGTAGCTGTGGCTCTGATTGAAGGACGAATATCCACAAATTCGCAGTTAAAATCTTCTTGCAAGTTATGATGGTCTATGACTACTAGCAATGGTATTTTGCTCTGCTCTAACACTGGCACTAGTTGACTGGTAGTTCCTTGGTTATCAATCAGTGCGAACCCTTGATATAGTGATAAGTCTTTGCTCTTCAGTGTTTGCAGAGTCCAACGTTGAGCAGGTAAGTTGGTGAGCCTGACTAAAGCAATATTTTCTTGATGACTAAGAGTTCCAGCATAAATGATGTCACACTTGATATCATACTGTTGGGCGATTAGCTGGTAAGTCCAAGCTGAAGATAACGCATCAGGATCGGGAAAATCTTGTAAAATAACTAACTGACGTTCATGGGAGTGTTTTGAGAGTAGTTGACGTAATTCTTCGGCTTTCTGCTGTGCCTGCAAATTACCTCGTATTAGGGATGGACTGCTTTCTGGGATAATAGATGCAGTCTGGGGTTTCTGGGTTTGCGGAGTTTCAACTTTTGTTTTTATATCAGTTTCCCCATCTTCCCCAGAAGAGGGGGATATATCATTAAAATTTTCTGATGATGTAATTTCCTGTTGATTTAAAGAAGGATTTAATTGCATAAGTTAATTTATTATGTAGTGTGAAGCTGAATTTCCCATTTAAGTTAAGAATACAGCTTGCTCGTGGCTAGTTTGACCACGCACTAAGATCTTCGCAAAAATATTTGTATGTGGCATCACGGATACCCGTATATTTTCAGTTTTTCAGTTTTTTGCTCCAACAGGATTTTAAGTTAATCTGACTACAAAATAAATGGGGTATGGGAACTTCAGAATAGAAAATATACCATAATTTATCAGATGATCAAACCTGCAAGTTTCGCCAATCAAAGTTAAAGAATTTTGCAGGTAAATGAAGTACAAAAGTACATACTAAAACTAAGAGTGGGATGGGCATTCGGTGCCCGTCCAAACGTACTTCAAGAAGATGAAATATGCTCTACAACTGGAAAAAATTGATTGTGGGACAACTTATCTCTTGGATTTATTTGAGCTATTGTAATTTTCGCTTTAACTGAAATATATGGGTTTAATTCCCCACCGTCATACGGTGTCAGAATTGGGTTGGGGTCTAAATTCCGATCCCAATTCCAAACTTCTTCCTTCTTCCTTCTTCCTTCTTCCTTCTTCCTTCGTTTTAATTGAGATTTATTATCATCTGAAAGTTACATACCAATCACATATTTTTGCCATTCCCCATGTAATCCACTCTTCAAGTGTTTACTGACTTCAAAGTATAAACTGCTATAAGGGCGGCGGGGTTGATGGCGTAACGGCATATGGGCTTCGTTTGGTGTCCGACTTCCCTTTCTCACATTGCAACGCACGCAAGCCGTTACCATATTTTCCCAGCTATCTCCCCCGCCACGCGATCGCGGTGTCACATGATCTAATGTCAACTCATCCCCGGTATAACCGCAATATTGACAAGTGTGACCATCACGGTGCAATATATTTCTTCG
>JASJCX010000253.1 GCA_030065255.1 Calothrix sp. MO_167.B42 | reverse complement strand
CCGTTCGGACTTCGGCGTGAGCGCTCAGACGTTCGGCGAAGCTCAGTCGAGCCGTCGAACGCTGAGCTCACGGCCGAAGCCTGTCAACTATCAACCATCAACCATCAACTCCTAACTCTTAACTCCTAACTGTCAACCATCAACTGTCAACTGTCAACTATCAACTCTTAACTCTTCACTCCTTCTTTCCTCCAATAATTTTTTCCCACTGTTCTGGGGTTAAAGAACGTATCAGACTTAAATCAAAGGGGGGTTGGCTAATGAACTGGGGATATGATGGCTGGACATAGGGAACATATTGCGATCGCTCTTCAATATATACCCGTAAAAAAGCTAACATTATGGCCCTGGCATTTTGTTGTAAAGCTTTCACCTGGTTTTCCAAATTCTGAGAATTAGAGGAAGAGAACAACAGACTATTGATTAGAGTTGTCAATTCACTACTATGGGAAAAACCATCCGCCACTACTAGATACTTCTTGGGAGTTTCCAACCAGTTGAAT
The DNA here is from genome assembly GCA_030065255.1 of Calothrix sp. MO_167.B42. Classification (GTDB taxonomy): domain Bacteria; phylum Cyanobacteriota; class Cyanobacteriia; order Cyanobacteriales; family Nostocaceae; genus Calothrix_A. Next base: position 9,563 of record JASJCX010000253.1, on the reverse strand, counting down.
GCTCTGATTTGTTCTGTCACCAGGGGTGTTGCAGGATCATAACCCCCGCTACCCATAATCACAGGAACCTGAACGCGGCTCAGTCCTTTTTGACCAAAAACAATACTGCTGACAGGATTGAGGGTAATTAACAGCTGAATGCGGTCATCTTTTAAGCCTTGGGAAAGAATTTTTCTTTGCACAGATGCAGGTTTAAATTCTTTGGCTCGACATTGCAGTAATGAAGAAATATTAAAATACTCTTGTTGACAATCTGACTGGAGTTGTTGAAAATCAATGGTGGCACCTCCCAACATCAGTGCAGTGTAGCCACCAAAGGAATGGCCAATAATTCCTACTTTTTTCAGGTTTAATCGTCCTTGAAAATCTGATTGATTTAAACCTTCAAGATAATTGAGCAAGAAAGTAACATCTAAAGGACGATCTATAAATTCATTCAATCGAAATAATTCTCTACCTCTTCCTGCAAGGGTAGCTTCTTGGTAAGCAAAATTACTACCAATATGCTCTGGTAAAGCCACAGCAAATCCATGGGAAGCTAAAAATTTGCCTAGTTCGGCAAAACTCTTAGGGCTATCAGCAAAGCCATGGGAAATAATAACCACGGGAATTTTTTCCCGGGAATTGCTATTAGTTGGTGGTAAATAAAGAACCACTGGATATTTGCGATCGCGACTGGTATCCTTGAGGTAAATTGTTTGACTGGAATATTTTACTGGACCCAAAGTTCTGATATCGGGAAGTGTGTTGTAATCAATGGTTGGTGCAGCAGCAATTTCTCCTTGGGAGAGTTTGTTGATTTGAGTAATGGCATTTTTTGTATCTGCAAACACATCTCCAACTTCTTTGATGATTTTAATTGTCTCTGGAGTATTGATGCGAATTCCAGAGGTAGGAAATTTTTGCAGCACTTTAACCAGGGTAAAATCACCTTCTGCGGCTGCTAAAATTAAAGCTGCACGCAAAGCAAACATTCCATTTTGTCCCGATTTAGTTTGAATTATTTTTCCAGCTCTTCGCAATACATTTTCACCCATAGGAGAGTAGAAATATTGAGACAATAGGACTGGTTTGACATCATAGGATTGTTGCAGAGTGGTTCGCAATTCTTCTTTTTGTTTGGTATTGAGTCTTCTGATTAATAATTTGAGTTTTGGAGTAACTTTACCTGTTTGCACAAAATTTTCTAAATCGGCGACGGAAACGGAAAAATCTAGGGGACCGAAAGCTGCATAAATTTTCTCTGCTGCATTCGCAGGAATAGTAGTTGCAAGGGTGGATATGGTTGCGACAAATAGGGAATTTAACAGGAATTGGTGGAATTTTTGTTTCCTTCTGCTGACTTTTTTTAACATAGATATTTGTATAGGTATAGTTGAGAATTTAGTTTAGGACATATGAAGGACGGAGTAAAGTTGATTGTGCAAGTATTTTATTAGTATATTTCCCAGATAATCTGAAAATATTACATTCATTAATTCTTACATCTGCTCAATCAAAATCTGCCTTTGAACCACGGTAATTTTACAATAAAAATGACTAAAATTTAGAAAATTAAGCCATAGTCAATATACCATCTATATTTTTTATTCATTCAAATAATTCGAGAAGAATTAGCTCAGGAATTTTAATTTATTTCAGATTGATACAAGTGTGATGAAAAGTTAGGTTTTGCAATTGTTCCCTTCCTTGCCTACAAATATGCTTACTTAATCCATTAGTCAATCTTATTTTTACAAATGGGTGGCAAAAGATTCTTGCAGAAATTGAGTAAATAGCTGAACTTTAAGAGAAAGTTGGCGATTTACAGGATAAATTACACATAGAGTTAGTTCTGGTGGATTATAATCTGGCAAAATAACCTGTAGTTCTCCTCGCTGCAATTCTTGCTTAACAATAAAGTTGGGTAAGATGACAATTCCCAAACCTTTAACGGCAGCATCTCTTAAAACTTCTCCATTATTAGAACAAAAAACTCCATCAATGGAGACTCGCTTTTGTTTTTCTTTGCTAATTAATTGCCAATGACAACCCGTTGCTAAATAGCCATAATGCAAACAATAATGGTCTTTTAATTGTTCGGGTTCACTGGGGATTCCCCTGGCTTGTAAATAACTAGGTGCTGCACAGATAACACGGGGAATTTTCGTCAGGTGATGGGCTACTAAACTAGGATTTTCTATTGGTGAACCAATGCGAATCACTAAATCATAACCTTCACTAATTGGATCTACAAAACGGTCTTCTAATGTTAATTGAATTTTAATATTTGTATGGCTAGCCATAAACTCAGCTACCTGGGAACCTAAATATGAGATTCCCAAAGACATGGGTGCATTAATTTTCAAAGTTCCCCTGGGTTCCCTATGTTGTGCAGAAACTGCTAATTCAGCTTCTTCTAATTCGGCTAAAATATCCATGCAACGTTCGTAAAAAGCCCTACCACTGTCTGTAAGTGTAACTTGACGAGTAGTGCGGTAGAGCAATTGTACTCCTAAGTGATTCTCTAAATTAATCACCAACTTATTAACTGCGGAACGAGACATCTGCATTTTTCTGGCTGCTGCTGCAAAACCTTTTTCTTCTACCACTTGGGTAAAAGCACGTATACTTTCAAATTTATCCATAATTTAATTGTCTACTAAAAGGAGACAGTCTGTCTATTAAATAGAGTATTGTCTTTTATAAAGATTCAATACATAATATAAATATCAGGGAAAACAACGTTCTTGATGTCAAAACAAGGTGTTGCTGATTACAAGTATGCTAACAGTCCCCCAACCCCCAATCCTGGGAGAGGAAAGATAATTTAAAGTCCTTTGCCCCCCTAACCCCCCAAGATTGGGGGGAATGAAAACAAGACAAATAAATTCATACTTCAATTGAGCAACGCCAAAAAAAGGCTCCCAATCCACACTAATGAATACATAAGGTGACAACAATGATTAACATTCGTCCTGGTAATGAAAGAGGAAATGCTAACTTTGGTTGGCTCCATAGCAAACATACTTTTTCCTTTGGAAATTATTACGATCCCCACCACATGGGCTTTGCAAGTTTACGAGTGATTAATGAGGATCGGGTTCAACCAAGTAAAGGTTTTGGGACTCACAGTCATCAGAATATGGAGATTATTTCCTATGTCTTAGAAGGAGAACTGGAGCATAAAGATAATATTGGTAATGGTTCAGTAATTCGTCCTGGTGATTTACAAAGAATGTCTGCTGGTACTGGTATTTCCCATAGTGAGTTTAATGCTTCCCCAACCGATGAAGTCCATTTCTTGCAAATTTGGATTTTACCAAACAAAAAAGGAATACAGCCTAGTTACGAGCAAAAACACTTTCCTCCAGCAGAAAATCTGGGAAAATTCAGATTAATCGGTTCCCAGGATGGTAGGGACAACTCAGTGACAATCCATCAGGATGTAAATCTTTATGTTGCGACTTTAAACCAAGATGACAAGGTAGAATATCCAATTAGCCATAATAGATCGGTATGGCTGCAAGTAGTGCGGGGAGCATTAGATATTAACAGTCAGATTTTATCTGCTGGGGATGGTGCTGCTATTTCCCAAGAAAATCAAATTGCGATCGCGGCTACTATAGATAATACTGAGGTGTTGTTGTTTGATATGGCCTGACGAGTCGCGGGCATGTAGGTAAATCCCCGACTTCTATCCTAGGAATTGCTAGAAGTGTGCGGATATTGATTGAGAAGTCGGGGATCTTTTACCTAGCCATCGAAACTAATGCAATGAAATACTAGTACAGCACGGCGGAAATAAACCACCCATTTGAAGTAGCTAAAAAGCTTGTGGTGTAAGATTTCTTTCTTTTAACTTTTGACTTTTGACTTTTGCCTTCACGTACTAGAGCGCTTTCAATCAAGGTAAGCTGGATTTAAAATGTGCCCATTGTCGTAATTCAGTCACAGTATATTTTATGCGCTTACCTTCACCTATAGTTCTTTTGATTACTGTTATTATTGGGGTTTGTGGGTGGATATTTACTCCCACTCCCAATGTCATAGCATTAACCCAGGTGAGACTATTTGACCTTTCTTACCATGAGTGTCCCCCAGAAATTGGTCAAGGGGCGGTAACTAGTGGTAGAAATACCATGGCTGCCAACTGCTTTATCGTCACTGGGAAAGCCGAAAATAGTACAAACCAAACGGTTTATGATGCAGATATTTTTGGGCGCATCTACGACGCTAATAACAATCCCACCATGCAAAACCGCAATCGCCTAGGTTCAATTCCAGAAGTACCACCAGGGATACATGATTTTGACTTGAGAATTTCTGTTCCTGCTAATCAACCAACTCCGTTAAAATTCAAGAGGTTTAAAGCGTCGGGATTTAAGTCTTCTGTGAGACCGAAAAATTTATACTTGAATCTGGAAGCAGAACACTGAAGAATAACCTAATACATAAAAATTTGTAGAGACACTTATTGATGCTAGCCATCGAGTATCTCTACAAATTTTTTGGTGATAACGGTAACGGCTTTTATAAATTAAAAGCCTGATGCAAAAGCCGTTTGGGCTGCTAATTGAGTGAGAACTGATTGCAATATTTGTAAAGCAATAATAGCCAAGATTGGAGAAAAATCTAAACCTCCCAATGGAGGAATAATAGAACGGAAAAGATTTAAATAGGGATCGGTAATTTGGCTAAGTGCAGCGAATGGCTGATTGTACCAGTTGACATTGGGGAACCAAGTCAAAAGTATGCGAATAAATAGCAAAGAGCTATAAATACTGATAAAAGTAGCCAGGGTGGTAATCAATAAATTCATAAACGCTGATGTTTCCTACTAAATGTCAACGGTGGCCTATATTCTCAATTTTAATTGAAGCATAGTCAATACTGCTTGACATCCCCCGCTACACCCGAAGGGTGTAGCGGGGGATTCCCAAGACTCACGACTTGAGTTTCTGCTTCCTTCCCGTTCGGCTGACGCTCACGGCGGAAGCCTTTCGGGTTTTGCTCAGTTGCCCTTTAGACTTATGTCTATCAGGTCTTACACTCAATCCACAGACTGCAACGGTGTGTCCCACCGCCAAAATATTATTAGCTGCGTTATTCAAAAACTGGAGGTCTTCGTGTTTCTTCCACTGGGTCAACATAGTGGAGGTTTGAGAGTAGCCAACACGCTCTTGCCTCTGGTACCAAGCTTGGGTTCTTGCTGCTAAAGCTCGGTTAAAAACCAACCGCACACAACCAATTGTCTGGCGCAAGAGAGATTCTTGTTCAGTGGTTGGGTAAAAACGGTAGCGGTAGGATTTTTCCATGCCTCACATTTTACCATAAAAACTGTGAGATCCCTAGTTCTGCCTATGTTCGGTAAGACTAAATTACTCACTCGTCGTCGGCTATTATAGGTGCTCCGCTTTGGCAAATATTACATATTTACCGTCGATTCGTTCCCAATTAAGAGTACAAAGGATAGGGAAAGTTCAAGGACTTTTATCCAGTTTTTTTTTAGTTAAAAGTAAAAAAATTGGTCGGAAGCCGTTGATTAACCCCCTCACAGTTGCTTCACTTAAAATAGGGTAAACTGCGATAGTTTTATGAATCTGTTGTGCGCTCACCATTTGTTGGGACTGAGTTACTATTCACATTCCCCAACTGCTCCCTAACTTCATCAATGGTGGCATTTAATTGGGAAATTTTATCTTCTAGCGATCGCCTAGTCATTTCCATATCCATTTCACTGGTAGTAGCCCTCATTTGTCGTCTTCTACCGACATCTTTCTTTGCTTCTAAAGAGTTACCATTCAACTTTGCTTCTTCCCCTGGGGATAATTCCATATCCCGGCGATTAGCAAGTACACTACCTAGAATACCTCCTACTATACCACCAAGAACAGCTCCGGCTAAAAAGCCACTGGCAAAACCTTCTCGCTGAGTCATAATCTTCACTATTATCAATAAAATTTGCCAACCTGCGATTGTGAATTTAATATCTTGTGTTAGCTGTATCCTAGCTTAAAGTGCCAAAGATGCGATCGCCTGCATCTCCTAATCCAGGTACAATAAAACCTTGATCGTTGAGGGTTTCATCAATGGTGGCTGTGTAAACAATTAAACCAGGATAAGCCCCATTCAATTGTTGTAATGCTGGCGGACATGCTACTACACAAATAATCCGGATTAAAGATGGCTCAACACCACGCTGTACTAATTCTGACATTGCTGCCATAATTGAACCTCCCGTTGCCAACATTGGATCTATAATCAAAACCCGTGTTTGGGGGGCAAATTTTTCCGGCATGGAGTTTAAATAGCAACTGGGTTGTAATGTTTCTTCGTTTCGCTGCAAACCCAGATGATAAATAGAGGCTAGGGGTAGCAATGCTTGTGCCCCCTCCAATAGTCCCAGTCCTGCCCGTAAAATGGGAACAACTGCCACTGGCACTTCTGCATCAATAACAGTACCAGGGCAAGTATCTAGGGGAGTTTGCACCATGATATCTTTAGTTGGTAACCATTCCCTAGCCGCTTCATAGGTTAACCAACGACCTAATTCGGTAATAGCACTACGAAATAATACGGAGGGTGTAGCAGCATCACGAGCTACTGCTAACCAGTGTTTAATTAAGGGATGGGGTGGAACATAAACCCGCAATTGTTGGGTCATAGCCGATGGGGGCGTTTATTAACATACATAAGAACTAAAACATCATCATACTCTTTCCCGCGTGCGACTGTCAGTCAAAAGAGGCAGAGGGCAGGGAGTGTGGGAGGTGTGGGGAGTGTGGGAGGTGTGGGGAGTGTGGGAGGTATGGGGAGAATGAAGAAAAAGCTTACTATAGAAATAATAAGCTCTCTCCCCCTCTCCCTCTCTCTCCCCCTGCTTCTATCGGTCTGAAGTTTTCAGAAGTTTTTAGCATTTATTTTGATATTTAGTTGACATTAATTCTCAATCAATTGTATAGTTCTTTTAGTGTTCTCCTCTCTTTAAGGATCGGCAGACGGGATGGGCCAGCAGTTGCAGGCTTTTCCCTCTTTTTTTCATGGGAAATATCCTCATTTCCAACTTGACTGGTGACAACTGTTAACTGTTAACTGTTAACTGATAACTGAAATATGGTTCCATGGAGCAAAAACCCAGTCCCCCAGTTAGAAAAGTTGGTCAAAAATTAGATGCGATCGTCATAGGTTCTGGTATTGGTGGGTTAGTGACTGCAACTCAACTGGCGGCAAAAGGTGCTAAGGTGCTAGTACTGGAAAGTTATCTGATTCCCGGTGGCAGTTCTGGCTATTTTGAGCGTCAAGGCTATCGTTTTGATGTGGGAGCGTCAATGATATTTGGATTTGGGCGCAAGGGTACTACTAATTTACTCACCCGTGCTTTAGAGGCTGTGAATATGACCTTGGACACCATACCCGATCCTGTACAAATTCACTACCATCTCCCCGATGGTTTAGATGTTAAAGTCGATCGCAATTACGAGCAATTTTTGCAAAATATCACTACGTATTTTCCCCATGAGCAGCAAGGAATACGTCGTTTTTATGACGAGTGCTGGCAAGTATTTAACTGTCTCAATCGCATAGATTTATTGTCCTTGGAAGAACCACGGTATTTATTCAGGGTATTTTCCCAGCATCCCTTAGCTTGCCTGGGTTTGGCAAAATATCTACCCTGTAATGTCGGGGATATTGCCCGACGCTACATCAAAGACCCTTTATTATTGAAATTTATCGATATTGAGTGCTACTGCTGGTCCGTGGTTCCAGCAGATATGACACCGATGATTAATGCGGGTATGGTGTTTTCTGATAGGCATTATGGCGGGGTAAATTATCCCCAAGGAGGGGTGGGACAAATTGCCCAAAAACTTGTACAGGGATTGAAAGAGGTGGGAGGAGAAATTAAATACCAAGCCAGGGTGAAAAAGATTTTGACTAGACGGGGAAAGGCTGTAGGAGTTGAACTGGCCAATGGTAATGTTTATTACGCCAAGGGTATTGTTTCTAATGCCACTCGCTGGGATACATTCAACAAGTTATTGCCAGAAAACATTAAACCAACAAATGAAAAAAAATGGCAACAACGCTATAAAAAGTCACCTAGTTTTCTCAGTTTACACATAGGAGTCAGGGCAGAGGTATTGCCTCAAGGTACCCATTGTCACCACATTTTGCTAGATGATTGGAACCAGATGGCAGATGTAGGAGGGACTATTTTTGTATCTATTCCCACCTTATTAGATGCCAATTTGGCTCCAGCAGGATATCATATCATTCATGCATTTACTCCCCACTGGATTAGTGAATGGCAAGGATTGTCTGCGAAAGAATACGCAATTAGGAAAGAAAAAGCAGCCAAGCGCGTTATTGCCAGACTAGAGAAAATTTTTCCGGGGTTAAATGCCGGGTTAGATTATTTGTCAGTGGGGACACCACGCACCCATCGTCGCTTTTTGGGTAGGGAAGATGGCACATATGGACCAATCCCCCGACGGAAACTGTGGGGTTTATTGGGAATGCCCTTGAATAGAACGGCTATTCCGGGATTATACTGTGTGGGGGATAGTACATTTCCTGGACAGGGATTAAATGCTGTGGCGTTTTCCGGGTTTGCTTGCGCCCATCGGATGGGGGTAGATTTGGGATTATAAGTAATGAGTAATGAGTAATGAGTAATGAGTAATGAGTAATGAGTAATGAGTAATAAGTTTACTGCTCATAGGTTTGAGCCTGTAACAATATCTTAACGTGCCTTCGTAGTGCTATATTGTTCAACCGTCAACTGTCAACTGTCAACCGTCAACCATCAACTGTCAACCGTCAACTGTCAACCGTCAACTGTCAACCGTCAATTATGAATACAGATGTGCAATTCCCTTGGCAACATAAAGCAGTTATTCTCCACACCAAACACTTGCTACATAGTTATCAACATTGGATTGGACAATCTTTATTCGATTTAAGTATTCCCCCTGAAGAATTGGCACAAGCTTTATTTACAGCACCTTTTGTAGTCGTTTCCCATGGTACACAAGCAGATCCAATTTTCAACTATGGTAACCAGAAAGCTTTAGATTTATGGGAACTTGATTGGGAGGAATTTACCCAAATGCCTTCTCGGAAAACAGCACAAGAAGTAGAGCAAGCAGAAAGGAACCGCCTATTATTAGATACGCAAACCAAAGGTTTTAGTAATTTTTCTGGTATTCGTATTACTAGTACTGGTAAGCGGTTCTATATAGAAGATGGAATTATTTGGAATATTTTAGATGAAAATAATCAATACTGCGGTCAAGGGGCTGTTTATTCTAAGTATAGATTTGTTTAGTTGCATTGCTTAGGACTGCTATAGCAATCCTAAATCATTCATGTGAGAAGTTAGATTCCCGACATCTTGAAGATGTCGGGAATCTGGGCACTGCTAATTTTACAACTCATATCATGTCCGGGGTATACCCATAGTATGTCATTGCGAGTGGAACGAAGTGAAACGACGCATAAGCCCTAACGGGCACGCTCCGCGAACACAAGGTCTTTGGGATTGCTTCCCTTCGGTCGCAATGACGGTTATTTAAACGGAC
>JASJCX010000252.1 GCA_030065255.1 Calothrix sp. MO_167.B42 | reverse complement strand
AAAAATGCGGATGGCGAGACTCGAACTCGCAAGGCAAAGCCACACGCCCCTCAAACGTGCGCGTATACCAATTCCGCCACATCCGCACGGTATTTGCTAATAAAGAACTATAGCACAACAAACTCATATATAGTGAGCTAATCCTAATATTAATATGCAAGATTTACCTGTATAAGTGTAGAAATGCACAAAATTTATAGCCCAACTCCATCAGACTGGGAAAAAGTTAGCCACTTCACAATTATTTGATTGTGGAGACAAAAGTTTTGGTAAACAACCCGGAAAGTAAATTGGGATAATTGAATGTTGGTAGTCTATTTAAAAAAAGTAGGAGTAGGAAATTTAGATTGTTCTTCATCTGCTCTCCTCACAAGTCAGCAGCAATCAGGGGGCGATGGCAACTGAAGCTGATTAATCTCACCTAGTAATTTCAAATCGAGCAATTGCTGGTTTTTTGATGTAATTAGGAGAAAATGTCAACTTACTATACTCATATCACAACTAAAAGATGAAATTTGACAAAATATTAATTGCTAACAGAGGAGAAATTGCTTTACGCATTATCCGTTCTTGTGAAGAAATGGGAATTGCAACCGTTGCTGTCCATTCCACAGTCGATCGCAATGCTCTCCACGTTCAACTTGCCGATGAAGCAGTATGTATTGGGGAGCCTGCCAGCAATAAAAGTTATTTAAATATTCCCAACATTATTGCCGCTGCATTGACTCGTAATGCTAGTGCCATTCACCCTGGTTATGGCTTTTTATCAGAAAATGCTCGATTTGCAGAAATTTGTACTGCTCACGATATAGCCTTTATTGGTCCAACTCCAGAAGCGATTCGCTTGATGGGAGATAAATCCACAGCCAAAGAAACCATGCAAAAAGCTGGGGTGCCCACAGTTCCAGGTAGTGATGGGTTAGTGGAATCGGAAGCAGAAGCATTAGCCATAGCCAAAGAAATTGGTTATCCAGTGATGATTAAAGCCACTGCTGGGGGTGGTGGACGGGGAATGCGGTTAGTGCGCCAGAAAAATGATTTATTGCCATCTTTACAAGCAGCACAAGGGGAAGCAGATGCAGCTTTTGGTAATTCCAGCATTTATATAGAAAAATTTATCGAACGTCCCCGTCACATTGAATTTCAAATTTTGGCGGACAACTATGGTAATGTTATCCACTTAGGGGAGCGGGATTGCTCTATTCAGCGCCGCAATCAAAAACTATTAGAAGAAGCTCCCAGTGCAGCCCTTGACCCGGAATTACGGCAAAAAATGGGTCAAGCAGCAGTCAAGGCAGCTCAATTCATTAATTTTACCGGTGCGGGAACCATCGAGTTTTTGCTCGATAGTCACGGTCAATTTTACTTTATGGAAATGAATACCCGGATTCAAGTAGAACATCCGATTACAGAGATGATCACTGGGGTAGATTTAGTGGCAGAGCAAATTAGAGTAGCTCAAGGGGAGAGGTTAAAATTGACCCAAGACCAGGTTAACTTAACCGGTCATGCCATTGAATGTCGTATTAACGCTGAAGATCCAGACCATAATTTTCGACCAGCACCAGGAAGAATTAGCGGTTATTTGCCCCCTGGTGGCCCTGGGGTGCGGATTGACTCCCATGTTTATACCGATTACCTGATTCCGCCATACTATGACTCTTTAATTGGCAAATTAATTGTTTGGGGGCCCGATCGCTCCACAGCCATTCACCGCATGAAACGAGCATTAAGGGAATGTGCCATTACAGGATTGCCCACAACCATTGGATTCCACCAAAGAATTATGGAAAATCCCCAATTTATCAAGGGACAAATTTATACTAATTTCGTCCAGGAACAGATGCAGTAGTAATACCATTTTGGATTTATCCGTTGCCTATTTTGGATTATCTCAGGCTTATATTGCAGCACTTGCCAAAATCCATAGCACTACGTTTTCGGGTTCAGACATTTTTGTGGTTCCCGTTCGGCTGAGCTCACGGCCGAAGCCTGTTCCCTGTACCCTGTCCCCTGTCCCCTATCCTGATTAGTGTAAACGTGCAAACATGGTCAGCAGCCCTTGCTGGCCTAGAAGTATTTCTCTGAGCAAACTAAAAATACCAACCCAAATCACCGGAGTAATATCTACACCACCGATGGGCGGTACTAGTTTACGCAATGGGATTAAAAAAGGTTCAGTGGGCCAAGCCACAAGATTGAAGGGCAAGCGGTTGAGGTTGACTTGGGGATACCAAGTTAACACTATACGCAAAATAAATAAAAGAGTCATCAAGGCCAACAATGGACCAAGAGTCCAAGTGGTAATATCAATAGCAGTCATGGGGTTGAGCTTTGTTAAACAATCACAATTATTGCCAGTTAAGCAATCAAAATTAAACTTTGCAAAGCTTAATTTTTCTTCATTTTAACTGAATCCGACCTTCTGCTTATGATTTTACAGTTATACCAATTTTTTATGAAGCTACATAGAAATAGTGCCCATATAGCAAGACTCTCAGCCTATTAGTTCCGTGCAGCTTAACATTAAAATGGTATAGACCATCATCAGTAATAAATCCTTCACTCCTACTCTACGAGAAGCCGCTCTCCGAGGGTCTACACTCCTTCACTGCTTCATTCCCTCCTCAACTTCCTGCTTCCCAAGGGTGTAATAGACAATTAGAATTAGGATGGAGTATGTAAAAAAAGGTTGAGTTCTATGACACCTTCTTTAGCAAATTTTTTTTGGAGCTTGGTTTTGGGTGCAGTAATTGTTGTTATCCCAGTAACAGTAGCATTGATTTTTATTAGCCAAAACGATAAAATCCAGCGTTCATAAGACTTAACCTAGGGATACCCTCGATGTGTAGTGAAAGTAACTCAACATCAAGTCTGTGTGCGCTACTTTCACAATTAACTTATGCCGGTGTCAATTGCCAAATTACTGAATTGCTAAACCCATTCAGAAATTGGCAATATACATACATTTGGTAAATTATGAAGCTAAATTAGCTTTGGATTGATAGCTTCAAAGCACGTTAACTGCTTTGAAGCTTTAATAATATTATGTATAGCTACAGTAGTGATTTTAATTGTAGGTCGTTAACATAGATTTGATATTAGGGAAAAAAAATGATAACTTTCGGGCTGAACTCAGCCAATATTTTGGCTCAAGTAAATTTTGGGGCTAACTCAGCCAGTATTCTAGGTATATTCTTAGCTGTGGCTGGGGCAGCCCTGTATTTTTTGCGTACTGTACGTCCAGAACTCTCACGGGATCAAGATATCTTTTTTGCAGCGGTGGGTTTACTGTGCGGCTTTATTCTGATTTTTCAAGGGTGGCGTTTAGACCCAATTTTGCAATTTGGGCAATTGCTGCTGGTGGGAACCACAGTCTATTTTGCTTTTGAAAGTATTCGCTTACGGGGAATCGCCACAGAACAAGCTAAACGCAACACCAAAATTGTTGATGATGACCGACCAGTTAGCAATAATTACAGATATAGTAGGAGGTCTGGTTATCGAGCAGAGGTGGATGCGGAGTTAGAACCCCTTCCCTATGATGAAGACTATTACGAGGAAGAACGTCCCCGGGCTCGGATTCCCGGAAGTAGGGATAGCCGCCTATCCCGTAGGGATGAGTATGAGAATGAATCCCCTCGGCGTTCAGAACGGAATCAAGGGGAAAGGTCTTCTAGAAGGCGACAACAACGGAATTCTGAAAGTTACGACAGCCGTTATGCCCAAAGATTCGATCGCGATGATGATTGGGATACTTCTTCCTATAAACCAGATGATGACTGGGAAAGCTCCATAAGGGATGAAAGAGGAGAAACAGAGGAGCGAGAAGGAAGGGGAGGAGGAAGAAGACCCTCTAGACGTACCAGTAATGCTTCTCCACGTTCAGATTTTTCCTCCCGTGAAGAAGTAAATCCCAGACCAAGAAAGCGCCGCCGTCGCCCTACAAATGAATATTCACCTCCAACCATGGCTGATGATGATGCTATGCCAGTAGAATATAAGCCAATTGAGCAGTCAGATGATGAACCAAATAACTCAACTAACTTAGATGATGTTTAACGCTCTGTATCTGTACTCTAAAGAGACAGAGTTTTGCGCCTATGGTGTAAGTCCTGGATAAGTTACTGTAGAGTTCCGTTGACCTGCGACGGAAAAGATGTTGAGGTGAAAAAATTTATACCTGGATTTCGACCCCAAAGACTCAATCATTGGGGTCTAGGTTTAATGTTGACAGTTTTACTGTTTTCTTGTAGCAACAATGAAATTCCCATTGGCTCGACTGCTCTCAACAGTCGCTACACTGAGGAAAAACCTGCTTTAAGTGGAGATGGAAGATTTTTAGCTTTTATATCCCATCGTAATGGTAGTCATCAACTACTGATTTACGATTTACAAAAACAAAGATTTATTTCTACTCCCCGTTTAAATCGACGAAAAATTATTATTGAAAGTCCTAGTTTGAGCTATACGGCTCGTTATATTGTTTATATTACTAGTGACCGGGGTAGACCTGTGGTGGGACTACACGATCGCGCCACCCAATATTCCCAAATCCTCACACCTAATTATCGGGGTTGGGTAAGAAATCCTAGTATTAGTCCTGATGGGCGCTATATTGCTTTTGAAACCACTATTCGCGGTCAGTGGGATATTGAAATTTTGGATAGGGGCCCAAATATTGAGTTGGATCTTCCCAATGGTGTTCAGGTTCCAGCTCCTCCGGGGAGGGAGTGAAGAGTTAAGAGTTAAGAGTTAAGAGTTAAGAGTGGGGGAGTGGGGGAGTGGGGGAGTGGACAAAATTGGATCATTTATTTTTTGGTGTTTTCTAATACTTTTGACTTATTCTCAACGTGGAGCTTGCTGAATATTCAAAGGTCGCCCAAAACGGTCATAAACTAAAATATCCCACTGTCCATTAACGCTAGATTCAAAGGCAATCCGACTACCATCAGCACTAATGGTAGGGTTGCGGACTTCTGCTGGCAAATTAGAAGTTAAATTGCGGGATTGACGGATTTGGCGATCGTAGAGAAAAACTGCCGATCGCCCTTGACGGGAATTAATAAATACTATGTAATTACCATCTTCAGAAATAGTTGGATGGGAAGCAATGGTATCTAGTGAATTTAACCCCGGTAAATCTATTAAACTGCGTGTGAGGCGATCGAATAAATAAATATCTTGGCTACCTCGGCGATCGCTAGTAAAAACAATATACCTTCCAGAAATATGGGGATTAAGTTCTGTAGCTGGGCTATTTAAACTTCGCCCACTGGGATTGAAAGCAGAATTTAATAGACGCGGATAACCCACACAGCCATTAAGTAAACCGAAAATAACAGTAAACAGTATCAGATTAGACTTTTGCAGCATTAATTACTGATATTGACTTTTGAATTCAGATTAAAAAAACACCAAAAATAAATGATCCAATTTTTCCACCCAAAACCACTCCCCTCACTCTTAACTCTTAACTCTTAACTCTTAACTCTTCCCTCTTCACTCACTCCCTCACTCTTAACTCTTAACTCTTAACTCTTAACTCTTAACTCTTCACTCACTCCCTCACTCTTAACTCTTAACTCTTAACTCTTAACTCTTAACTCTTAACTCTTAACTCTTCCCTCACTCTCCCTGCTCTCGGACAGCATTAATAAGCGATCGCACTTGTTGAGTTCCCTGGGAAGGTTCAAAGGAAAATGGGAACTTACCTCGGTTAATCATTCTTAATCCTAGGGGAGCGATACTGAGTAAACCCCGGAGATCTCGAAAATAATTACCGACTACTTGTAAACCAAATTGACGTTCATCAATCCAACCACCTGCTTGGACTAATTCTACTAATACCTTGCGGTGACGGATGGAACGGCTGTCTTGTTTGCTTTTTTGGGGGAGAATTTCCTGTTTAATTTTTGATATTTGATCCAGGGGAGCTACTTCCATGGGGCAAACTGAGTTGCAATAATAGCAGCGAGTACAACCCCAAACTCCCTTGGTTCCTTGATTATATTGTTCCAAGCGGTTATGTTTGTCATCATCCCGGGAATCTGCTAGCGTACGGTACGCTTTGGCGAGGGCGTGGGGGCCAACAAAATCGGGGTTCACCTGCACGGCATTACATTCTGAATAGCAAGCGCCACACATAATACAATTACCCGTTTGGTCTAATTGCGATCGCTCTTCTGGTGTCTGTAAAAACTCCCGTTCTGGAATCCTTCTACTAGCGGTACTAACATAAGGTGCGATCGCTTCTAGATTATTCCAGAAATTACTCATATCCACCACTAAATCCTTGATTACAGGCATATTACCCAAAGGAGCGATGGTGATTTCGGGAGTATTATCCCCTTGTTTTAAGCCAGAATCATTTTGTAATCTAGAAATTTCGCTGCCAACATTTTCCTTGCACGCTAAAGCCGAGCGCCCATTAATTCGCATTGAACAACTACCGCAAATAGTATTACGGCAATTTTTGCGAAATGCCAAACTACCATCTTGCTCCCATTTAATCCGATTGAGGCAATCCAAAATAGTATTGCCTGGCTCTGTTTCCATGACATAAGTTTGCCAGGTAGGAACAGAATTTGCTTTTTGTCGAAAAACTTTAAAAATAACTTGCATTTTTACCAACCAATATCTTGAATCTATCCTATTGGGAAAGAGAATGATTTACTCATACAGGTGAATTTCATCAAAATTTATACTTTTGGTGTATCCAGGAATATTCTATTGTGCCAATACAGCTAAGGCAAATGATTCTATTTTCAGGATCAGGGCGAAAACAACACTTAAATAGACAACGAAAGTAAATCTAGCTGCCAAAACATCAGATAACCTTACCTTTAGTCCCTTATGTGCCTTCCCTGTAAAAGTTTTCCTCGAATAAAATTCTCTGCGCTAAGTAGAAAAGTGCAAAAAATGTAACTAAAGGTAAGTTTACCCAAAAGAGTTTTCCCTTATGCCTCCCGGATGATGGCAAATATAATTTTTAACACCGACTTACCTAAAGATGAGTACAACGAAGAGAAAAATATATGGTTGAACAGTTAAATGCTTGTTTGTAGTTATATAG
Source organism: Calothrix sp. MO_167.B42 (assembly GCA_030065255.1). Lineage (GTDB taxonomy): Bacteria > Cyanobacteriota > Cyanobacteriia > Cyanobacteriales > Nostocaceae > Calothrix_A. Next base: position 3,011 of record JASJCX010000252.1, on the reverse strand, counting down.
ATTTGTTAAACAAGTCGAGCAATATCAGGAAACCCTAATCCACAAACTCTAAAAGAGAACGCAGTTGTAAAAAACCTGCCGATCATTTTTATTAATTTTTATAAAATCACAGTCAGATAATAACGGTAATGGGAATAAACTGGCTAAAAATTCTCATAGCTTTTTCCTCCTGGCATTATCTCAGTTACTGAAGATAATAGGACAACTACAAGTTTAATTCAAAATTAAACAACTATTTTGCTATTATTAGTTCATGCTAGTATTTAATATAAAATTACCCAGTAACAAAATCAGTCTAGTTTGCCATAATATGGGTAGAATAATACTTTTTGTTTCTTGGTAATGGTCAGATGAGAAAATTCTCATCTTTACTGGCAACAATAAAATATTAGATGTCTACAAGATCTAAGGGGAAATAATATACTGTCTACTGCTCAAGAGAGTGAAAAGGTAATAACCTGTAACTCTAAAGCTAGAATAGACAAGTAATAAAACTGAAAAGATCTGCAATTTCTTTTTGCGTCTACTACTATTTTTCGTAGTTGGACACGCTTAATTGGCAAAGTTGACTTGAAATTAGTATAGTCACAGCTGTACCAAAAGAGAAAAATATTTCATTCACCTTGGCACAGTTAGGTTAAAAGTGCCGTAAAATTACTTGAACTAATACCGGCAACACCATGAAGAAAACCCATTATAGATGACCTATATCAGGTAATCTGGGAGAACTATCAGCACAAATCAACCACTAAGCCTATGGTCTTGTGGGGATTATCTTGATGTCAAAAAGCCAATTGAGAGTGAATTTAGACATCACCTATTACATGGAAAAAGTAAGGATATTGGGAGCGTAATGACTGAAACTGCAACCGCGCCATTAACAGGAAAAGCACTGCTTGCGAAAGTCAAAGAACTTTCTAGTTTGCCACGTAGAGAAAGGGCCAAGCAGTGTGGTTATTTTACAGTTACTAAAAATGACCAAGTTCGCGTTAATTTGACTGATTTTTATGATGCTTTACTATCTGCAAGAGGCATTCCTCTAAGTCCAGAGGCACCCAAAGATGGGCGTGGGCGCGAACCGACATATAGGGTAAGTGTTCATCAAAATGGTCAAATTGTCATTGGTGCAACTTACACCAAAGCTATGGGCTTAAAGCCTGGAGATGAATTTGAAATCAAGTTAGGATACAAGCATATTCACTTGATTCAAATAGACTCAACAGAAGCCGAACCAGATAATGAATCGAAATCGGATGAATAGTTTTTACTGATAATCGGGGGTGAGTTCTCGCAAAAAAAGCAGCAATAACTTATCCCTGAATTACCAGTAATGTAGTCAGAGGGTAAAAGCTCTACAAGAAAGAGCAACATAGTCACGTATTTCGTGCTTTTTAGAGTCCCCTCCCATTCAGGCAGGGGAGTAGTCAAAAAATACAAATAAATGATGATGTTTGGGACACTCCACGCCCTTCTTAACGAGTGGAAATCGTTTATAGGTGAAAGTAGGATTGTAAAGTGGTTTTGAGGAAATAGTTATACAAATTTCCCTGAACGATAAAATTCCTAAATCATTGATGAAAATTGGATATTGTTCCCTCCCTTAGTTACCAATCGTAGGAGATAAATGTAACTGGGGAGTATTTTTTTGTTAAATTCACATTAGGATGAGTATATACATCTTGATACTTGTCGAGCGATCGCTTTTAGTTGGAATGTGGAGAGTAAGCTTGGATATTGCTGTGAGCTCGACAGAATTTTATCGTATTGTTTATGGTTGCTTTTATTGGTTTATGGGAATTATCGGCTAATAATTTATTTGTGTATTTTGAAAATGCCCCTGTATTAGTTGTTGTCATCACATTTTTTATTGCTTGGGTGGGATGTTGGCTACCAATAGCCACTTTGCTAGCAGCAGCTCTTGATTTTAAACTCAACCAACCCTTAAAAGACAACCACAAATTGCCTTTACTCATATCTCTCTACCTATTAGCACCCTTCATAGTCTGGGGTGCTATTTGGTTAACAAATAGCTCATTTGCCAATTATGGCTTTTTGATTAATATTTCCCTAATATTCTCTTTGTGTTTGGGTTTTACATTGGGAGTATTGAGTTTAGTTGTGATATTTTCTGGGCAATTATGGCTTGGTTGGTGCAAATTACAACCATTGAATATCAAGCAAATAACATCAATAGCGTTACCCATTTTTTTAGTGGGATTATTGGTAGGTGGGATAGAAGAGTTAGTTTTTCGGGGTTTTTTACTCACCCAACTAGGGCAAAATTATCCCATTTGGCTAGCTGCAATAATTTCTAGTTTAATTTTTGCCTTACTTCACTTAGTTTGGGAACAAAGGGAAACTATCCCTCAATTACCAGGACTTTGGTTGATGGGAATGGTATTGGTCTTAGCCAGGTTTGTCAATGGTGGTAGTTTAGGTATAGCTTGGGGATTACACAGTGGTTGGGTATGGGCAATTGCTTGTATAGATACAGCCCAATTAATTCACTATACAGGTAATGTTCCTGAGTGGGTGACTGGTAAAAATAAAAAACCCCTAGCAGGGGTAACAGGATTTGTTTGTATGTTGTTAACTGGATTAATTCTTGGGATTTTAGATTGGTAACTGAGCCTGTCGAAGTTTGGATTTTGAGAAACAGATAATCCGTTGTTGATTTACCGATTGAAAAACAGAACCAATATCTTGAACACCATCAAATACAGCAATTTTAGGTTGAGTAGAATACAGTTTTGTGCGATATAAATCCCTGACTATAAAAATTGCATCAATTCTGTTTGTATTCTATTCGAGTAAAAACTGCTATAGTTACAACCGTTATCCCGCCTGGGATTGAAAATCCCAGTCTCATAGCCGAAGTCGTCTTTAGACGACTAGACAACCATGCTAGTACTCCACCACACTAATTCTGATGGGTAAAAGTTTTCGTAGTAGCGCTTTAGCGCATTATATTTTGGGATTAATAAGGGCTAAAGCCCAACTACAAATCCCCT
>JASJCX010000251.1 GCA_030065255.1 Calothrix sp. MO_167.B42 | reverse complement strand
CTCAGCGTTCGACGGCTCGACTGAGCTTCGCCGAACGTCTGAGTTCACGTCGAAGTCCGAACGGGAGTTCCAGCACAGGGGGGAGAAAGAGTTTTGGCGATTTTTGCATAGATGGCAATATCATAAGTAATCAAGCGGACATGATATCACTTGATAGCCTGCTATTCCCTATTCCCTATTCCCTATTCCCTATTCCCTAGCTTCACCTCCAACTACCACATCTCGTATCCGCAAACTAGGGCCACCACAACCTACAGGTAAACCATTCTGTCCACCTTTACCGCACCCACCAGACTCATCCCAATAAAAATCATTACCAATAGCTTCTATATCTGCTAAGGTTTGAAAAACATTACCAGAAAGGGTAACATCTTTCACAGGTTCGGCAATTTTCCCATCACGAATCATCCACGCTTCCCCGGCGCTAAAGGTGAACATCTCGCCATTAGTCATTCCACCCAACCAATTACGGGCATAAACCCCCTGCTTAATATCAGCAAATAATTCAGCTACGGGGGTTTTCCCTCTCTCAATCCAAGTATTGCTCATGCGGACAATAGGGGTATAGTGATAGCTCAGACAACGGGCGTTACCGGTTGCAGCTTCGCCCAATTTACCTGCGGTTTCTCGGGAATGCAAACGTCCCACTAAAGCACCATCTTTGATTAATTGGGTGGTACTAGCAGGGGTTCCCTCATCATCATAAAAGTAACTGCCACGATGTCCTTGGGGTGCCGCACCATCAAAAATTTGTAATTCTGGATGGCCAAATTGCCTACCGATAGTCATAACTTCCAATACATCAGGGTTTTCATAGGCCATGTCTGCTTCGGAAAGGTGTCCAAAGGCTTCATGGACAAATAAGCCCGTGAGAATGGGATCAATTACTACGGTATAGGTATCACCTTTAACAGGAGGTAGGGATAGGGCTGCAACAGCCCTTTGTGCTGCGCTTTGAACTTGTTTATCCAAGGCGGTTAAATCTGCAAATCCTTGGCGAGAACCTGTTGTTTCCCTACCAGTTTGTACGGTTTCCCCTTTTCTGGCGGTAGCAGCAAAACGCATTTCCATATCTACCCAGGATTGCTCAATTAAAGCCCCTTCACTGGAAGCGAGGATGATTTTTTGGCAACTATCTGCATAGCGCACGGAGGTAGTAGTAATACAATTATCTGTACTCTTGAGTAATTCCATGTAGCGATCGCACAATTGCTTTTTTTGACTCAAGGGTATATGACGAGGATTTGTACCGGCTAGGGGTAACTTGCAAACTACTTGTACGGGTTCTACGGCTGCTAGTAGAGTTTTCTCATCCCCTATCATCCGCGCAGCTGCGATTGCTTCTTCAATTCGTTCTGTAATAGTTGTCAGTTGATTAAAGCTACTTAAGCCCCATCCTCCCCGATAACAGGCTCGAATATGCCCACCAATAGAAATGCCTTCACTCAGGGTTTCAATTCTATCGCCACGCAATACAATATCTGTACCCTCAGATTCTTCTAGGCGAATCATGAGATAATCTACCCTAGATGAGTAACGGGCAATCAGATCTGAAAGCAGATTTTTAGCATCTATGAGTAAGGACTGCATGGATAGGTAGTAAAAATAATCTATATAATACCATTTTGAAAAAAGAATGGGACAGATAGGTAGGGAACATCGGTCAATCTTTCAATATACAAAATTATCTTACTAGTGCCTTCCTATTTGATTTGTAAAAATGGAGAGGCTCAGATACCCGACTTTTCTCAAAAGTCGGGGTTCTAACTTTAAATCTTACTGTTAAAAATATTTTTTTAATCAAAAAATACAACCTTAACAATATAATTAACGCAAATTTTCAAAATATAAATCCCTTAATTGATAACCTTCAGGAAGATAACTATTATACAATACAGATTGGAGTAATATAGATCGACCAGACTTCAGATAACCATTTGCATTGTTATCAACAGGTGTGAATTCAAGTGTAGTCAAAGCATTATTGAACTTCTGGGAATAAACATCTAGATATACCCTTGACCTGACAAGTTTATTCGTAATATTCTTAACTTTTATTGTGACATATAAAGCCTGATGCCTTTGTGAATCATCACATATTTGTGCCTGGTTATGGCAAGAAATAAGACGCTTAGATAAAAGTAAATAATTACTTTGAGGTTCTGTTGAATTAAAATTTTGAGTTTCAGTAAATCTCCTTCGTTTATGTACTTGGTTACTTGCAGAATTTCCCAGATTAAGACATTCCTGAGAACCTGTCCTGGGATTCGTCCAATAATTTGAGCAGACAGGATGTTGAGCAATCACTTGATTGGTTTGTAAACAGGAATATAATCCCCAACCAAAAATTCCCATAACCAATAATCCAGATTGGAAAAATACTTTTTTCATCAAATTCAATTAACTCATCAGTTATTTTTTAATCCATAAAAAAATAAACTTGTTTGAGTAAGTATACGGAATTTCCTTGAATATCAAGTGATTTTCTCACCTGATTCATAGCAATAACAATGGACATATTGGTTAGGAGAATATAGCAATTTTAGGTTGAGTAGAATACAGCTTTGTGCGGTATAAATTCATGAATAAAAAGATTACATTAATTCTGTTTGTATTTTATTCAAGTGAAAACGCTATATTGTTCGACTCAAGGACTGTCACCGAAGAGGCAGAGGGCAGGGGGAGTGTGGGGAGTGTGGGAGGTGTGGGGAGTGTGGGGAGTTAAGCCAAAGGTTTACTGTCAACCGTCAACCGTCAACCGTCAACTATCAACCGCCAACTATCAACTATCAACTATCAACTATCAACTCTTAATTCCTAACTCTTAACTCCGAACTGTCAACTGTCAACCATCAACTGTCCTAAGAAATATCCTGCTAAGTATAAAGAACCACATAATACAACCAAGCTGTCTGCGGAAATAAAAGCTGTATCCAAGGCTGAAAATAACTCTGGATATGGATAACATCCTTTTAAATCCGGACAAATACTGATGGCTAATTGTGCTAATTCTGCGGGATTCGCCGAACTATGTTCTGGCACTGGTACTAGATACAATTGGTCACGCGATCGCAGTAAAATTTGGAAAATATCACCATGATCCTTGGTAGATAGCATCCCCATTACCCAAGTTACCGATGACACATCTAAACTATCCACATAATCCCTTAATACTTGAGCCGCAGCAGGGTTATGAGCGCCATCTAGCAGCAATCTTTGATTCTTCCAAGTAGTCCACTGCATCCGCCCTAACCATTGAGTTTTTGCCATACCATTAACAATGGCTGACTCTGGTATATCCCAGCCTTGATTTTGCAATATCTCCACCGCAGCTAAGGCTAAAGCCGAGTTACTTAACTGAATTTGTCCAGCTAGGGATAAAGGATACTTAATGGATTGTCCCCTAACTTCATACTCTGCCCATCCTGGCTCCAACTCCCTGGCCCTAGGAGGCATAATTATGGGACATTCTAATTTTACAGCCCGCGATCGCACCACTTGTTGTGCATCTGCTGGCAATTTTCCCACAATCACAGGACACCCAGGTTTGAGAATACCAGCTTTTTCCCCAGCAATTTTAGCTACAGTATCACCCAATCTCTGCCAGTGTTCCCGACTAATGGAGGTAATAATAGTCACCAACGGTTGTTGACAAACATTGGTAGCATCCAATCTTCCCCCCAATCCCACTTCAATCACAGCAACATCAACCTGTTGTTGAGCAAAATACAGCCAAGCAGCAGCAGTAATTACTTCAAACTGAGTCGGCGATTCTTCATCGGTACTAATTGCCCCTTGGACTTGTAACAAAATTTGCTCTAATTCAACCGCAGAAATCGGTTGGTTGTTCAAACAAATACGTTCTTTCCAATCAACTAAATGGGGAGAGGTATACCTCCCCGTAACATACCCAGCCTCCGTCAATATGGAAGAAAGATAAGCGCATACAGAACCTTTACCATTGCTTCCTGCCACATGAATTACATTCACCTGGTTTTGGGGATTACCAAGATTTGTCAACAATGACTGAATACGTGATAGCCCCAGATTGACACCAAAAGATTTAAATGGTTCGAGAAATGAGTTAATGTCCACAAAAAACAAGAAAATTGCTAAAAATCAAGAAAACTTTACAAAAATAAATAAAACCGACTGGATGTAAAAAACAGTCGGCTAATTATGAATGCATAATAATTGCAATCTTGGGTAATCCAAGCATAGCAAAAAGATTAGAGATTTTTGGGCACCCAAGACACATTAGTCTCGACCCGTAAATACCCTTAGGTAAATGTATAAAAATTATGCTTCTTTATTTAAAAAGGTTTGTAATTGTCTGATAGCAGCCGCACCAATATTAAACAATGCCCAACCAGCAGCGATCGCTAGTGGCGTTAAAACAATCAGCACACGCAGATCCATATCTTAGAACCCCTCTGTTAAGTTATAAATTAAAGTTTTATCAACTGTTCTCATTTTTATTTTTAGCTGAAGTGGCGATCTTTTCCCAACTAAAATGTAAAGTTTTGTTACAAACTCCGGGAAAGTTTCTGATTTTACTGAGGTTTTTCCCCATTTCCTGGCAAACTAAATCCAATGTCCGTACCCTTTCCAGCGTGAACCAGAGCTAATTTTTGATAGTGTTGGGCATGAGATATAAGTTGTGCTACCTCAACATCGCTAATTAGACGAACTACCTTACCTGGAACACCCATTACCAATGATTTTGGCGGCACATCCTTGGTAACTACTGCACCAGCACCAATGATACTACCTGTACCCACTCGCACATCGTCCAAAATAATTGCCCCAATGCCCACCAGACAGCCAGATTCCACATGGGCAGAATGTACCACTGCTCGATGTCCGATGGTTACATGGTCTTCTAAAATTGTCGGCTTACCCGGATCCCCATGGAGAATTGCCCCATCCTGAATATTCGTACATTCACCAATGGTGATTGATTCTACATCTGCCCTGATAACAGCACCATACCAAATACTCACCCCAGAGGAGATATATACAGAACCCATAACCACAGCATTGCTAGCAACAAAAGCTGCTAGAGAAAGATCGGGAGAAGGCCAGTAGGAAGCAGCAGACACGATAGAATAAGGATATGAATTACGTGGCATCTAGTACTCAACCAACCCAACATTGCCCAGGCAAGCAAGGGAGTAGGAAAAGCAGAGGAACACAATAAACTGTAAACTCAGCCAAATTCCTTTGGTAGATTACTAGAAACACTCGTTAGAATATCACGGTCTTTGGCACCCTTGCCGATTAACTACTCAGTAATTACCCTAGTGAGGAATGGTGGAAGTGTAAGATACAACCGACTTTAGTGATAGAAATTTACATATTTGTTGATACACACTTCATGATGAATTTAGGCTTACAATACCCAATATTTGGTTCGGAGATTCAGTGCCCCCATTGTCGGCAAACTATTCCGGCACTGACACTAACTGATACTTACCTTTGTCCACGCCATGGCGCATTTGAAGCTAATCCCGAAACAGGAGATTTGATTCATTTACAGTCTGGACGGCATTGGCGTAGATGGAATGAGGAATGGTATCGCCAACACACCCATCCCGATGGCATTCGTTTTGAAATTCACGAAGCTTTAGATAAACTTTATACCCAGGGTTATCGAGCAACGAAGGTAATTATTGCCAAACGCTATCAAGAACTAATGAGTGGTTATTTGGAGAGAAATACCCCTTGGCGTTCTGGAGAACCGGAAGTATCAGGTACTCGCTTATATGGTTTACCAGTGGAATTTAGTCCCGATCCCGGGGATGAGCCTTGCTGGGAAGTGATTAATTTTGATTTGGATAAAGAACTTGGTGTACCAGTACGTTATCCTTACTTTCGCCTATTTGAATAATTTTCGGGTTTGGGATTTTCAATCTTGGATGGCACAAAGAAGTTGGCGCACCAATGAGATTCCAAAAATATCGATCGCATCCATTGTGGCAATGTGTATTACATTAAACTGAGAAATATTCATCCATAACTGCCAAAACATGCACCACATTTCCATTCGTACAGCCAATATTTATCGAGGGATGGCTTTTTACGAACAACTAGGATTTCAAGTCTGTGAACGCTTCACCACAGGCTATACCTTAGCTTGTTGGATGGAAGGTATGGGCGGCAGAATTGAGTTAATTCAAATACCAGAACCAAAGCCCGCACCAGATGCATTTGCAGATCCCCACTATGTAGGGTATTATCACATATCATTCGATGTCACCGAACAAATATCGGATTTACCTAGCTATGTGCGTCACCTACAAGAGAATTTTGCTCAAAAGACTCGCCAAAACCCAGAATATTTTCAACCCCTGGTTATACTCTTAGAACCCCATCAACAACAAATTGGGAACCAGATATACGAAGTGGCATTTATTGCCGATGCTGATGGTTTACCAATCGAAATGATTCGGATTTTAAATACCCTTGGCACTTAATTTATATTACTTTTATTGGTAGAATAAATATCTCTGTAGTGTTGCCGAAGCGGTAACTACTTACAAAAGCTAGACTATAAAAATATGGGGAAGAAATATGGCGATTATCAATTGAGTGAAATACGCCTAAGTTTTTCTCGTTACCTACATTCTAAGGTATTCGCAAAATTTTAAAGCCATAGTGAGGTACAATCTTTAACCCACGTCAGTGAAAATCTCTATATATCAAGCAAATTGTCATTAAACTTACAGATTACATATGCCATTGTTAATTAAATGCCTGTATCTTCCCTGCTAAATCGATACCGTGTCCCCGCCCTACTTTTTAGTATTTGCCTGACATCTGTCCTATTATGGCATGGCAGTCAAATGTCAGAGCCTGGGATTGTACCACTTTCCCAACTTGCCAATGGTAACAGGGTAGAGGTGTCAACGGCAAATTACCCCCGCACCCTAACCAAAGGTGTCCGTAAAACAGTTTTGGCTAATGGGTTAACTGTGCTCACCAAACAGGTAAATAGGAGTCCAGTAGTTACCGCACAAGTGTGGTACAAAGTGGGATCGAGGGATGAAGAACCAGGAGTTAATGGTATTGCTCACCAACTCGAACATATGATGTTTCGCGGTAGCAAAAAACGTCCGATTCAATTTGGGCGATTGTTCACTGCATTAGGTGGCGAATGGAATGCTTTTACGGGTTACGATCATACGGCATACTACGCAACGGTAGAAAGGAACAAGCTTGGGGCACTGCTAGAACTGGAAGCAGACAGAATGCACAATGGGCGGATGGATGCATCAGCTCTAGATATAGAGAAGCGGGTGGTAATTTCCGAATTACAGGATTATGAAAATAGTGCTGATTATCGCCTCAGTCGGGCTGTTATGCACAAAGCATTTCCCAATCACATCTATGGTTTGCCCGTGGGTGGGACTAAAGCAGATGTGGAAAAATTCAATATAGAGCAGATTAGGAAATATTATCGCAACTTCTACCGTCCAGACAATGCTGTTTTGGTAATTGTGGGTGATTTCAACCACAAGAAAACCATGAAAATGGTCCAGAAAACCTTTGGTAAAATCCCTAAACCCGATGCACCAATGGTAAAGACAAATATAACTACAACATTAGACAGTTACCAAACCCCATCTTCCCCCATTATTTTACAAGAACCAGGTGCCACAGCCTTGGTGCAAACCCTATACCCCATCCCAGATGTAAACCATCCAGATATTCCAGCATTGGATGTGATGAATTATATCTTGAGTCAAGGGCAAAATTCTCGCTTGGAAGAAGCATTGGTTAAATCTGGATTAGCCACTGGAATTACCACTAATGTGTCAAAATTATTAGCTGGTGGATGGTATGAGATATTAGTCAAAGCATCTGTGAAACAGGATTTAGCTAAAATTGATACCGCACTGCAAACTGCGATCGCTACATTAGCACAAAAACCAATTTCCCCAGCAGAAGTAGAACGTGCCCGAGCCAAACTCACAGCCTCCCTGATTTTAGGTAATCGTGATATCACCAATCAGGGCATCCAGTTAGGTAGTGATGAAACCACTAGTGGTGATTATCTTTATACAGATAAATATTTAGCTAATATCAATCAAGTAACTGGGGCAGATGTGCAGCGCGTAGCACAAAAATATTTGACTCCAAACATGAGAACTGTCGGTTTGTTTAAACCCACCTCAACCTATAAACAGGCAAAGATCCCCACCCAACCAAATTACACACCTAAAGAAAATTTATCTGTCAACACATCATCAGATAAAATAAATTATACAGAAATATCCAAGTATTTACCCCCAATAGATACTAGCTCGTCATCCCATCAACAAACCCTGCCCCAAGGATTTCGCCTATCCAATGGTTTGCAGGTATTGTTATTGCCTGACAAAAACACCCCCACAATCACATTAAGTGGTTATATTAAAGCCGGTCAAGAATTTGACCCAGAAGACAAAGGTGGATTGGCTGCTTTAGTCGCAACAAACTTGATGAATGGAACCCAGAACAAAGACAGTTCAGCCATCGCTAATACTTTAGCAGCCAAGGGAGCTAACTTAAATTTCCAGACATCCCGTGAGGGGGTACAAATTCAGGGTAGTAGTTTAGCCCAGGATTTGCCTGTATTAATCAATACATTGGCAGATGTAGTCAAAAACCCGACTTTCCCCATCAAAGACTTGGAAATTAGTCGGCAAAAGGCATTGAGTAAAGTAGCACAAAATTCAGACGATCCGGCGGAAGTTGCAATTAAAACCTTAGTACAATCAATTTATCCCAAACATCATCCCCTCCATAACTTCCCCAGTAACACAAGTTTGAACAATATTAGCCGTAGGGATGTAATCGCCTTTAACAGCAAACATTACCGTCCACAAAGCACCACAATAGTTCTCACGGGTAATTTTCAACCCCAACAAGTCAGAGAATTGATCGAGTCACAGTTTAATAATTGGCAAGTTAAGACACCTCCTCCAAAACTGGAATATCCAGCAGTCAACATCCCAGAAGAATTAATACAGTTAAATCCAGTAGTGCATGGTAAAGCCCAAGCCATTACCTACATGGGTAGCACAGGCATTAAACGTAAAGATAGTAGATATTACGCAGCCTTAGTATTAAATCAAATTTTGGGTGGCGATACCGTATCCAGTCGTTTAGGCGCAGAAATTCGCGATCGCCAGGGCCTAACCTATGGTATTTATAGTTCCATACAGGCTGGTCAGAATTCTGGTACATTTACCATCGAAATGCAAACCGCACCAGAAAATGCTCGAAAAGCGATCGCTAGTACCCGTAAACTTTTAGATGAGATTCATCATCGGGGTGTCACCTCAAAAGAAGTGCAAGCAGCTAAAAGTACTTTAGTCAGTAATTACAATGTTTCCTTAGCCAATCCAGAGGAATTAACCCAAAAAATCCTCATGAATCAAGTGTATGGTTTTCAGCCACAGGAACTGCAAAATTATACAGACAAAATTCAAGCTGTTAAGCTCAAGCAAGTCAATAAAACTGCTCGTGAATTGCTGCATCCAGATAAAATTATTGTAGTTACCGCAGGTCCTGCAATCCTGGCAGAACAAAAATTAGGAGTGAAGTAGGGGCGGGGTTTCTCCGCCTGGAGTGAGGGAAGAAATAGAGGGGGTATGGGAATGATGAAATTGTTGGTAAATATTTATAAACTTTCCTTGGGTCTGGCAGTTGTCATCACACTAGCATTTATTGCCCGGAAACTAGGATAAGGTGACACATACTGTTATTTTTCCTCCCATTCCCCAAAATAAGTTAACTTAAATATATATAGAAATTGATTCTCAATTAAAGACAATTATCCACACCATAGCCCTAAAGCAAAAACAACTTAACTAACTCCCCATGAACATCTTCAGTAACCTACTTTCCCAACCAACTCAAGAAAATCGCCCCAAAAGACAACGCCGGGGAATTGAAATTAAATCCCAGCGTGAAATTGAAATTATGCGACAATCTGCCAAAATTGTTGCCACAGTCCTCAAGGAAATTTCTGAG
>JASJCX010000250.1 GCA_030065255.1 Calothrix sp. MO_167.B42 | reverse complement strand
CCAAGCCATGTTGTACGTAAAGTTATAACCTTGCGGGAGGCGAGGTTCTGCCTGTGGACGCGGAGTAAGACCAAATCAAACACGCGTTTGAGGAGGCATCGGCGGGTGAAGCGGGAAACCCAAAAGACGAATAAGACCGTCGTCGTAGAACTGAAACTGGAAGCCCCTTTTTCAGTGAAGCGAAAAGGGGTACTTCACTTAGTTTGCTCCGGAAAAATCCAAAATAGTATTACCTTTCCACAACTTCTCGCACCAAATGCGCCAACTTTTGGGCACTATCTGTCAGAGCAATTTCCCTAGCCTTTTCCCCCATTTGTTGTAACTCTTGAGTATTATTTAATAAACTTAAGACTTGATTCTGTAATATTTCAGGAGTTAGCTCCGATTGTTTGTAACTCAATCCAGCCCCTGCTTCAGTAAAAACACGGGCATTGTAAGCTTGATGATCCTCTGCTGCAAAGGGATAAGGAATTAAAATAGCTGGAGTTCCACACACAGCTAATTCAGTTAAACTACCCGCACCAGCCCGACTAATAGCTAAATTTGCTCGCTGTAATAAAGCTGCCATATTGTCGTAGAACGGCAAGCAAATATACTGGGGATGCTGGAGACTGTGGACTTCTGGATCGTTATTTCCTGTTAAATGGACTACATAAGCACCAGCCGCAAACCATGCTGGGGCACACTGGCGTACTAACTTGTTGACAGCAACCGCCCCTTGGCTACCCCCAAAGACTACTATTAAAGGTACATTCTCAGGAACTGGTAAATCTAAACTGTCAGCACTGCCAGGATCTAGGAATTGGGAACGAACAGGAGTACTAGTATAAATTGTCCGAGTTCTGGGTAAATGTTGAGCTGCCACATCAAATCCCACCGCCACAACATTACACCAAGGACCAAAAAACCGTGTTACCTTACCAGGTAGTGCATTAGACTCGTGGAAAATTACAGGTATTCCTAAAGTCTTTGCAGCAATGAGAGCCGGAGCAGCAATATAGCCCCCAGTGGTGAACACTCCTTGAAACTTTCCCTGTTGCAACAACTTACGGACTTGGAACACCGAACCCACGAGGCCACCCAAAACCCGAAAGGTACCCAATCCGAGTTTTTCTTGGAACCCAGCCACGGCGATAGTATTCAATTTATACTGTTGAGGAACTAACTGAGTTTCTAATCGATTAGGTACACCCAGCCATTCAATGTCATAATCTGATAACTCTTGTGCCAGTGCAATCGCTGGAAACAAATGTCCACCAGTACCACTAGCAGCTATTAATAATTTTATTGGTGCGTTTGCCATCAAACCTATATTGCTCGGACTCTCAAGTTAATTAATTAAGATAAGACAATTTACCCACTTTCCGTAGCCAGATTGCCATCTCAAGAATAATTGCCAATGTCTAACTTTATTACCTTACTACTGAAACGTTCATCTAGATTAATTATGAATCGCTGGTTAATTTTGTTTCTCATTACATTTGGGTTAGTTGGTTTGGGTAAACCCGTTTCCGCTAAAACACCTAATAGTGCTCCTCCTCAATTAAAAGCCTTGCTGACGCAAATCGATGCAGCAGCAAGTAAAGGTGATGTAGAAGGAGTAATGCAGTTCTATAGCCCAGTATTTACCCATGGGGATGGCTTAAATCGCAAAACCATGGAACAAGCTTTAAGTAAGTTCTGGAAGCAATATCCCAAATTAACATACAGTACACGGCTAAAATCTTGGAAGTCAGAAGGTAATTCTATTGTTGCCGAAACCATTACAAAAATAATCGGTTTACCATCTTCTAATAGAGATAAATTAGCTTTGAATGCGACAATTTTATCCCGTCAACGGTTGACAGGGAATAAAATTACCAGCCAAGAAATTTTATCGGAACGAACTGAAATCACTTCTGGGATCAAACCACCCCAAGTAGATATCAAGTTACCAAACCAGGTAAAAGTAGGGCAATCATATCATTTTGATGCCATTGTTCAAGAACCTTTAGGAGAGGATTATCTTTTAGGTAAAGCAATGGAAGAGCCAATTCAAGCAGTCAAATACCTAAATCCTTCCAAGGTGGAGTTGGAATTACTTAAAGCTGGTGGATTGTTTAAAGTTGGACGGGCACCCTCTACCCCTGGGAATCAATGGATTTCCGCAGTAGTTATGCGGGGTAATGGTATGACTATAATTACTCAGCGTCTGCGAGTCGTTAAGTAAGAGGGAAGGAGGGAAGGAGATGAGGAGATGAGGAGATGAGGAGATGAGGAGATGAGGAGGTGAGGAGGTGAGGAGGTGAGGAGGTGAGGAGTAAAGAAATTAAAACTCTTAGCTCTTAACTCTTAACTCATAACTCTTAACTCTTAACTCTTAACTCTTAACTCTTAACTCATAACTCTTAACTCTTAACTCTTAACTCTTAACTCATAACCGTCAACCGTCAACCGTCAACTGTCATGGTGTCTCTACAAAATCAAATTGTTTTAATTACTGGTGCAAGTAGTGGTATCGGTGCTGCTTGTGCCCATGTTTTTGCTGGTGCTGGGGCAAAGCTCATACTAGCAGCTAGGCGGTATGAACGTTTGCAGCAATTGGCCGATGAACTCACAAAGAGCTACGGAAATTCCCTAGAGATACATTTATTACAATTAGATGTGCGCGATCGCTCGGCGGTGGAATCTGCTATTTCCCAACTATCCCCCCCATGGTCTGATATTGATATCCTGGTCAATAATGCTGGATTAAGTCGCGGTTTAGACAAACTCCAGGAGGGGAATTTCCAAGATTGGGAAGAAATGATTGATACCAACATTAAGGGCTTATTGTATCTTACCCGTTATGTGGTTCCAGGTATGGTAAAACGCGATCGCGGCCATGTGGTTAATATTGGTTCCATCGCCGGACATCAAACCTACCCTGGTGGTAACGTTTATTGTGGCACCAAGGCGGCTGTGAGAGCCATTTCTGAGGGGTTAAAACAGGATTTGTTAGGAACCCCCGTGCGGGTAACTTCCGTCGATCCAGGGATGGTAGAAACGGAATTTAGCGATGTCCGTTTCCATGGGGATCGTGAAAGAGCAAAAAAAGTGTACCAAGGACTTACACCCTTAACACCAGAAGATATTGCTGATGTGGTTTTTTTCTGCGTCACTCGACCAAGCCGTGTAAATATTAGTGAAGTGCTTTTAGTTCCCACGGATCAAGCTAGTGCTACTTTAGTCAATCGTCGGGCTTAAAATAAATAAAAATCAAGTTAAGAATATTAGCTGGGTGCAATTATGCAAAATGCCACTGAAGCCGAAAGCACTGGTATAAAGGCAATAACAGCGATTAATGCCGCTAAAGTACTGACAATTCTCTTATTAGTGAGTTTTGCAGTCATTTTTGGTATCCAAGACTGGCGACAGGTAATCTATATGTGTTTACACATTAGTTATTGTATTTGGTGGTTGATTGAACAATGGTTCTACCCCCAAAGACGACAATTATTCAACGAACCAGTAGGAATTATCGGGCTGATTCTGGCTCTCATGTTTGTGGGTGGATTTTACGCTCTCCCTGGATATCTGGCGTTTATCAATCCCGTTCCCCTATCAATGATTACTGCTGCTGTAGCACTTTCACTTTATATCTTTGGTAGCCTGATTAATGCCAGTGCAGATGTGCAAAAAATGACTGCAAAACAATTCAGCTCTGGGTTAGTTCGTGACAATATTTGGCGATTCTCCCGCAATATTAATTACTTTGGTGATTTACTGCGTTATTTGAGTTTTAGTGTTGTCGCCGGTTCCCCTTGGGCTTATTTAGTGCCTGGTTCTATTTTACTTCTATACCTCCAGCGTATGGGTCAAAAAGAACAAACAATGTCCGCTAAATATGATGAATATACTGAATATCAGCAATCCAGCAGTCGGTTAATTCCATTTATTTGGTGAAAGTGATAGTCATTGAAACGCCACGTCTGATTCTAAGACAGATTACATGGGAGGATCTAGATCAACTGGCGACGATTTTGAGCGATCCTGTGGTGATGGAATTTTATCCTAGTATATATACTTATGCACAAACCCAAGAGCATATCAAAAGAATCATAAATTGTTACCAGGAAAATGGTTTTGGTTTATGGGCGACTATTCATAAAAACTCAAACCAATTAATTGGTAGATGTGGATTAATTACCCAGCAGGTAGATGGAAAACAAGAAGTAGAAATTGGTTATTTGCTGGCTAAGGAATATTGGGGTTGTGGTTTAGCCACAGAAGCTGCGATCGCTATTCGTGATTACGCCCTTACAGAACTGGGTTTACATCGCCTTATATCTCTCATCGATCCTAGAAATATTGCATCCCAAAAAGTAGCACTCAAAAATGGGATGAAATATGAAAAAACTTCCCAAATGTGGGGTAAAAAAGTATGTGTTTATACTATACACAGAGAATAAATAATATATTCTAACCAAACCCTTTACTTTTACCCTCTTGGCGGATATTTTCGCCATAGAAGCACCAGAGCGATAGGTAATTACCCCCGGTTGGCTGTAATTAATTTAAATTAATTATAGCTATAATGCCAGTATGGGGAAGTTCCTTCGCCCTGGTGATTTATTTTGAAATTGGTAGATTGGCAAATACCTTCTCAACCAAAGCCTTTGCTTTCAAATCCAAACGCAACCAATCCACCTCGCCATTTTCATCAATTAAATCCATGTCAATATCAACTTTCTCATCTCCTGGATAGTAGTCACAAAAGCAAACTTGGTAACACAAGTCCCACATATCTATGACCACTTGTTGGTCTTGACGTTGTAAGCATAAGTGATATCCTGGATGGGGCATTGGTAAGGTGGCAAGATGCTCTCTAATTTGTTCTGCTTTTTCTGGTGTGGCAGATTCTAATGATTGTAATAGTTGAGTCACAAGAGCTTGAGTCTCACTATCTACACCCTCGGGCCACATTAACACATCCTTGTATGTTCCTTTCCAAGCAGATACATCTAGCAGCTTGCGGACATTATCAATCAAGCGAATAAAGGCTGGTTGCATCAGCATTTCTGCTTGCTGCCATGCAACGGAGTTGGTAATTCTAGGTAGCATTGGGGATAAATTAGAATATTGAAATAAAAATTAACAATGGATTTTGACTAAAAGTCGCCTTGTCCGTGCAAATATTTTCTCAAACTAGCGGATTTTATTGAGGAAAACATGGAGATATTTATTATTACCATCCATTGAGTATGGGTGCTAACACTGGGGAAAGAATTATGATAGGCAAGCTACTAGATTATCGCTATAAATTAATTAGAATCCTAGCTACCGGAGGATTCGGTGAAACTTACATTGCCCAAGACACCAAGCGTCCAGGTAATCCTATCTGTGTAGTCAAGCATCTGAAGCCCTCCAGTCCCGATCCCAAAATTTTTGTGACTGCCAAGCGTCTGTTTAATAGTGAGGCAGAAACCTTAGAAAAACTGGGTAATTACGACCAAATTCCCCGGTTGTTAGCTTATTTTGTGGAACACCAAGAATTTTACTTGGTGCAAGAATTTATTGAGGGACATCCTCTGAGTGACGAACTAGTTCCTGGCAAGGTTTGGAGTGAAATTCAAGTTATTGGGCTGTTACAGGAAGTATTGGGAATTCTCAAAGTTGTCCACAGCCACGAAGTAATTCACCGTGATATCAAACCAGATAACATTATTCGCCGTGCTAGCGACAATAAATTAGTTTTAGTTGATTTTGGGGCAGTCAAGCAATTACGCAGTTCCCATTTATATAGTGGCAGCCACTCAATGGCAACAGTGGCCATTGGCACTCCTGGTTACATGCCTACGGAACAAGGCCAAGGGAAACCCCGCCCGAATAGCGATCTTTATGCCCTGGGGATGATTGCCATTCAAGCATTAACGGGAATTTCACCCATAGATTTACAAGAAGATCCCAATACTGGGGAAATTCTTTGGCAGCATTTAGTGTCAGTCAACAAAGATTTGGCGGCAATCTTAACTAAGATGCTGCATTATCATTTTAAAGACCGCTACCAAAGTGCTAGTCAAGCACTAGAAGCCTTACAACCCTTGTGTGCATCGTTGTTGCCGCCAGAATTGACTCAAATCTCAGCAATTGTACCGCGGCCGTCAGGGGCTTTATCCACAACCTCACCCCATTCCCAACAAAAAACCGTAGCCCTGGCACCGGCAAATTCAGACAGTGGTAAACTGGCTGTGAGTAATCCTCCCCCAACTCCACGGCGCTTTGATTTTTTACAATTCTTAATTTTAATTGGTTTAGCGGGTGGTGCGGCAGCCATTACCCCCACAGCAGTCAATCATATGCAAAATATGGCTGCTAGCTTTCCTCGTAATGAACGTGGGAGTAAAACTTGCTCGGCAGTTGTTGTTGCCAATTCCTATGTGCGTAAGGAACCTACTGCCCTGTACTCTGACAACATTATTAAAACGGTTGCTAAGAATACTAAATTTGAGGTTACAGGTAAACGCACCAAAAATCAATGGATAGAGGTTAAATTAGCCTCTGGAGTTTTGGCTTGGGCCCATGCAGATGTGATTACAAATCCAGAAAAGTGGGTTGCTTGTCTGCGCGATCGAGGAGTAGCAATTAAAACCGTAGATGAAAAGGGCTTGATTAGGGAACGTGTGGTAGTACAGGCTCCCTCAAAAGTCAAAAAAACCAGAGTGACAAATACTGTTGAACCTTCCCCTACCCCCTCATTATCTGACTCCGGGGAATCATCGACCAAGATTTTCGAGCGAGCCAAGAAACAATACGAATCAGGGGATTTTCCAGGAGCGATCGCTTTGTTAAGGTCTATCCCCGAAAAAGCTGCTGATTTCCGGGAAGCTGCGGCAGCCATGTCCCAATGGCAAAAAGATTGGGCAAAAGCAGAAGCTCTCTTCAATGATATTAATCAGGCTCTGGATGATGGACAATGGGAACGAGTTAAGGAGTACCAAAAACATCCAGAAAAGTTGCCCGATATCAAATACTGGCGCATTAAAATAGAACCTTTGTTAAAACAAGCTGGTGATAATATTACTCAACAGAAATCTCCAACTGACAAAATCCGAGAACGGCAAAAAAAATTCACCGAAAAATTTTTAAAACAATCTACACCAGAAAATAAAAATACCAAACAAGATAGTAAAGATACTGAAAATTAATTTTTATTACTTTTTTATTAATTTTATTGTGCTTGTATAATTTAGGACTTACGCAACTGGCATATTTTTCGTGTAGGGTGTGTGACGCTGCGAAAAGATTTGAACATAGTAATGAGACTTGTAGCGTCACGCACCAACCAATAATTGTGACACTTGCGTAAGTCCTGAATTAAAACTTTAGGAAAATAAACCAGTTGGGTAAGTCCTAAAAATATTAACTATTTGTATACAGAAAAAGAGTTATTTGCTATTTATCTAAAGGTTGATTTAATAATATTATCTATAGGATTACTATTTGATTTTTGAAAAACACGTAGGGTGTGTTATCTGTGTAGGGTAACGCACCATGCCAAAGGGTTTTGGTGCGTTACGACTTACGTCTAACACACCCTACAAGTACCTAAATTTTTTCAATATTCAAACCGGATTCCTATATCAAGTTTTCTTCTGTAAGGCTAATTCACATGCCAATTGAATCGCAGCTTTCATGCTGGTAGCATCAGCAATTCCTTTGCCAGCAATATCAAATGCTGTACCATGGTCGGGAGAGGTGCGAATAAAAGGTAGACCGATGGTTGTATTAACAGCACGGTCAAATGCCATTAATTTCACTGGGATTAAGCCTTGGTCGTGGTAAAGTGCCAAATAACCATCAACGGCTTTTACATTTTGTCCATTACCATACCAAGCCTTACCAGGCTCCACCCACATAGTATCTGGGGGAATAGGGCCATATATTTGTAAATTAGGGCGTTGCTGACGTTGTTGTTCTAACCAAGGAATTAGCCAATCTTGTTCTTCTGTCCCTAGTTGTCCTGCTTCACCACTGTGAGGATTTAAACCAGCGATCGCAATTTTACCATTGTGAATCCCAAATTCCCTTTCTAGAGACTCTACTAACAAATCTAGTTTTTGAGTCATTAACTGTGGTGTTAATACCTGGGGTACTTGACTTAAGGGAATATGAGTTGTAGCTAGCAAACAGCGTAGTGTCCAATTTGTATGGGGAGATTGGGCGACAAATAGCATTCCATATTTACTTGTACCAGCTTTTTGTGCCAATAATTCCGTTTGACCAGGGTAATTATATCCTGCGGCTTTCCATGCTGATTTGGCAATGGGTGCGGTGACTATAGCATCAAATTCTTCATTTAAGGTGTGAGCGATCGCAGTTTCCATATATGCGAAACTAGCAGCACCACTAGCAGTATTTCCATGACCAGTGGTTATGTCTGCCTTGATTTTTGCATCTAATGGTACATCAAGTATAGATATATTCTCTGGATTTGCCAAAGGTGCTATTTTGGCGGCTAAATTCAGGTTAGTATAAATTTGTGCTAGCAAATCCTGACTACCCACAACAGTTACTTCACCATATTGTCGTAGATGGGGGTCTGCCAAAGCTTTTAAAATTACCTCTGCGCCAATTCCTGCCGGATCTCCCATGGTTAAAGCCAGACGTGGACGCGCTTTATTAGTTGACATCAAGCTAGGATTTCGACTTTCAATAGGTATATTACCTTAAGGGTGTTGGTTAGGGCAAGTTAGGAGTTAAGAGTTTAATGTTCTATAGGAATCCGGTTTGAATATTGAAAAAATTAGGTATTTGTAGTGGACTGACACGCCTTAAATGTTGCTTTAGAAAAATACTAGAATCTCGATAAAACAACGCTTTCATCGAAAAAGTTATTGCACTATTTTAGCTGTGTCAGTCCACTACGTATATTTCAAAAATCAATTAGGATTCCTATATGTAATAGAGAAAGTAGCTACAGCACTAATGGATATAATATTTTTCTACCAAAATCAACATATATTAAATCAAGTTTGTAAAAATTTATGTTCTACGTCATTTATTGAACCAGTAAAATATACACAGTAAAATATACAATTTGAAGTTTATGTAAATTACTGAACTTAAGATTTCTAAAGTGCTAAAGGTTGTGTAAAGTACTTGATTTTTATAAGATTGACTATCTATACTTAAAAAGTAAGTAAAAAGTAAGTAAAAAACAAGTAACTTAATTTTTACTAGTGTGTTACCCCTGCCGTACTTGGTTTTGTGGTTATGAAACAAGAAGCAACAACAATCAGACTTAGTTTAGATGTTTCTCCCGAAGTGAATGAGATTATTAACGAATTAGCTCATAAATCTGGAGTCAGTAAGAGTGATATTTTACGTAAATCTATAGCTTTAATGGAATTAGCTGTAAAAGCTAAAGCCAGAGGAGAAAAAGTTGCATTTGTTGATGAAAATCAAGTGGTAAATACTGAAATAGTTGGAATCTAATTAGCTCAGTCGTATCACTTTGATATCTAATCAGTTAATGGTATTAAGAGGTCATAGATTTGATTGGTCGTAATTATTTCATTCAGTATACATAGCAAAATCCCCTAATATATTTAGTACTATATTAGGGGATTTTGCTACGTATAAGGTGTAATAATGACTGATTCTAAAAAATACAATCACCATGATTTAAGTCAGATTGATGTGTCTATGGTAATACAAAAAATCTTAGAAAAAGGTGAATCAGACGAAACAGCATTAATTGAATCCGTAAAGATTGAAATTCTGAATAAGCAGCTAGAAAGATTATCTTATATGCTTTCATGTACTAAAGACGAAGTCATTTATAGAGCTATCTATCTATATGAGATTGCCTACTATGCTAGAAAAAATAATAAAAAGATTACTTTCGTTGATGAATTCGAGGAAGACAAAGGCGAAACATAA
>JASJCX010000249.1 GCA_030065255.1 Calothrix sp. MO_167.B42 | reverse complement strand
AGGTTAAGTGTTTTCTCACAACTGATTCCGGATTGCTATATGCGAAATTAATAGTTTTTATTAGCATAAAATCCTACACAACATGAGATTCATTGGACTAAAACTAAAATTGTATTAAAAATTTAATTTTAGTTTTATGAGTCTCTTATATGGCAAAGGCTCTGGCTCGTTTTTAGTATGATTTTATCATAACCACTCTGAGAGAGCCATTTTAATCTATAGCCTCATAATCAGCTTGTAAGGTATTATCTTCGTCAAAATCAAAGGTTAATTGGGATGGGATACTCTCATCATTTGCCTCTTCTTTAGCTAGTGTTACAGCATTATCTTCATCATCTACTTCCACATATTCTATGCTGTCATTATTATCATTGGGGTTTTGAGCGCGATTGTAAACATTGGCACCAACAGCAAATAAAGTCTGTTGAAACTGCTCTAAATGTTGCTGTAATTCTTCAACGGAAATATTGGGGTTAGCCATTGCTGCTTGCAAATTAGCTACTTTTTCCTCTGCTAAGGCTTTCATATCCTCAGCGATCGCATTAGAATTTTCTTTTAAAGTATTTTCGTAACTGTATAGTAAATTATGTGCTTGGTTTTTGATTTCAATGCGTTTGAGGCGCAGTTGATCTTCTTCTGCATGGATTTCTGCTTCTTGGCGCATCCGTTCGATGTCGTTACCACTTAAACTACCTGTATTGGTTATTTGCACACTCTGCTCTTTACCCGTACCCTTATCTTCTGCAGATACCTTAATAATACCGTTAACATCAATTTCAAAAGAGACTTCAATTTGGGGCACACCACGGGGAGCTGGGGGAATTCCCGTCAGAAAAAATTTGCCCAGGCTTTTATTATCCCGTGCTATTGCCCGTTCTCCTTGCAGGACATGGATTTCTACGGAAGATTGCCCATCAACAGCAGTGGAGAAGATTTGGGATTTGCTGGTGGGAATGGTGGTATTACGTTCAATAATTTTAGTAAACACTTCTCCTAAGGTTTCAATTCCCAGAGACAATGGTGTGACATCCAATAGGAGCAGATCGTCAACCTCTCCACCCATAACCCCGGCTTGAATCGCAGCTCCCAGGGCTACCGCTTCATCGGGATTGACTGAGCGATCGGGTGTTTTACCATTAAAAAATTTAATTAAGGCATTTTGTACGGCGGGAATGCGGGTAGAACCACCCACTAGAATAATGCGATCGATATCTTGGGGTTTTAATTCTGCATCTTTCAGGGCGATTACCATCGGTTCCAGGGTTGCAGCAATTAAATGACTAGTTAATTCTTCAAATTTGGCACGGGAAAGTTCCATTTCCATGTGCTTGGGACCACTAGCATCGGCGGTGATAAATGGCAAATTGATGGAAGTTGCTGCCATAGTGGAAAGTTCAATTTTTGCCTTTTCTGCGGCTTCTCGCAACCTTTGCAGAGCCATTTTATCGAGGGCTAGATCTAGCTTTTCCTGTTCTTGGAAACTATCAATCATCCAGCGAACAATGCAGTTATCAAAGTCATCTCCCCCTAATTGGTTGTTACCACAAGTTGCCTTAACTTCAAATACCCCATCTCCCAATTGCAGCACAGAAACATCAAAAGTACCGCCACCAAGGTCAAAAACCAGAATTAGTTGCTCTTCATCTTGTTTATCCAAACCAAACGCCAGGGCTGCGGCCGTGGGTTCATTAATAATCCGTAAAACCTCCAACCCTGCAATGGTACCAGCATCCTTAGTTGCTTGCCTTTGGGCATCTGTAAAATAAGCTGGGACTGTAATTACCACTTCCGTAACAGGTTCACCCAAAAAATTTTCTGCATCTTGCTTGAGTTTTTGCAGAATCATCGCCGAAATTTCCTGGGGTGTGTATTGCCGATCGCGAATTTTCACATCAACGGTTTCATCTCGACCATTGACACAATTATAAGGAACGCGATCGCGCTCTGTGGCTGTATCTTCCCAACGTTTTCCAATAAATCGCTTAATACTATAAACTGTATTTTCAGCATTAGTTACAGCTTGCCGTTTTGCCAATTGACCAACCAAGCGTTCCCCACCTTTACCAAATCCCACAATGCTGGGAGTAGTCCTGCCACCTTCGGAGTTGGAAATCACTAGTGCCTTACCACCTTCCAAAATTGCCACACAACTGTTGGTAGTTCCGAGGTCGATTCCAATAACTTTTCCCATAATTATCAGTATTTTTACTGAATTTTGCGTTTATATTATCTAGGGCGGACTACCTTCTAGGCACTTTTTTATACGCATTGCTCCACCAAAGTTTATGACTTGTTGGTATATATCCATGTCCAATATGAGAAAAGGTTTGAATATCACCAACAAGTCTCTATAGAAAGATGGCAGTTTTTCGTAGAGTGTAAAGAACAACAAACTTAGGTTGGTTTGATACTTTTAACCATTATCCTCAGCAGATTGACTTTCCTCCTCCACAGCAGGCACATCTTCTGGTGGAGCAGCCACTTTAACCATTGCGTGGCGAAGTACGCGATCGCCCAAGTAGTATCCGCGTATTAACTCTTCTAACACTGTTCCTTCTGGATGTTCATCCGTAGGTTCGCGCATAACTGCTTCATGGAGATTGGGATCGAAGGGTTCTCCCTCAGGACGCATGGGAGCCACCCCTAACCGCTTTAGACTATCTACCAGTAGTTTATAAACACCTTGGTAACTTTTATGGATGTTCAATTCCCCATCATTTTGGGGTTTAATTTGTGCCCTAGCTCGCTCAAAGTTATCAACTACTGCAAGTAACTCAGTAATTGTATTGCGCTTGACTTGTACATCTAATTCTTCTTTTTCTTTTTGCGTGCGTTTGCGGTAATTTTCAAAATCAGCCGCGATCCGCATATATTGGCTGCTGCGCTCTTCTAATTGGGTTTTCAAGGACTCTATTTGTGTAGTCATTGCTGCCAAAGTAGAGGAGTCAGCAGGGGTGTCACTATTAGATGTAACACCATTGTCAGCATCTGGCGTAGCCGTATTTTCTTCAATATTATTTGGGGCTCCACCTGGTTGTGTTGTCTCTTCGCCAAATTCATTGGCATTAATTTGAGATGCGGATTCACTCGTCATTTGTTGGTTTACCTCTGTTGCTTCACCCGATTCCTGGCTAATGTTATTTAGCTGTTTATCTTCTGGCATAAATGTAATCATTCCAGACATTATATATAGCAATTATTCATCATTAGATAGAAACTGTGGTTGTGTGATTCTATTTGCTCTGAGGCAGATGTAAATTGTAATTGCTCATATTGTTGTTGGAAGTTATACCATCGTCCTCTATTGTGACAAATACTGAATCCATCAGCTTTAACACTTCTAGGGGGTTTTCCGTGCATTTTCACTTTAGCAAGATAACTTCCCACAATTGGAGCCAGGAATCAACTCACTTGCAAATTCAATTTCATTAGTGTATATGAAAATTCTTGACCAAACCTGGGGAATACTCTAATTAGAGGCTTCCCTTATCATTGTTTATATTATTTTATGACATACTCGTCATCACCTAGGCGCAGTACCGCTCTCACTACAAGGGCAGAATTTTCGCCCTTTGGCAATAAGCTAGTTCAATCTGGCTATGTCAATACAGATCAAATGCGGCAAGCACTAATCGAAAGCCGTAAATCTGGTCGTCCCCTCATAGAAGTACTGGAATCCCTAACAGGACAACAACTCTCTCCAGAACTACTCAGACAGTACAAAAAGCAACAACTGTTTGAGCTGAAAATACTCTACGGTGTGGACTGTTTAGATCCCGAAGTTAACTCAGTTGGCAGCTCTATGATAGCTGAGTTAATTGAAAATTTGATTCCGGTGGACATTTGCCGTCGCCATCATTTAGTGCCATTGTCCAAGCATGAAGAGGAAAACCCACCCTTTGTATTAGTGGCAATGGTGGCTCCAGATAATTTGGAAGCATCAGATGACTTAAACCGTATTCTCCGCCCCCAAGGATTATCATTACAGCGAATGGTAATTACCCAGGAAGATTACCAACAATTAATTAACCAATATTTGGATGATTTAGCAAGTCGTCAAAAACAACTAGAACAAGAAAAGTATACAGATATTAATCAGGATTTAGAAAATCTTGATGACCTCGATTTGGATGACGCTCCAGACGAATCCGAGGATGATTTGGGGGCAGCCATGAAAAGTGCTGAGGATGCCCCGGTTATCAACCTGGTGAATAGAATTCTGGCTAAAGCTTTGCATGATGGAACTTCCGATATTCATATTGAACCCCAGGAGGAAAATCTACGTATTCGCTTTCGTAAGGATGGAGTATTGCGTGAGGCTTTTGATCCTCTACCGAAAAAAATTATTCCTGCTGTGACGGCAAGATTTAAAATCATTTCCAACTTGGATATTGCCGAGCGACGATTACCCCAAGATGGGCGTATCCGCCGGTTATTTGAAGGGAGAAAGGTTGATTTTCGGGTAAATACTTTGCCTAGTCGTTATGGAGAAAAGGTTTGTCTGCGGATTTTAGATAACTCTTCTACCCAATTGGGTCTGGATATGTTAATTACTAACCCAGAAACCTTATCTATTGTCAAGGAGATGGTGTCTCGTCCCTTTGGTCTAATTTTAGTAACTGGGCCTACAGGTTCTGGTAAAACCACCTCTTTATATTCGGCATTGTCAGAAAAAAATGATCCTGGAATTAATATTAGTACGGTAGAAGATCCCATTGAATATAGTTTGCCAGGGATTAACCAAGTACAGGTAATTCGGGAAAAAGGTCTGGATTTTAGTACGGCATTGCGGGCTTTTTTGCGACAAGATCCAGATGTGTTACTAGTGGGTGAAACCCGGGATAAGGAAACAGCAAAAACAGCAATTGAGGCGGCATTAACTGGCCACTTAGTATTAACCACCTTACATACCAACGATGCTCCTGGTGCCATCGCTCGTTTGGGAGAAATGGGTATTGAACCTTTCATGGTTTCCAGTTCTCTTCTGGGTGTATTGGCACAGCGTTTGGTGCGCCGTGTTTGTTCTGAATGTCGTATTCCATATACTCCCACCACAGAGGAATTAGCTCGTTATGGTTTATCAGCTTCCCAAGATTTGGAATTAACTTTCTACAAAGCTAATAAACTCACACCAGAAGAGATCCAAGCTGCAAATGGTCAGGTTTGTCAAAAATGTAATGGTGTGGGCTACAAAGGACGCTGTGGTGTATATGAAGTGATGCAAATTACCGAAAATCTGCAAACCCTGATCAACGAAGAAGCACCTACAGAAAGAATCAAAGAAGTGGCAGTGGAAGAAGGGATGAAAACCTTGCTGGCGTACAGTTTGGACTTAGTACGTGAAGGAGCCACCACCCTAGAGGAAGTGGAGCGGGTGACGTTCACGGACACTGGTTTGGAAGCTGAGTTAAAAGCCAAACGTAAAAGTAGTCTTACCTGTGCAACTTGTGATGCTACCTTACAACCAGAGTGGCTAGATTGTCCTTACTGTATGACACCGCGTTTTTAATAATTATTCAGTGGACTTTTGTTGCTAATTAGTAGTAATAAAAAACTAATACTAATTTGTAACATGATTGGAATAAATGGGAACTGAAAAAGCTCATATATTAGCTCTTTCAAAATCCAAAATGGGCAACGGATAAAATCCAAAATAATATAACTTGCACCACCAATTTTCTCAAAATATAAATTACCAACAATTAATAGTTAATTAAACAGGAGATGCAACCATGGAAATGATGATTGAAGACTTAATGGAGCAAATGATTGAAATGGGAGGTTCGGATTTGCACCTCTCCGCAGGTTTACCTCCTTATTTCCGCATCAGTGGTAAACTTACTCCCATTGGCGATGAACCCCTATCTCCAGACCAGTGTCAGCGACTCATTTTCAGTATGCTGAATAATAATCAACGTAAAACCTTGGAGCAAACTTGGGAATTGGATTGTTCCTATGGGGTGAAGGGATTGGCGCGTTTCCGGGTAAACGTTTATAAGGATCGTGGTTCCTATGCTGCTTGTTTACGAGCATTAAGTTCTAAAATACCTAACTTTGAGAAATTAGGTTTGCCTGATGTAGTGCGGGAAATGTCCGAAAAACCAAGGGGATTGATTTTGGTGACTGGTCCTACTGGCTCTGGTAAAACAACTACCTTGGCAGCAATGATTGACTTAATTAACAGAACCCGTGCCGAGCACATTTTAACAGTAGAAGACCCCATTGAATTTGTTTATGAATCTATTCAAAGTTTAGTCCACCAGCGACAATTGGGTGAAGATACAAAAAGTTTTGCTAATGCTTTGAAAGCAGCTCTACGGGAAGATCCAGATATTATTCTGGTGGGGGAAATGCGGGATTTAGAAACAATTTCCTTGGCAATTAGTGCGGCGGAAACTGGACACTTGGTATTTGGAACTTTGCATACTAGCTCTGCTTCACAGACGGTAGACCGGATTATCGACGTTTTTCCTTCAGAAAGACAACAACAGGTAAGGGTACAGTTGTCCAATTCTTTGGTCGCTGTATTTAGCCAAACTTTAGTGCCGAGAAAAAATCCCAAACCAGGAGAATTTGGTCGGGTAATGGCACAAGAAATTATGGTAATTACCCCTGCTATTTCTAACTTAATTCGTGAAGGAAAAACATCTCAAATTTACTCAGCTATTCAAACTGGAGGTAAATTAGGGATGCAAACTTTAGAAAAAGTGTTGGCAGATTTATATAAAAAAGGTGATATTTCCTTTGAAGCAGCCATTTCCAAAACTTCTAAACCAGATGAAGTCCAGCGTTTAATAGGTGCTGCGGCAAAACAAGGGGCAGGAGGAAAAGTTGGAGCAAAAGCACGTTAATAGTTAATAAATAATAGATAATATCACAACTATCAATTATCTATTATCTATTTTACAAGTATTAATTTTTGATTGTGGATTTACAATTATTCTACCTATGCCAACATTTGTCGCTCGTATTAGAGACTCCCAGGGAAACTCCAAAACAGAAA
Organism: Calothrix sp. MO_167.B42; assembly: GCA_030065255.1. Taxonomy (GTDB): domain Bacteria; phylum Cyanobacteriota; class Cyanobacteriia; order Cyanobacteriales; family Nostocaceae; genus Calothrix_A. The sequence continues at coordinate 2,818 of JASJCX010000249.1, read as the reverse complement.
AAGTTGTTGCAGAAACCTTAAAAGAAGCTCGCACTAATCTCCGAGAGCAAGGTTTTGTAATCCAAGACTTGAAAAAATCTCAAGGTTTATCTGATTTTAATTTTAAAAAATTTCAGACATCCCTGGTTAAAGTAACAATTAAAGATAAAGCTGTATTTTCACGGCAGTTTGCCGCTTTAATCAATGCTGGTGTCGCAATTGTGCGTAGCCTGGGAGTATTATCTGAACAGTGTGAAAATCCTAAGCTCAAACAAGCCTTATTAGAGATTAGTAATGAAGTTCAAAATGGCGTTAATCTTTCCGATGCGATGCGTAAACATCCTGACTGTTTTGATGGTCTGTATGTCAGCATGGTTCAGGCTGGAGAGGTTGGTGGTGTTTTGGATGAGGTATTGAATCGATTAGCAAAGTTGTTAGAAGATGTGGCTCGATTACAAAACCAAATTAAATCAGCACTTTCTTATCCGGTAGTAGTTGGTTTTATTGCGGTGGCAATTTTTTTAGGAATGACAATATTTTTGATTCCAATTTTTGCCAATATATTTGAAGATATAGGTGTGGAATTACCTGCTTTAACACTATTTCTCATGGCAGTAAGTAAACTGTTAAGAAGTTATTGGCTACTTGTTGTTATAGCTGGTTTTATTGTATTGGTTTTTGCTTATAAACAGTACTATAAAACAGAAGTTGGTAAACAAACCATCGATCGCTTATCCTTGAAAATGCCTTTATTTGGTGACTTAATTCAAAAATCTTCAGTTGCCCGTTTTAGCCGTACTTTTGGTTCTTTGACTCGTTCGGGAGTACCGATATTAACTTCCTTGGAAATTGTCCGAGATACTTCTGGTAATCAAGTAGTTGCCAATGCCATTGATTCAGCCAAGGAAGAGGTACAACAAGGAGGGGTAATTAGTATAGCATTACAAAAATTTGATGTGTTCCCACCAATGGCAATTCAAATGATTAGTATCGGTGAAGAAACTGGTGAACTCGATGCTATGTTAATGAAAGTTGCCGATTTCTATGAAGATGAAGTAGAACAAGCAGTTAAAGCCCTAACTAGTGTTTTAGAGCCATTAATGATTGTGGTACTTGGGGGTATGGTTGGTACTATTTTGCTCGCTATGTATCTACCCATGTTTAAGGTATTTGAAGAGTTGGGATAAATATAGCAGTTGCACAGTTGACAGTTGACAGTTGACGGTTCTTGAGTCGAACAATACTGTCTTAACCAATATGTCCATTACTATACCTAATATAAAGCTGGTGTAGGTTGGGTTGAAGGACGAAACCCAACATTATCATCCTTTGTTGGGTTACTCTTCGAGAAGCCGCTGTCGCGTCTACACTTCGTTACACCCAATCTACCATTGTTCTTAACTATTCCCTGTCCCCTATTTCCTATCCTCCAACCCCTCATAACTCACCCCTATAGATAATGCCTGTACAAAAATCCCAATATGAAGCTAGCTTGGCTTTATATAGTAATAATTTAGAAGCGATCGCACTTTTAAAACAACATCGCCCTTATTTGGAAATGATTCCCAGCTTACGTCGTCCAGATGAAAGTGTGATTGCCATTCCCTTACCAATCATTCGTCTGCGCTGTTCTCCAGATAAGGAGGTGACTCATTTACCTTGTGATGTGGCAATTTTAATGTGCGATCCGGAGTGGAAAATTAAAACTGGGGTGGAAATTTCCATCTTTATTCACCGCCCCCAGGAAGATTTTTCTGACTGTTTAAGACGATGGCGACAAACCCAAGTTATGTTAGATAAGGATTATGAATGGTTAATGCCCCCCCGCCATCATCATATTTTAAGTGAGGGAGTTAGCAGTGTGTATCCTCTGTTTGTAGTTTTTCCAGAGACACCAGAACGAGTTAAACATGGACTGATGGGTGCGGAAATTCCTTTTGTGATTCAAACTCCAACATTACTCATAGATGAGAATCCAATGGAAACTTTTTCCTCAGAAGTTCCACCAGCTTAGTGTTCTGTCCCATTAGTTTTGATGGATAAATTGAATATCTCTATTTATCTTCTCTCCCTCTTCCTTTGCGCCCTTTGCGCCCTTTGCGGTTCATTATCCAACCCATCATATTTTATGGGACAGAACACTAGTTTTTACATTCCTATTTGCAAAGCAGGGATTATCCTAAGTAGTAATATCATGTGCGGATGAATACTTATAAAACCTCACCCGCCTACGGCACCCTCTCCTTATTAAGGAGAGGGTAAGAGAGGGTTGGAGTGAATCAAACAGAAATTATAAGTAATTAAGCTAACATGATATAAGTCTTAGGAATCCCTACGCCTTTATTAAGTTAACCAAGAATACCAAGAGTCTAGTGTTCTGTCCCATGAAATATGATGGTAAAAATAATGACTTGTGGGTCAGGCATCCCTGCGGGGACCATTGCACAGCCAGGATGGCTGTGCCACAAACCCTCAAAATTAATGGGACAAAGCACTAGTTCGGTAGTATTTGTTGTAATTCTGCAATCAGGCGATCAACATTTTCCTGGCGACTATTGAAACCCATCAATCCAATGCGCCAAACCTTACCGCCGAGTTCGCCCAAACCGCCACCAATTTCAATACCCCGTTCTAAGAGCAACTTTTTGGCGATCGCTTTTCCATCTACTCCTTCAGGAATGCGGACTGTTGTTAGGGTAGGTAGGCGAAACTGTTTTTCCACATGGAGAACTAATCCTAAATCTTCCAACTTTTGCCACAGATACTCCACATTAGTTTGGTGACGCTGCCAGCAATTTTCTATACCTTCTTCGGCAATTAAACGCAGTGATTCCCGCAG
>JASJCX010000248.1 GCA_030065255.1 Calothrix sp. MO_167.B42 | reverse complement strand
AGTGAAACGACGCATAAGCCCTAACGGGCACGCTCCGCGAACACAAGGTCTTTGGGATTGCTTCCCTACTCTGCGAGAACGCTTTCAGCGAACGGTCGCAATGACGGTTATTTAAACGGACATGATATTACAGCATATTTTATCCCATGTGAAGTATATTTGGATGGGCACTGGATACCCATCCCACTCTTAGTTTTAGTGTGTTATTTTGTACTTCATTTACTTGCAAAGTGCTGTATACCGAGTTCGCCTAATTGTTTGCAATCAAAGCGAGTGCAGACTTATTTTTCCTTGGTTCTTTGCGCCTTTGCGCCTTTGCGCGAGCTTTAGTTATAACTGTTCAACCAAAATAGTGGGAGCATATCAAAGTAATATTGCTGCACGTTCGGCCAAACTAGAACGCTCGCCTTTGGAAAGGGTAATATGGCCTGCCAAAGGTTCATGCTTAAATCTTTCCACCACATATATTAAACCATTACTAGCAGCATCAACATAGGGATTATCAATTTGTTCGGGATCCCCTGTAAGTACTACCTTAGTTCCTTCCCCAGCACGGGTAAGAATGGTCTTCACCTCATGGGGAGAGAGGTTTTGAGCTTCATCTACAATCAAAAATTGTTTAGGGATGGTACGACCCCGAATATAAGTTAAAGGCTCAATTTGTAATAATCCCATGCCCAGTAGTTCTTCATGGCCCTTGCGCCAGTGTTTGGGTTTGAGGGAAGTATCTTGGGTACCAAAAATCAAATCGAAGTTGTCGTAAAGGGGTTGCATCCAAGGTGTGAGTTTTTCTCGCACATCCCCGGGTAAATAACCAATATCCCTACCCATAGGCACTACTGGTCGAGAAATGAGCAAGCGATTGTATATTCTTTGATCGGCTACCTGATACAATCCAGCTGCAATCGCTAATAGGGTTTTGCCTGTACCTGCTTTCCCCACTAGGGTAACTAAAGAAATGCGATCGCGTAACAATAGTTCAAAGGCAAATTTTTGGGCGCGGTTACGGGGATTAATCCGAGAGATTCCCCCTTGGGGAATGGGCACTAGGGAGACTATTTTGCTACTAGTTTCATTGACTACACCTAGGGCTGTATGGTGGGGATTAGCTACATCAATCAAGGTCAGGGCTTGGTTGGGGAATAACTTTTGCTCTAAGGTTATTTCACCCTGTTTAAAGAATTCTTCAATCTGTTGTGTCTCTACTGTTACCTCATCCATGCCAGTGTAGAGCTCATCCAGATCGACTTTATCAGCTTCATAATCTGCCGCAGCTAAATTGAGGGCATTAGCTTTAATCCGCAGATTGGTATCCTTGCTAACTAGCACCACAGGACACTGACAACTGCTCTGGGCTTCTAAGGCCACTGCCAGGATGGCGTTGTCCCCCTTGTCTCCGGCCAATTCTAATGGTAATTTATCCAGGGTTTCTCGATGACACAAGGCCACTTTTAAGGAACCACCTCCATTAATGGGAATGCCTTGTGTCAATTGTCCCCTTTGACGTAACTCATCTAAGAGCCGGGATGATTGACGGGCATTTCTACCTGTGAGTTCTGGCTGCTTTTTGAAACGATCTAATTCTTCAATAATTGCGATGGGTAGGACAATATCATTATCCTCGAATTTGAGCATGGCACTGGGGTCGTGCAATAGTACATTAGTATCGAGGACAAAGGTTTTTTTCATAGGTAATTTTTGATCCTACCAAAAGCCAAACTCAGATTTTTTGGCGTATTTGTGAAAGGATGGTGATTTAGGTTAGTTCTCATTATCATTCATCAGTGGGAAATTTTAGCGATCGGGCAGTACGACTTTTTCAAGTCAATACTTGCTAGTTTACCGGCTTCTAAAGATATATTTCTGGCAACTTTACTTAAAAAAACATTTGAAAATCTCTCAAGACTTGTACCATTTTGAACAAAGAATAAGACAGATTTAAGTTGACGGTTGACGGTTGACGGTTGATGGTTGGCAGTGGACAGTTGACCAAGAAAAAATTGGATACAAGCCCCTCGATTCATCGATGGGGTAATAATTCTGAATTCTTCATTCTAAATTCGCTCATTCCCCTTGATGCTATTTAATTAATTTATAGTTCCAAATACTGCTGCGATCGCAGCACACCAAAAGAGTAGACTAAAAGGTAGGCCAATCATAATTCCGGCAATCGCCCAACCCCTTTGATGGGCTTTAAATTGTTGGATACTCCGCCAATACCTACTTTTCCAAGCCCATTCATTACCTTTGATACCCATAAAGATTGCCATTATCCAACCGACATTAGGAATCAAACATAATAATCCCCACCAAACTCGATTAGGAAACAGCCATAACCAAGGCATGAGGAATGCTCCCCAATTCCAACCCATAATTGCCTCTGGTACTTTTTCTGATGCATTAGTAATGCCGCACCCAGAATTATTGATAAATTCTGTTGGTTGTAATACAACATCAGTAGTTACCGAATTGTGAACCAAACCAGATTTGAGAGCAGTTAGTGCTTCATCAGCACTGGCGAAACGTTTTTCTGGTGCTGGTTCTATCATTTTTTGCAGCCAGCTAACCATAAAAGTGGAACGGGGGTTTACTAGTTCGGCAAACTGCATCCGTAAATCCCGTTGTGGTAAATCTCCTGGGGGAATAGCCGTTAACAAATGAATTAAGGTTGCTCCCAGGGCGTATAAGTCTGATGCTGGCACAGCTTTACCACCAAATTGTTCCATAGGAGCATAACCATAAGTACCAACTACGGTAAAAGTTACACCTTCTTTGGCAGCTTTATCTTGAACCGCACCAAAATCAACCACATAAATCTGATTATCTTCACCCCAGATTAAGTTACTCGGTTTAATATCCCTATGGAGTACACTCGGATGCAAATTATGTAAATAAATTAAAGTATTTAAGACTTCAACTGCAATTTTTCTAACTTGTTTTTCCGTAAACCTTGTTTTCTGAGCTAACTTGTCCTTGAGGGAATCACCTGGTATATATTGTTCTACCAAACCAAACCAGAGTGTGCGATCGTCAATGGAAAAATAATCTATATACTTGGGAATACGGGGATGATCTAACTGCTTGAGAATCTGCGCTTCTCTTTCAAACAGTTTTAGATCCTCCCACTGTACTGTACCACCGAAAGCAAGGAGTTTAACTACAACTTGTTGGTTCTTAGCATCAGTAGCTTGTAAATCCCTTGCTAACCAAGTTTGGCGAATTCCATTATTACCTAATTGGCTCTGAAGTTGATAGCGATTTTCTAAGATTTGCTCTACTTGCAACATCTGGTACCTTTCCTCACCAGCCCGATTTTTCTAATTTAACTTCAATTATTCGATATGTCAGATGAGCAAGTCATTTCAAATCCGCTCAATGCTTTTGTTGGGTTCCACTTCGTTGCACCCAATCTACTATTTTTCTTAACTAATTAGTAAAGAATAAGATATGTAAACTATTTTTATCCCCGATTTTTCTATAAAATCGGGGATATTGTTATGATATCGTTTCCGTTTGTATCGGAATTATTTAAATTTCCTCTCTTTTTCCCTTTCTGTTGCGTTCTGTGCGCCTGGAGTGGTTTTTTCTCATTCCGGTGGAGTCGGATTTGATATGATTCATCTTTCGCAATTATTTTTACCAACGGATGGTTTAGTTTGCAAATTTGGAGAGGCTCAGATCCCCGACTTTTCTTTAAAAGTCGGGGATCTAACTTCTCACACATGATTTAGGAATGATACCAGTATGCAGTCGGATTTACCTGGATACTAACAATCAAAAAATATCAAAATTTATACGGAAAGCAAAGATTATCTGGTGTAGTTATAAGTGTTCCTCAAAGACAAAAATGTTTCACCGAAACAATTGATGGCTGCATAAGTCAATGTCATTGAACGTAATTTATATATAGAACGGTTTACCTATTATCTAAACCATCACTAAATTTACCACTTATATATTCCCAGGTAAGAACTATGACTAGCTTTTCCCACATTCGCCACCACAGAGATTTCCTATTCCCTATCCGTCAATGGTTAAATTCCCTCGAAATTCATAACCCAGAATTAGCTCACACCTTGTGTAAACTGATTCCTGCCCAATGTCCATTTGAAAGAGATATCGTTGTGTTGGGACGCAAAATCCTTCACATTCCTCCCATGTGTAAGTTGAATCCTTTGTACGAAGAATTTGTCAGCTTGCGTTTTAAGGCTCTGTGCTATTTAGCAGATGAATGTGGAGAAGATATCACCGCTTACTGTTGACTGCATAAAGGCAATTTTACCGTTACTGTAGTGCCTTCAGTCAAATTTGATGTAATTTCTAATGCTCCACCATGGAGCTCCGCAATCCTTTTACAGATTGCTAATCCCAATCCAGTTCCAGAGGTTTTCGTTGAGAAAAAAGGCTGAGTTAATTTAGGTAAAACCTCTGGAGGGATGGGTTCACCGTTATTATGAACATGAATACAAGTTTGATTGTTTATCAGTTGTTCACTAACTAATAATTTAACAGTACTTCCTACGGGTGTTGCTTCCAATGCGTTGCGTACTATATTAATTAATATTTGCTGCAATTTATCTTTATCTACCTGAATTTTAGGAATATTCGTAGTCGGAGAATATTCGATAAATTTTTCTGTAGCTTCTGGCATTTCTTGTAGCGATCGCAACATTTGGGAAATCCAATTGTTCAGATCAATTTCTTCTAACTTTAAGGTTTGAGGCTTGGCATAAAGTAAGATTTCTGCTAACAATCTTTCTAAACGCTCCGATTCCGATAATGCCAAGGATAATCGCTCTTTTGAGAGTAGTGATAAATCTAGTTTTTTAAAGGAATTTAATCCCATTTTGATGGTAGTTAAGGGATTACGAATTTCATGGATAATACCAGCAGAAAATTCACCAATGGCTGCTAAACGCTCTTTCTCCACAAGTTTAGCTTGAGCCGCTTGCAATTCTTCTGTTCTTTTTTGTACTTCAGTTTCTAAAATATGGTTAAATTGCAACTGTTGTTGGTAAAGCTGATAGTTATCAATTGCTGTGGCTGCTCGTTCGGAAAATAACTCGGCAATGTCAATCTCATCTTGAGTAAATCGCCGTGGTTGTTTATCAAAGCAACAAATCGTTCCCACTACTTTCCCTTGGGGAGTACGCAAAGGCACCCCCAAATAGGCTTGATAACCAGGGGGTGGACTACCGTATTGAGTACAGCTTGTAGCATCTGTGATGGCTAGAACTTTGCCTGTTTCCACCACAGTACCAGTTAAACTGCCATGGAGGGAGTAAACTTGTTTACCTGCATCTCCTAGTTCAATATTACTAGCTAGGATTCTATAATCACGATCGCACAGGGTAACTACAGACCAATCCAATTGCAGCAATTCGCTAATACTGAAAGTGATTTCCCGTAGGTAATAGCTAAATTGATCTGTACGGTAACTCAGGTTCGATAAAATTGCCAGAGCGCGTCTTCCTCTTTGTGAATCATGGGAGGAAAAAGATATGGGATCTGTTTGTGTCATCTGGTATTTGTGATTGGAAACTAGTTCACCAATGTTTACTATATTTAGTATGTACTATTACTCATGGGTTTTATTCATCGTTTCCCATTCCGAAACCAAAAATGCAACAATTCTTATCAGCATTTTATGAGACCATATGTATTGTATAATTTAGCAATTAAAATAAACAACGATGAAAGTATTTATACAGATACAAACGAAATTATACTCAGCAAATAAAAATAACTCTAACCACAATCCCTATTGTTAAAACAGAGTGAACAAGAGAAATAATTGTTTTTAATGTCCTTAAATCAGACTCAAGAAAAACTGATAATTAATAACTGAAATGACGGTACACATTTTATTGGTAGAAGATGAAGTTAAGTTAGCTCGATTTATAGAGTTGGAATTGACTTGCGAAGGCTACCAAGTGACTATAGCCAATGATGGGTTAACAGGACTAACAACAGCAAGGGAATCCCATCCTGATTTATTAATTTTAGACTGGATGTTACCGGGCATGACTGGTGTAGAGATTTGTCGTCGTCTACGTAGTACCGGGGATCAAGTGCCAATTATTTTACTCACAGCAAAAGATGAAGTTGGCGATCGCGTGGCTGGATTGGATGCAGGTGCGGATGACTATGTGGTGAAACCCTTCAGTGTGGAGGAGTTGTTAGCCAGGGTGCGGGCGAATTTGCGGCGTACCCAAGAAACAGATGCAGATATATTACTATTTGACGATTTAAAATTAAACCGGGCCACCAGGGAAGTATATAGGGGCGAGCGTGCTATAGAATTAACAGCCAAAGAGTTTGATTTACTCGAATATTTACTGACAAATCCCCGTCAGGTAATCACCCGCGATCGCATTTTGGAAACCGTGTGGGGTTACGACTTTATGGGGGATTCCAATATTATTGAAGTTTATATTCGCTATCTGCGATTGAAACTAGAAGCAAATAACGAAAAGCGGCTGATTCAAACTGTGCGTGGAGTCGGTTACGTTTTGCGTGATTGACTACTAGTTAATAAGGGAGTATGCCAGTTTTTATGCAATACCCTAGAAGGGTATCGCTACACGGACATTAGACGCAACAGCGGCTTAGGTGAAGGGTAGACACCTGCGTGGGCTAAAGCGTAGACAGTGTTTGTTCGTATAGCCCTACCCTGTAGGGTGACGGCGCGTTTGAAAACAGTCCCTAGATTTTGCAAAAAATTTTATCTTTTATTCAGTAGATTCTCAGGAAAAACTCACAAATTTTTCAATCCAATCGCCTTAAATAAAAATAGCCGCAAATGAATTGTTGCTTACCTCAAGAATCAATCCAGTGGTGAGTGACCATATCGCTAATCACTGGTTTTTTCTACAAGGACTCTATCATATGAGTACCTAAAGTGGAATTACTCATATAGGACTTACGGAGAATCATCTGGAAACCCTAATTTTTCGTCGTGTTAATGAACGGATTATCACTACTTTCGACATTTTTTGCGTAAGTCCTGTCATAGTTAAATTAAGGGATAATCTTAATAATATTGCATAACTTAGGAGTCGAATGACCTATCTCGATACAGCTGCACAATTCTACGGTGAAGTTGCTCAAACACCACAAGTAGGGCTTTGCTGCGTTCAAAGTTCTCCACTACAGCTACCAGGATTAAAAGTTCCTCTGCAAATGCAGGAAATGAACTATGGTTGCGGTACCACAGTCCATCCCGCAGAACTTGTGAACAATCCCACCGTTTTATATGTCGGCGTTGGTGGTGGTTTAGAAGCCTTGCAATTTGCTTATTTTTCCCGTCGTCCCGGGGCTGTAATCGCCATAGATCCCGTACCAGAAATGCGAGAAGCAGCAGCCCGGAATCTAGAAATAGCAGCCCAAGAAAATCCTTGGTTTGACCCCAGTTTTGTGGAAATTCGTGATGGCGATGCTTTCAAATTACCCGTTCATGACGATTCTGTGGATGTTGTCGCCCAAAACTGTTTGTTTAATATCTTTGAGCCAGAGGATTTAAGTTGTGCTTTGAATGAAGCATATCGCGTCTTAAAACCCGGGGGAAGGTTACAGATGAGCGATCCCATTGCGACTCGTCCCATTCCCGAACATTTACAGCAGGATGAACGTTTGCGAGCCATGTGTTTGTCAGGGGCGTTAACCTATGAAGATTATGTTCATCGAATTATTTGTGCTGGTTTTGGTCAAGTGGAAATTCGCACCCGTCGTCCCTATCGTCTCCTAGATTCTCAAACTTATAATTTACCAGAACCATTACTTTTAGAAAGTTTAGATTCTGTATCTTTCAAAGTAATTATTCCCGAAGATGGGGCTTGTATTTTTACTGGAAAAACAGCTATTTATGCCGGGGCGGAAGAATACTTTGATGACGGAGCTGGTCATATTTTGCAAAAAGGAATTCCAGCAGCAGTATGTGATAAAACTGCTGGTAAATTAGGTAAATTAATGCCACAAAATATTATGATTACAGATTCAACTTGGCATTATACTGGCGGTGGTTGTTGTTAGGATGAAAGGATAATTTTCTTTGTGATTATTCCAAGATATTCACCGAAAACCTCACCCTGTACTTGTTAAGGCTACGGTGTACACAAGTGATGAAATTACCAACAATCCCACCGAAAACCTCACCCTGTACTTACGGACATCCCTCTCCTTAATAAGGAGAGGGAAAGATTTTTACGCAGTAAAAAGCGAGGGTGAGGTAATGATTTTGCTGGATTAGAGAGATGTGTATACACCTTAGCTTTAATATTTACTAGGAATATTATGAACCATCAATCCCACCGAAAACCTCACCCTGTCCTTACGGACATCCCTCTCCTTATTAAGGAGAGGGAAAGATTTTTATGTAGTAAAAAGCGGGGGTTAGGTCATGATTTTGCTGGATTATAAATATGTATCGTACTACGAAATTAGGGCGCGGACATTTATAAATCAAAAAACAGTTTGATCGACTGCTTTACCCGTTCGGCTGAGCTCACGGCCGAAGCCTGTACCCTATATCCTATACCCTTAATATTTACTAGGAATATATGAACCATGCCAGTAGAATCAATTAATCCCACAATCACACCATTTAAACATAAGCTAGAATCACCTTTAACTAAACAGCAAATTCAAGTACTACAAATTAATCTAGGTAAGCGGTGCAATTTAGCTTGTAACCATTGTCATGTGGAAGCAGGCCCAAAACGCACAGAAGAACTTTCTCCCGAAATTTGCGAACAATTAATTGAATTAATTCATCAATTTCCGCAAATTAAAATTGTCGATCTAACTGGCGGCGCACCGGAGATGAATTATGGCTTTAAACCGTTAGTAGAAGCGGCTACAGCTACGGGAAAACAGGTAATTGTCCGGTCTAATTTAACAATTTACTTTGAACATGGATTTGGAGATTTACCAGAATATTTTGCTCAACACAAAATTCGGGTAGTTGCTTCTCTTCCTTGTTATCTAGCTGATAATGTTGACAGAATGCGGGGTAATGGTGTTTTTGATAACTCCATTAAAGCTCTGCAATGGCTAAATCAACTTGGTTATGGCAAACATCCCGATTTAATTGTAGATTTGGTATATAATCCCCAACTACCTACCAGCGATAAATTTACTTTAACCCCCCAACAAGCCCAATTAGAACAAGATTACAAAGCCTTCTTACAAGAAAATTTTGCTATTGTTTTCAATAATTTATTTACTATTACCAATATCCCTGTTGGTAGAACTAAATTTTATTTAGAAAGGAAGAAACTCTATACACCTTACTTACAGTTTTTAGAGTCGAATTTCAACCATAGTACAGTAGAAAATTTGATGTGTCGGGATCAACTTTCCATTGATTATCTCGGTAATATTTATGATTGTGACTTCAATCAAATGATGAACTTACCCGCCAAAAACTCCTCTGGAAAACCAATCACAGTTAGTCAATTGCTCAAACATGGTAATCTAGATGCGATCGCACATGTGGAAACTGCTGCTTACTGTTATGGCTGTACTGCTGGTAGTGGTTCAAGTTGTGGTGGTGCTTTAACCCCAGAGATTGTGTAAGTAATGAGTATGAGTAATAAGTAATGAGTAATGAGTAATAAGTTTACTGTTTATAGGTTTGGTTGTTCAATATTTCTGGTACGCGCCCTAATTACGTAGTGCTATAATATCAAGTTAGCTTAATTATATCATGTCCGTTTAAATAACCGTCATTGCGACCGTTCGCTGAAAGCGTTCTCGCAGAGTAGGGAAGCAATCCCAAAGACCTTGTGATTGCGTCGTTTCACTTCGTTCCACTCGCAATGACATACT
>JASJCX010000247.1 GCA_030065255.1 Calothrix sp. MO_167.B42 | reverse complement strand
ATATCATGTCCGTTTAAATAACCGTCATTGCGACCGAAGGGAAGCAATCCCAAAGACCTTGTGATTGCGTCGTTTCACTTCGTTCCACTCGCAATGACATACTATGGGTATACCCCCGGACATGATATAAGCCAAAGCTCAGTTGTTTCCTCTGCAATTATGGTTTGGAGATTGTTAGATAGACATTCCTCACCCAGGAGATACCAAAGCCAGATGTGGGTATCTAGTAAAAGTTTCACTGAAGTACTTCCCAGGTATTAAGGGGAACTGCTGGAGTAATTAAATCTCCCAAAATTTCGCCGCTTCCTTTCATCGCTCCAAAAGCTGGGCGCTTGGGCTGAGTTTTCGCCGGAGATATAATTACTAATGGTTTGCCTTCATGGGTAACAGTTAAAGGTGTCTTAGTACGTTGTATTTCTGTAAATAATTTCTGGAGATTTTCAGGTAATTCGTTACTATTAATTTGTTGCATTTGATTTAGAAGATAATAATTGGGAAGAGAAAATAGCAGCAAGAATACAAGAAGGATAAGTGCTATTGGTTTTTGAGATTGAGGATTTATGAACCTACTTGCCAGTCTTTGGGAAATGTCGATTAAATATAAATTATACCAATTAAAATAATGTTTGCGACACATAAATTAAATTATTCGTAGGGATTTAGTACTGCTAAACCCCTACCCATCTGTCGCATTCTTTTTTCAAATTGGTATTAGAAAAGCTCACATTTGATAATTCCTATGAAGAATTTGTATTTAATTCTGGGCAATAACATAGATGCTGCTCACTCTAAATCTCCACCAAAGAACGAACACTGAAAATTTCATTATTTCTCAGGGATTTAATATCAAAAATTGGGACAATAACAACAGCAATTGATTCCCCTGTCGCATTGAATACCTCTAGAACACATCCTTCTTCATCATTATGAGGATGAGGTATAAAATCAATTAAAGTTGCCACATCACCTTTTTTTAATTGATGTTGGGGTAAATCACGGTTTAATGCCACACGTTGGAATAGTTCAAAATTCATATTAGGATTCTCTTCTATCGGGTTTAAGGGTGATAAACTGAAATTTGCTATCAATAGCCCTTTGTAGCCAAACTGTAATTACTGCTAGATTACGTCCATTCACACCAATTAATTCACCAACAACGCGATAAAACACTCCATATTCATTATCTCTATCTTGTATCGCTTCTGTTGAATCTGCAAGTTGACGAATTGCAATTTTTAACATTTCTGGATTTTCTTGAGTGAATCCAGCTTGGGCAAGAAATTTTGATTTATCATCTTGTTCCCTTGGAACTAATAAATAGCGAGTAATTTTTTCATCTGCAATTATGGCATCCCAGGGAATTATCATATTCACCTTTACTATATATCAGGCAAGGGGAGCAATACCTACCATATAACAATATGAATACCTTTGGCGAATAGTGCGGCATAATCTTGTAGAATGCGTTCCCCGAAGCTACCTTACTACTCCACCGCTCAATTATTGGGAACGCACCTGCTATTGTCACAAAGCAATGACATCAAGTTTATCAAGTACTCTGAAACCTTCTTCTAGATTCCCAGTTGCAGACATAGTTTATATTCATGTTTAGGCTTTTTTGTCAATGGGTAAGTCCTATAAATCTATAAATGATAATTTTTGTAAAAAATTGTAAACTAGATTTTAAATAATACAATTCTCAATATATACAACAATGGAATTACAAGAAATCAAAACCTATCTCAATAGTCCAGACTCTCAAAATCGGATCAGAGCAATTGTAGAACTACGTCACCATAATCCTGAAGTTGTAGTTCCCCTGCTCAAGCGAAGAATGCATGACAAAGAGTTTATGATTCGCTCCTATGTGGCCATGGGGTTTGGTTATAAGCAAACTGAAGAAGGGTTTGAGGCATTGTTAGATATACTTGCCAACGAGAAAGATCCTAATGTGCGTGCCGAAGCGGCTAACTCCCTGGCTAAATATGGGTTGGACAGAGCTTTACCTTATCTAGAAGAATTATTTGAGCAGGAACCCCATTGGTTGGTGAGACAGAGCATTTTTGCTGTCATGGAAGATATGAACTATTCAGATATTCTATTGAAAATGTGTGAAATTGGACTTGAGGGAAAAGATCCATTAGTTAGACTAACTGCGATCGCAAATTTAGGTCGATTTGCACAGACTCCCCAAGCCGAAACAGTTTTACAAATGCTCCTTCCCCTAGCTGTATCAGATATCTGGCATGTGCGGGCTAAGGTGGCCAAAGCATTGAGAAAATTCCATAGCCCAGAGGCACAAGCTGCTTTAATGGAGTTACGACAAGACCGGGATCACCGAGTTGTAGCTGCCACATTAGAAGGAACTTTGTGATATTCTCTGGGCTAAAATTAAAAAATTGCAAATTTAGACAAGGATAGCTAAAGCCTCGAAGAAACTCCCGTTTCCACAGAATTTATCATTCTATCGGCAGTAATTTGAGGAACTTTCCTAGATGCTCCTTGGATGCTAATTTCTTCCTGGACAGGGATAGCAGCAAGGGCAATACCTTCTTGGAGAAATCTTTCCCGAATCATGCGGACAGTATCTTCATGGGCTTGCCAATAATCTTTTTGTGTTGCCCATCCACCAACACCAACACTGATGTAGTAATCTTCAATTTGCCATACAGAGGTTGACGGGGGTGGATCTTGAATAATTAGGGGATGGGATTTCATAATCTCCATCAGCAACTGCTCAACACGCCCTAAGTCTTCGTTAAAAGAAACTCGCAGCCAAATGCTAACTTTTCGCATCTTACCCTGGGTCAAGGTTTCGATCATACCACTCCAAACCACACTGTTGGGAATATTAAACATCTGACCTTGGAATCCTTTGATTTTTGTACTCGCTAGGGTAATAGAATCCACATAACCCCAAATACCACTGAGTTTCACCTCATCGCCAACATCGAAAGGCTTGTAAACCAGCATCATTAAACCACTGGCCAAATTACCAAGGTTACTTTGCAAGGCAAAGGCCAACACAAAACTCGCACCCCCAACCAAGGCTAAAATCGGACCAAGGCTGACTTCCAATGCCGTGAGTGCCAGCATGAAACCAACTACAACCCCACCGCGTTTGACCAGCATAACGGTAAACTGGCGCAATAGTGCAGATACATTGTCAAATTTGGCCAGAAAACGGTTGAGTAAAATGGCAAGAATTTGGGAAACAATAATCGAGGCAATTACAATGCCCACGAATTTACCAAGATTGATGGCCCAGCGCAAGCCACCTTCCCCAGATTTTAACCAACTGACAAATCGTACCCCAACCCCATCAGCATCTTTCAAGTCTATTTCTACAATACTAATGGCTTCAATATACTGCTTGTAAGGTTTAGGATCGCCTCCTTTGAGTTGCAGTTCATCTAAGACGACTTTAAAACGATCGACTATTGCTGTTCGCTCTGACTGTAATTCAGTAACAGTGACAACCAGTTGATTCTTTAATTTGGAATCTTCATCAGCCTTTTTTTCCAACTGCTCTGCTGCTTCTTCCAGCTTGTTTCCTTTTTGTTGGAGACTTTCTTTTTCGTTCACAACCTCCCCGGAATTAGCAACTTTAGTGTCGCCACTGCTGGAGATTGCGGTGTCTTCCACAACATTTGCTAGTTTATTCAGATTCAGGGAAGATTGTTGACTTGATTTAGTTCCATCAATCGCTGAACGGGCTTTTTTCAGGGATTCCTCTGCTGCTTCTAGTTCCTGAGTTGCTTTTTCATACTCTGGGGAGTCTGGGGTAGCTTTTTGTTGAGCTAATTGGGCTGATTCAAAGGTTTCGATGGCGGCATCTAGGGCATCAATCTTTTTAGTCGCCTCGTCGTATGCTAAGGAGCCAGCAGTCATATTTTCTCGCTCTTGCTTGGCTGTTTTCAGGACTTGTTTCGCCTTTTCCAGTTCCCCTGTTTCCTTAGCCTTGTCTAAAGCATCACTCAAAGCTTCATTCTTTTGCAGCTCCTTTTTTGCGGTTTTTGCTTCTTCAATTGCCGATTCGGCTTTTTTCAGATTTTCTTTAGCTTCTTCTATCTTTTTTGTTGCTTCTTCATATTCTGGTGAGCCTGGATTCGCCTTAGCTTTAGCTGATTCCGCTTCTTTGAGGGCTGAAACGGCCTGTTCTAAAGCCTCCGCTGCTTCTTTCTCCTTACCAATGCTCTGATTTTGACGCTTAATGGCAATTTCAGCATCACTAATCTCTTGAACTTTTTCTTTAAGTATCTGTAGCCAGGCTGAGGATTCGGTTTCCAGTTCTGCTAAGGTGAGAGGCTTGACTAGTAATTTCAGCTCTTCCAGGGGAATTTTGACATTTTTAGTGGTAACTGCATTTTTGGTATCTCCAATAGTTACAGCTTGAACCTTTTCTACCGCAGCCTCTTCAACTGCCTCTGATTGTGCTCTTACCGGGGAAGTACACACAGCAAAAACACACACCATACTGGCGACAACAATCCCACGAATTCGATAACGCATATAAGATTTGACCTTCTGGTTATTACGTAGTTGTTTTTTATCTCAGCAATAAATAACACTTAATTCAGTTTATAGCGCAAATCTCCGGAAATTACTGCTACACTTGGCATTAAACATGAAATTTTGCTCTAAAAGGGTTGTAAAACCTAATATTTTTAATATTTTTAAGTTATTTTTATCACAAGTTTATATATTTCGACAAAGAAAAATGCGCCCTGCAAATAAATCAAATCTTAAGAAAATATAAAATTTAGTTTATATAACTTTAATAAACTTTACTATTGTTAACAATCCATTCAAAACCGTCAGCCACCTTCTTTATATAAAACGGCTGGCATATAAAAAGTGCGCTCAAGGCTTTACAACCTTGAGTGCTAATAACCTGGCCTAAAAGTTTTATACTAATTTTGTGGTTGGGCTAAACATTTAATTAAAGAGTGGTTCCTTGTTACCACGTCGATTACACCAACAGGGTGAAAATGTCCATTTGTAGAGCTCAATAATCCCTGGTGGAGCCGTAGCCAGCTTCATCTATGAGGAGTTGATTCAGTTCCCAAATCAAAAAGAACACTCAACTTAATTTCTTCTGCGTAAATCTAAGCTCGAAACAATATGCCATTTACTATCGATTCAGCCAGAAACATCTTTCCCAATACTTTAGCTGCTGATGCTGTACCTGCAACCATTGCTAGATTCAGCCAGCTCAGTGCTGAAGATCAACTAGCATTAATTTGGTTCGCCTACTTAGAAATGGGTAAAACCATCACGGTTGCGGCCCCTGGAGCAGCCAGTATGCAGTTTGCCCAAAGAACCATCAAAGAAATTAGTGACATGACTCCCATGGCCCAAAGTCAGGCTATGTGCGACTTAGCCAACCGAGCTGATACACCAATCAGTCGCACCTATGCTACTTGGACAGCAAACGTCAAGCTTGGTTTTTGGTATGAATTAGGAAAATTGATGGAGCAGGGAGTAGTAGCACCGATTCCTGAAGGTTACAAGCTTTCAGCGAATGCTAATGCCATTCTCGCAACCATTAGTAGCTTAGAATCTGGTCAGCAAATCACTGTTCTCCGCAATGCAGTTGTGGATATGGGT
This sequence comes from Calothrix sp. MO_167.B42, assembly GCA_030065255.1. Classification (GTDB taxonomy): domain Bacteria; phylum Cyanobacteriota; class Cyanobacteriia; order Cyanobacteriales; family Nostocaceae; genus Calothrix_A. Next base: position 4,221 of record JASJCX010000247.1, on the reverse strand, counting down.
TACGATACCAACAAAATAAGTGGCTTCAAAAGAGTTAGTGAGCCGGTTGTTCCACCCAAAGAAATCTCACAACGGACTCAAGTTAAGATCGAAGGCATAGACAATCCGACGATTCTCAGCTACATGAATAACTTGAATGCTAATGATTTTGATGCATTAATTGAGTTATTTACCCCCGATGGAGCCTTACAACCCCCATTTCGCCGACCAATTGCTGGTAAGGAAGAAGTTTTACGGTTTTTCCGTGAAGAATGCCAGAATCTCAAATTGATTCCCGAACGGGGTGTTGCGGAACCAACTGATGATGGCTTCACCCAAATTAAAGTTACAGGTAAATGCCAAACACCTTGGTTTGGTGGTAACGTCGGCATGAATATTGCTTGGCGATTCTTACTCGATCCTCAAGGTAAGATTTTCTTTGTGGCTATAGACTTGCTTGCATCTCCCAAAGAGTTGTTAAACCTGGCTCGATAGTCACAGCAAGCTGTAAAATACTACCCAAGTAAGAGCAGATTACTATTTATAACCCCCAATTTAAGATATATACGCTCTATTTTCAGAGCGTTTTTTATTCACTTTCAAATTCGACATGCAACAGAAAGCTCCACAGGAATGGTCAGAAACAGAAAAACAAATAGCTCGTGCAGCTTTGAATACAGCTTATACAAGAGAAACGACGGCTTTGGTGGCTGAAATTAGCCAAAAAGCTAGCCAAATAACTGAAATAAATGATATTTGGACTTTAAATGATTATTTAAATACGAAAAGATACGATATTGATGGTAAGTATGACTATAGAGATTCTACGCCAATTTTCATTCTTGCCAAGTTAATCAAAGAAGGATGGTTAAATAGTGATGAATTGGCAGGTTTAAGTCCCGATAAACGAGCTAAAGTGACTGCCCTTGCAAGAATGCAATGATGCTTTACCGTTACATTGCCAGCTCGAAAGGTTTAGTAGTGGCAACTATAATCTTAGGATTGTGGTGCGCTACCCTACCTTTCCTCCTTAGTTGTGAAGTTGGAGCAATTCATCCCCTGGGATTTGTTCTCGGAATTATTTTGCAGACTTTTCTCAATACGGGTTTATTTATTATTGCCCATGAAGCGATGCATGGGCTAGTTTGTCCGCACAATCCAACCCTCAATCGTAGCTTTGGTGTACTAGCAATTTCCTTGTATGGGCTTTTTTCCTACGAAAAGCTCTTACGCAAGCATTGGTTACACCATCGCTATCCAGCTAGTGCTCAAGATCCAGATTTTCATAATGGTAAGGATACATACTGGTTTGCCTGGTATTTGTATTTTATTAAAGGATATTGGCATTGGCAGCAATTTATCTGTTTCCTTGGTGTTTTGATTCTGCTGGTTTATACATTCCATATCCCTCCTGTTAATCTGGGCTTATTTTGGGCATTACCCCTAGGTTTGAGTTCCCTGCAATTGTTCTATTTTGGAACTTTCCTCCCCCATCGCCAACCACCAGGGGGATACAAAAATTTTCATCGCACAAGTAGCACCAATTTACCGATTTTTTGGTCATTTTTAAGTTGCTATCATTTTGGCTATCATCAAGAACATCACGAACATCCCGATGTTCCTTGGTGGCAATTACCAAAGCTTTATTTTCAAAGTAAGTGCTAGTGCTTTGTCCCATAAAATATGTGGGGTTTCCATCACACCCCCCTGGAGTTGAAAACCCCACCTCTTATAGCTAAAGTCATATAAATATGACTATAAAACTAGTACTCCACCACACTAATTTTGATGGGTAAATAAAAATCTCTATTTCTCTTCTTCAGGACTTACGCAACTGGCATATTTTTGGGCGTAGGGTGCGTGAGGTGCGAAAATATTTGAACGTAGCAATAAGACTTATAACGTCACGCACCAACCACCGATTGTGACAATTGCGTAAGTCCTGTTCTTTCTTCTGTCCTTTGCGCCCTTTGCGCCTAAAGCCCTACGGGCATGGCGAGAGCTAATGCGGTTCATTATTCAAACCATCATATTTTATGGGACAGAACACTAGTATCATGTAGACAAGCATAGTGAGCGATCGCTTATTGAAGTTTGAATCCGTAAAACCTATTCACAATGGACAGGGAGCAACTTGCACATGAGTCTATTATTTCTTTCACTTTTTCTCACTCTCCAAACACTCGAAAGAAAAAATAAAGCCTTGTGAATCTCCAGGCAATTACATTTATGATTGAGTTATGTAAACAAATATCATAAATATCAACTGAACAATGATAACAATATATTCCTCTCTATAATTACTATAGCCCCTTCGATATAAAGAAAATTATCATAAATCTATCTCAAGATTAATAGCCAGAAAAAAATCATAAATGTTACAATTATTAAAAATAAACGTAAGAAACTTGTATATAATCTCTTGATACCTAACTTAAGATACTTGCAAAAATAATAAAAAAACTATAGATTTTATCTTCTATCAGTCAAAAACCTAATTTGATATTTATAGCCGGACTGGTCATTCCCAAGGATGACTAAGCACAAACACAGATTGCTCCTAGATTGGCTATTAGCCAATAGGAGTCTCCCTAGATTAAATACCTCATTGCTCCTAACTATTTACACAGTCGCACTATGAAGACCGTCCATACACCTACAGACCTCGTGCGTACTTATTTGCGTGAAATAGGTCGCGTACCACTTTTAACCCACGAGCAAGAAATTCAATATGGTAAGCAGGTACAAAGGGCAACTGCATTGTACACAACCAAAGTATCTCTTGCCAATCAGCTGGGACATCAACCAAATTGGGAAGAATGGGCGCAAGCGGCTAAATTAGAGGTAACAGAACTAAAACGAGCGATCGCTGATGGTGAAATAGCCAAGCGGAAAATGGTGGAAGCCAATTTGCGCCTAGTGGTGTCAGTGGCGAAAAAGTATATTAAGCGCAACGTAGATTTACTGGACTTAATTCAGGAAGGTAGTATTGGGATGCAACGGGGTGTAGAGAAATTCGACCCCAGTAAAGGCTATAGATTTTCCACCTACGCTTACTGGTGGATACGTCAAGCCATTACCAGAGCGATCGCAGAAAAAGGTAGAACCATTCGCCTACCCATTCATATTACCGAAAAATTAAACAAAATCAAAAAAGCCCAACGTAATATGTCCCAGAATTTGGGACGTGCTCCCAGTGTGAATGAGTTAGCCACAGAGCTATCATTGACTCCCCAACAGGTAAGAGATTACCTAGAGAATTCCCGCACACCATTATCCTTAGATTTGAGGCTAGGAGATAATTATGACACCGAATTGGGAGAAATGTTAGAAGATCCCAACTCTTCCCCAGAAGACTTTGCTGTCCAGTCTTCCCTATCCTATGAAGTAGAACGGTTAATGGATAAGTTAACACCGCAGCAAAGGGAAGTCCTATCTTTGCGCTATGGTTTGGATGATGGACAACCCCGAACCTTAGCAAAAATAGGTGAAACTCTCAATATTAGCCGCGAGCGCGTGCGACAAATTGAACGAGAAGCCTTAACAAAGTTGCGGAGAACTCAGCCTGGTATGAATGAATATTTGGCGAGTTAGTCATGAGCGAGTGGGTTTAATTAGGTTAGATTATTTTTGCTTTCAGCCTGAAATTTATTTTCGGGCTGGATTTTTTTAATCTAATTGCAACTCTACTACATTAGTCATAAGGAACCTCCGGTATGCGGGAAACCCAGCGTCTTTAGACCTGGGAGGGAAGCGACACGGGCGAACGCCACTTGCTACAAGTCGGGAAACCCGCCCAACACAGTGGCTCATTTATTCGCAGTAAAATGATATAATTTTTTCATGGTGAATGACCCAACGCAGAGGATTGGCTCGTCCTCAAGGCTTTAAGGGCACGTAACCTCCGTAAGATTGCGAGTATCTACAAAAATTGAGTCATGGGGCGCGGGGGTGAGTCTACACTCTCTGGAATTGTAACCGCGCCTGAAATTCCGCAAACCGAGTGAGTACGTACCTATTTACGAGTAACTCGGGGCGGGGGATAAAGCCCAGTCTATGCGCGAGCTGGGAATGGTTACAAGCTAAGGGACTGACAATTTTTAAAGTATCCCATTTTTGCTTGTGGGATGGGCTTCTAGCCCGTTCACATCAGCAGGCAGGCCCCGGATGCCTACCCCACTTCGGGGATAATTTATTTTTTGGTGTTCCCTTATTCCACAGATAAGTTTGGGTGCTAGCCTC
>JASJCX010000246.1 GCA_030065255.1 Calothrix sp. MO_167.B42 | reverse complement strand
GTTCGGACTTCGGCGTGAGCTCAGACGTTCGGCGAAGCTCAGTCGAGCCGTCGAACGCTGAGCTCACGGCCGAAGCCTGTTCCCTGTCTCCTGTCTCCTATTCCCTATATTTAATTGCATAGTGCCCTGAACCCGATCCTAACTGAAGGTAGGGTGGGGTTCAGGGCACAAAGTTTTAAACCCAATTTTTTGGTAATTGGGCAGTACTATTACTTATACAGTATATTTCATTTTAGTGAAGTACATTTAGACGGGCACCGAATGTCTATCTCACAATAATTTTTGTATATAACTTTGTACTTCATTTATCTGCAAAGTGCTGTAGATTTAGGATCATCGGAACTAAAAAACTACATTAGTCACCTGACCTTGCCCTCCTCTAAATTCAGGGCTATGTTTGCCATTTGCATGCCACAAGCGAATACCCTCATATCCAGCGATCGCATTTTTGCAGCCATTTGGGCTTTTTGCAGGCGATCGCGTTCTTTAACTCTATAAACCACCTTTTGCATTATTAGCCCCAATTGCGCGGATAGTTCAGCATCTTGCCATGAGTACTTGCGTTGTAACTGATTGAGTTCTTTTCCTGCTTTGACTGCTTCAAAGAATGCATCTAATTGGCGTTCGCAAGTCAAGAAGGCTTCAGCTCTTTTATAAAGTATTTTTATAGTTTGTTTTTTCTCTTGGATATATTCTTCATCTGTTTTTCTCATACTGCTGTGAATAAAATATGGCTCTAGTTGATGAAGCTGACTAGATTGTAATGAAAACACCTGTTCTAACTGGACAAAATGGGAATCCCTATCCCATAGAAAGTCCTTACCTTGGTCATTTTTATGCCAATTGTTAGCAGCAGATGTTAAGCGTCTTTGCAATATCAAAGCTTCCTGTTCTTTATTGTTCCATTGTAGTAATTTATCCCAGCCATGGACTAAAGCATCATGGGCTAGTTCCACACAAGGTTGATTTTGAGAATTAGAACCTTCAACCATTAAAAGAGCATCAGAAAACCGTTTGATAACTGTTTGCACCTGGTTATTTTTTTCTGCGGTTGCATATACTAATTCTGATACAGCAACTTGTCGTCGTGATAATTTTCCATTTTGCGATGAAATCATCCGTAGCACGATCCGACGCACTATATTTTCATAAGCGGGGTCTTCTTCTACTAGCTTGTGATACTCCTGGTTGGCACGTTTGTTGATGGAGCCAAGTGCTTTTCCCAAATCTTCGTAATCTTCCTTCGTTAAAACACGGTTTTCCCTTTGTTCGTACACGCACTTCAAGTACAATTCACTGAGGGTAAAAGAAAGCCAAGGTAAAGCACCAGGCATTTGTGCCACTTCGTTAATCAGTTCGTCTACCAAACTGGGAGGATCGAAATGTAAGACTTCTGCCAATGCGGGCTTCTCAATTACTTCGCGCAATTCATCCTTGGTCATCGGTGGGACAACAAATCTAGTATGATCGCCCCAGAGGTCTTTAAGTGCAGAAATTTGCAATTGGGTCTCTAATTCAATTCCTAGGGTAATAACTACATGGATGTGACTAGGATATTTGGTAATTGCATTTTTGATCAATTCCTCAAACTGTTTTCGTTCTGCGTTACTTTTACATAGAGTTATCAACTCTTCAAACTGATCAACTGTCAATAATACTTTAGTTTTAGGATTCTTCTCAATCCAGCATTCAATGATATTTGCTAAAGCCTGCTTATCTTTTGCTAATTCCGAAACAGTAATGGTATTCGCAATTGGTAAACACACCTGTGCCAAAGCCTTCAAAGGGCTTTCCCCCGGTCGCATGGTATCTAAAATTTGAAAGTGATTCTGAAAGTGAAGTTCTTGGAATTTACGCAGACGAGGTAATAAACCTGCTTTCATTAAACTAGATTTACCCGTTCCTGAAGCACCCAAAACTATTGTCAATGGGTATTTGTTGGCGACAACTTTCTGATAAAGCTGCTTAATCTGTTCTGTTCTACCAAAGAACAAATGACTGTCTTTTTCATCATAGGATTGCAATCCTTTATAGGGATTATTTTCCCTATTTAAAGGTGGTGCGTTTTCTACATTATCTCGGTCAAAATCAGGCAAGAGAAAAATGAATTCTCCTTTATCATGTTTCCCAAGTAGGGATAAGCTATAGGTCTGGCGTTGGCAGTGCTTTTCTGTACCGATTTCTAACTGGTTACGCAGATATGAATAAAGCTCAGTTGCAGTGAATATACCATCTTGGTCGAAATCATCAGCTTTTCTACCCAAAGCATCAAACAGGGCTTGGGCGAAGGGAGAATGATTTTCCTGACCATTTTTTCCTCTCCCACTGGATTTCCCAGAATCTAAACCAGTTTGATTTTCAGCTACTGAAGTAATTATTTGCCAGGCGGAATTCCTAATCAGGCGGTCGTAGCGTTCCTGATATATTTTAACTTTGCGGACAGCTTCCCGTTTAATATTTCCCCAACGGAAAGCTCCGACAAAACAGCAATCGAGAATTGCTAACACATGTTTACAAGGAAGCTTTTTTAAAGCATGGTGCAATTCCTGTATCTCCAAGTAGGTACTTTTATCTCCATCGGTAGCATCTTGAGGAATTAAGTAACCTGCTGGTCCGTTTTTATTTTCCCAAGCATCTAAGGCAATTCCATGTCCTGCAAAGTAGAACAAGAGGCGATCGCTTGCGGTAACTGCAACTTTTCCTCGATCTAATGATATTTGTCCTTGTTTGAGGTCTGCAATTAATTGCTTTAGCTGACTGAGGCTAGCATCTTCATTCAAAAGTAACTTGACTTCATACCCATTTTGTGAATCATCTTGTGGTTTGAGGACATGATGTTGCCCTTGCATAATTTCAGCTAATTTGCGAGCATCTGGTTCTGCTGTTTCTAATACATAATTACTATTGAGATAATTGTTTATGCCGATAATTACTGCAAAATTACGATGAAAATTATATTGGGACATTCATGCACCTCCTCTAGTTTATAAAAATGCAAAAATCAGCAAGGCAACAGCTAGACAAGAAAGGAATTTATTTTGCCTGGATAGTGATACTGTTTATTTCTGGAGCGTAATTGCTGTGGATAAAGCTTCTAAATCAACTGTGGTAGATTTATTCTGGAAGTAAATTATATTATTGCCTGAATTTCTGCTGGCTTGTGGTTGTGGTCTACTTATGAGATGTTGTACTTTCGCCTCTATTCCTAATTCTTTTTTTTCTGGGGCATCAACTGAGATAGAATTGAAAGACCAGTAATTTGTTGGTTTGACTGTATGTTGCCGATTTTTATTCTCTATTTGTCCAATCATCCAAGCAATTATTGATAAATCCTTAATCGGTGTTTCTTTCGTTTCTGAGTTAGAGTTAGTAAACATAACAATATAAAATCTTTGAATGATTGGTTATTTCTTAACTCCAACAACCGCAGAAAATAATTCAGCTTGTTTGATGAAATTATTGAATAAAGCCTTGACTGTTGAATTTCCCTTTGCTTAAATGCAGTGACAATTAAGTGACAATTAAAATTAACCTAAATATCTATTTCACTCAAATATCTATTGTTATCTAATTTTAAGCTCATAAAACTCATGTGAATCTCATACAAAACTCATACAAATTTAATACATATTTAGTATAAAATAGCTCTTCAGATATTCAATGAAAGCATGGGGTATGCCAAAATCAAACAAAAATAGATTTATAAATGGGGTTTTGGATTTTTAAAATTCCTTGCTGTTTAACTACCAGTCCTGATAAAAGTAATTCCCGCTCTTGGGGGCTATCAGCTGAAGCAACGCTCCCTTGGTGTAAAATTTGCCGATAGAGTGCTAGTAGCTGCACGGATTGTTTGCTGTGAAGGAGGCGATCGCGGATGGTTCTCAAGTGCTCTGGCTCATCCTGGGATTCCCAATGATCTATTATCTTAGTTTGCACCAAGTTTTTAATCCATTCAGCTTCTCGGCCATCGGGAATCGGAGTAGAACTGTTGCGGATGAATTGACAGAGTTTTTGGGTCAAAAAAGGCTGACCATGTGTCCAAGATAACACCTCTTTTAAAACTGTTTGAGGATTGCTTACTTTCTCATTCAATCCTTGGAGCAAAGGCTGGGCTTCATGCTCTTTAAAACCCTCCAATTCAATTGACTGGCCGATGTTAAAGGGGGTTCTTTGGTAGTCGCTAATTAATTTGGAGGGGGTGGTTACTCCAAACAGAACCCATGTCAAGCGTTTATATGCTGGATTTATGCTGCGTTGATTATAGCAGGAGCGAATCAGAGTAAAAAAGTCGTTAATGGGAAAATTTAAACTTAAGATGCTATCAACTTCATCAATAAAAATGACTATATTATTTGGGGGATTGTCATCTTTTTGACCAACTTCAACTAACAAAATTTCTTCGATGAATTGGCTTAACCGTTGTACCAGGGAAATATCCCCCAGTTCATCCCACCAAGTTTTGAAATTAACCTTTCTGAGTAAACCAAAACTTCGCCATAGTTCTACTGTCAAACCCTTGTACCATCGTTCTGGTGTGACGTTTTCACTACCAATGCGAGTCAGATCGATGGCTGCACAACTAAACCCTTCATGGCGCAGGTGGTGCATCATCCGCACCATCAGGCTGGATTTACCCATTTGCCGGGGGTTGAGAATGTAGCAAAACTCACCACGCTTTAATGCCTTGTAGAGATAGCGATCTGCGGAACGGACTACATAGGTGGGAGCATCCATTGGTAAACTTCCCCCCACGTGATAATCAAAGTCTGAGGATTGTTCGGCACTCTTGAGTAACTGGTTTTCAAAAATTAATTCTGCCTTAGTGGCTTCGAGAATTTCTAAAGTTTGTGAAAGTTCGCGAGTACGCTCTTCTACTTTTAGCTCTAGATTGCGATTGTAATTTTTTAGCTGTTCGTAGAGCAGGGCGTTTTCAATGGAGATTGCAGCTTGAGCAGAAAGAATGGTTAAAACTTCGATGCGATCTTTGGTAAATGCATCTGTTGTCAGATTATTTTCTAAATATAGAATACCACTGAGTTTGCCTTGATAAATCAGGGGAGTACAGAGAATCGATTGGGGTTTGGTGGAAATAATATAGGGGTCGCGGGTAAATTCCCCTTGATGAGTAGCATCATTTAACACCACATTTTCCTGGGTGCGAACGACATAATTGATAATGGCACTTGATAGCAGTGGGTTTTGACTAGTAGAATCTACGGAATTTATAGGTAAAGATTGTAATGTAGTAATTTGATCGCCATCCACTACCCCTTCAGCTTCAATTACCCAATTACCTTGCCGATTGAGAATCAGCAATCCTTTTTCGGCTCCAGCATTCTCAATCATGATTATCACCAGCTTTTCTAGTAACTTCTGGGGGATAATTTCCCCAGAAATAGTTTGTGAAGCTTTGAGAATGCTATGGACATCCAAGGCGGTGGATGTGGTTTGACTGGAGTCGGTAACAGGGGAATTTAAGCTATCTGAAGTTTTATCGGTGGAGACGGTGGCTAAAAGTTGGGGGTATCGAGCTTCTAAATGTTTTACTTTGGCCACCGCTCCCCACCGTTGATAGGTGTAGTGGGCATCTTTTAGGTAGTGGCGAGCAACGTGGTTTTGGTTTCTGGCTAAATAGAATTTCCCCGCTAGTTCATAAGCAAGGGCTTCTTCGTTGAGGTATTGGTTTTCTTGGGCTAAGGCAATGGCGCGATCGTAATATTCCCTGGCTTCCCCATTGTTACCTAGTACCCGGGCACGTTCGGCTTCCACCAAATAAAATTTGTGCAGAAAGTTCATGGGAGCATGATGTGCCCACAGTTCCATTTTTTCTTGTTTAGCAGCAACTTGTGTGAGGATTTCTTCTCTTTGGGTTTCTGAAGCGTGGGGATACAGTGATAGTCGCGCTAACATATCATACAAGTAAGCAGTAGGAAGAATATATGAAGAACCTGCATTGGCGGAGTATTTTTCAAAGCTATCTGCGTTTTCAACAGCTTGGTGAAATTCTTCAAAAAGATAACACAGAGGTAGTTTCTGTGAATAAGCATGCATGAGGGCGGTTTGATCCCCTGTTGTCAAATGGGCTGGCATCATCTTTTCTTCATCGTATACTTCACCAATTAAACGGCATGGATTATCTGCTTCTCCAGTCAAGTTGAGGATAGCCTGCATGTAAATTTGAGTCCAATGAAGATAAGCATCTTGCTGAGTTTGCACCGTGACTGTAATTGCCCTGGTCATTTCTTTCTTCGCATCTGCTAATTCCACACCACATAGATACAAAGCGTAGGCATAGGTAACACTGATACTAGCAGCATATTCCAGATCTCCAATCTCTATCGCACTTTGATAGGCTTCCATGCAAAAAGATGATGTATCCCTGAGAGGTTCCTGCCAATGCTTGAGAAATAGCTTATAGACAGCGTAAGCTCTGGGTTTGAATGTTTTATCTTTAAATTTTTCTATTAACTTCAACGCCAGTTGACCAAAATGATAGCCAGCGTCAAGTTCTCCTGCTAGGCAGAGAATAAGTCCGTAACCTGCATATGGAAAAACAGAATCGGCGGAATTACCAAACTGAATTGACAAATTTACCTGTCGGCACCAAATGACCAAACTCAGTTGATTCATTGCTATGTATGCAGGGCTAAACAAGTAGTTCATTACCCCCATTGCCGATAATTTATACGGATCGGTCATTTGTGGTAAATCAATTAGTTCCTGAGCTTTCCTCCCTGCTAAGGCAGATTTTATCTGCTCTATTTCCTCCGTCAAATCGGATTGGTTTGGTTGTTCAGGTAACTCGACCCCTAGTAACTGCAAAACTTCTAGCCCAGTTTTAATTGCTTCGATAAATTTAATTTGGGCGCAATAGGCCTGCATTTTGATTTCATAAACTTTAACTTTATCTAGCAGGGTTTGGGCTTTTTGCAAAACTATCTGAGCAGAGCGTTCCATTTCGTTGTAGTTGGCAATTATGTAAGCCGCTTCTGCCGCTTCCACATACAAATTTAAGGCGAGGCGATAATTCTGGGACCAACTCTGTGTATTTAGTAACTCCAAGCCTAACTGGAGATAATTAAAGGCTGGTTGATGGGCAGCTGAGGATTTGGCTTTTTTCCCTGCCCGCAAATTTAATTGAGCTAACTCTTCCCGTTCTGTTTCTGATTCAATTAGCTCCCAGCCTTTATTCAACTGGTTAACGATTTCAAACAGTTTATCTTCAGATGTTTCCAAAGATGTATTTTCCAGTAATAGCTTGCCAATACTTAGATGTACTGCCTGGGTATCTGTCTGGGGAATAAGTGAGTAAACTGCTTGTTGGATGCGATCGTGAGCAAATTTATATTCGGCGACTAACTGATTTGACAAACCTTCTACATTTAATTCCACTAATTGGTAGGCATTACTCAGGGGTATAAGCAAGTTTGATTGGAGTGCCGCTCGTAAATCCGTTGCAGTTTCCTGGATGGACTTTTCATATATAATCGCCAGTGTTTTCAAGTCAAACTGGTTGCCTATACAAGCTGCCAATTTTAATACTGCCTGGGTTTGTGTTGGTAGTTTTTGATTCTTTTTAATCATCAACTCCACAACATTATCTGTAATTGGTTGTGCTTTGATTTGCTCTATATCCCACTGCCATGCCCGACAGTTATAGTCGAAATATAACCATTCTTCAGTATATAAATATTTCAAAAATTCATTGATAAAAAATGGATTGCCACCTGTTTTATCCTCAATCAATTGGGTAAGGGGATTAGCGGCAAGTGGCTCATCCACATAAAGGGTATCAATTACAAGTTGTCTAATATTATTGAATGTTAAAGGTGAAAGTTGTATGTTATTAATTGTTGCCTGAGCTTTTTCAATATTTTCTAAAGTTTTAATTAAAGGATGTGCTTCATTTACTTCATTATCACGATATGCCCCGATTAAAAATAAATATTTATTATCTACCGCCGTCATCAGTAGTTGAATCAGTTCTAAAGAAGCTCTATCTGCCCACTGTAAATCATCTAAGAAAATAACTAATGGATGCTCGGGCTGGGTGAATATACGAATAAATTTTTTAAAAGTCAGATTAAAGCGATTTTGTTGTTCTTTGGGAGGAAGCTCCGGTACGGGGGATTGTTGACCAATAATCAATTCTAATTCCGGAATAACTCCAATAATTACCTGCCCATTTTCCCCTAATTCTGTTTGTAACTTTTCTCGCCAATTGCTAATTTCTGCTTCACTTTCTGTGAGCAATTGTCGTATTAACGAACGAAATGCCTGAATGAAGGATGCATAGGGAATATTTCGTTGAAACTGGTCAAATTTACCAGAAATGAAATAGCCATGTTGGCGAGTCAGTGGTTTATATACTTCTTGTATTAATACGGACTTGCCAATGCCAGAATACCCTGAAACCAATATCATTTCGCTGGTTCCTTGACTGACTCGCTCAAAAGCAGCTAACAAGGTGGCAATTTCCTGCTCCCGCCCATATAATTTTTGCGGAATTTGCAGTTGTTCGGAGATATTGTGCCGATCGATTAAAAAATGGTCGATTTCCTGTTTAATTTGCCATTGTCTGAGACATTCTTCTAAATCCGCTTTGATTCTATATGCTGATATGTAGCGTTCTTCAGCATTTTTAGCCATTAATTTCAACAGGATTTCTGAAATAATTGGTGGAATTTCTGGCTGGAGTTCGTGTGGTGGTGTAGGTTGTTTAGCAATATGACAATGCATTAATTCCAAAACATCATTTACAGGGAAGGGTAACTGTCCCGTCAACAATTCATAAAAGGTTATCCCCAGGGAGTAAAAATCAGTACGGTAATCAATTGCTCTATTCATACGACCAGTTTGTTCTGGCGAGATATAAGCTAGGGTTCCTTCTAATACATTTGGGTTGCGAAAAGTTGAATTTTCCCGCGACAGGGTTGTGGAAATTCCAAAATCAATTAATTTCAGTGTGCCTGTGTTCTGATTTAAGATAATATTTGATGGGTTAATATCTTTGTGAATAATATGTTGTTGGTGAACCTGGCCGAGAATATCAACAATCTCAATAGCTAAATAGAGAAACTCAGCAATGGTGAATTTTTTCTGCACAATTATCTGGTTCAGAGATTCACCACCAAAGTCTTCTAACACAATTACCCAGTAATTTTCTATATTTTCCAAACCATAAACATCTATTACTTTTGGTAAATTAATATTTTGGGTAATTTCATACTCCCGCTTGAACCAAGCAATTTTTTTCGGGGAAGGGTAAGTTTGGTTGAGCATTTTGAGGACAACAGGCAAGTCATCTGTTCGCCGATATCCACGATAAACTATGGAGTTGTTGCTCTCATGCAATTTCTCAGTAAATTGGTAACCTGATAAATTGTGCATACTTACTTCCCTTCAAGGATCTGATATAAGAAAAAACCGCAGCAAGTGCGGTTTAAGTTTATAAAATATTAATCTATTTTCTAAAGTGTTGAAGGGCACGAATGTTTGAATTTGAGTTGTGAGAACTTAGATCCCCGACTTCTTTGAGAAGTCGGGGATCTGGGTCTCTCGGTTGAGTAGAATACATTTTTGTGCGATGAAAATCCATGAGAATAAAAAATATATCAATTATTTTTGTATTCTATTCAAGCGAAAATTGCTGTAGTTAGATATTAACTACCACCCATACAAATAAAATTTTTGCTAGTGTTTCATCGCATTAATTATGAGGGGCAACAGATCCCCGACTTCTTTGAGAAGTCGGGGATCTAAACACC
>JASJCX010000007.1 GCA_030065255.1 Calothrix sp. MO_167.B42 | reverse complement strand
CTCCATCCAAGGCATTCCGTATGCTTCCTCTAAGCTACGGCAGATGTAGTTCATGGAACGGTAGCAGTGAATCAAGGTTAACTTAGCAGCAGGACCTTGAACCAACTCATTAATGGTACCATCACCAGACGAGGAAGACGCGGTACTATGGTATGGCTGTATGGGCATAGTGGTGATGACATGAGTATATATGGTTATGCAAGGGTTTCTAGCACTGAGCAGGCGGAGGAGTACGATGCTTTGAACCAGCAGATAGCCAGGTTAAAAGCAGCAGGTGCAGAAGTTGTGCTGGTGGATGTGGAGTCTGGGCGGTCGCAAACCAGGAAAGAATTTACCAAGCTGATAAAGTTGGTTGAGCGTGGGGAGGTACGGGAAGTGGTAGTGACCAGGGTGGATAGGTTGGGACGCAGTGACATTGATGTGATTCGTACCATCCAGCTATTTAATGACTGTGGAGTAATACTGCGGATTTTGGACGCGCCCATTGATATCTCTTCCAGTTTCGGGCGGTTCAGTGCGTCCCAGATGGCTGCATTGGCTGATTTTGAATCAAGACTTCTATCGGAAAGGACAAGGCATGGGATGGCTTATTTCCGCAGCCAGGGAAAGGTACAAACAGCTTGCTTTGGGTTCCAGGTCAATGGTGAGCAGAAATTAGAACCACACCCGCGTAACTTTGCGATCGCCAGGGGGATAATTGATTTATTACTCCAGGGGTGGAGTTATGGGAGGGTCAGCAAGCATCTGGCAGAGAAACATGGTATCAAATTCTCGCTTTCAGGGTTAAGGCATTGGGTCAAGAATCCTGCTGTATGCGGTCACACCAGGTATTTTACGGAAATGGAGTACAGGCGAAATCCCAAAAATCCTAGGAAACCTGTTGTTTTGAGAGACACCCATAAGGCGATCGCAACTGAGGGACAAATCCATGAAATATTGCACGCTGCCAAAAACAAGCCACGGTTATCAGTGAGAAGGCAGGGAGATTACCCACTCAAAGGGTTATTGCGTTGTGCCGTCTGTGGTGGTGGGATGTTCCGCATTATTTACAGATGGAAGTCTTCGCCTGGGGAAACACACTACATCCGGTGTAATGCGGCGGCCAAAGGTAGCCATTTCTGTACCAATAAGAAAAACTCGCGGCTGGAGAATTTAACCAAACAAGTTGTTGAGCGAATCACCCACAAGTCCCAGGAGATTGTACAGCAGGTAAATACACGTACTGATTCCATCCCAGAACCGCCAGAACTAATTGAGTTGAGAAGACAGCTTGATTCGCTAATCGCCCTTAACAGCCAAAATCCAGCTATTCTAGGGGCGATTTTAGACTTAAAGAACCAAATCAACGCTGAGGTTAACCGGCTGCGGGTGGGGGTGAAAATCGCCCAGGATAAGTACAAACTCGCTTGGACATATAGTCAACCAGAATTTTGGGAGTCGCTCTCCCAGGAGGATTTAAGGCAGGCGTTCAGGTCATTTGTACTGGAAGTCGCGGTGGATTCCAATGGGGATGTAGCTGAGATTGTCTGGGACTTTTGACTTGGATGGTGCAAATCGTAGTACGCGATCGCTAGCTGGCGTAGTCTGGCATAGAACTGGGGTGAACTCATTTTTATTTCCCGAAGCGATAATTTAACGTTAATTGGTTTCTGTTGAGAGCTAGGTTCGCGGCGAACCTAGCTTTTTTCGTTAGAAGGGTAAATCCAACTCAATGGGGTTGTGCCACTGCTCTTGCTCCAGGCCTTCCCACTCAACCAACACGTTTCCAGCACCAATTCTTTTCACCACGCCCTTTGTAACGCCTTCTGGGATGCGATCGCTTGATGACTGGGAAGCGGCGGCGCGATTGAACGTTACTTCCTGCCCTGGCGCGAAGTCTTCCGGCTTGGGTGCGTTGTCTTCCATCTGGGGTACTTCCTCTTGGGACTGTGGTTGGGTTGGTTCTATGGGTGACTGTTCAGTATCAATAGGGTTATCCACAGTTGTTATTTGTTCCTCCTCGATTGGTATCTGAACATTCTCAATTAGTGGTTCTTGTTGCTCAATATTGAATAGTTCTTTTAGACACGTTGCACTCTCCGTGTTTTCAGTATTTTTTTTATTGTCTACGTAGACAATAGGCGATTGTCTACGGGGGTGTAGACAATCTTTTTCCTGTTCAGTGCTAAGTTCCATCCATTGTCTACGATTGTCTACGTTTTTTTGACCCCCCTTCTCGTTTTTATTTTTGAAAGCAACAAATCTAACAGAGCGTCCTTTGCGTACAACCTCGCCATGCCCCATTTGAGCCATTTTCTCAAAGAGGTCTGACACATAGGCTCCAACTTCTCTTCCTGCTGATTTAGCGCGGTTTTGGATTGGGCGCGAATCCTTGTAAACGTCGCGGGCACTAATGCCGTCAGGGTGCTTGTTGAGTGCAGCATCATGGATTTGCAGCATGATTGAGGCAATATCGTCGCTAACACTGACCTTTTCTTGGAGAATATGAAATGCGCTTCGATAGTACTGAGCGAACGCTACAGCCCGTTTTAAGGTAGCCAGAGAAAGAGTTTTCAAGTCAGTAGTGGATGGACTGTAATAGCACTCGATTAAATGAAGGACTAACGCTATACGCAAGATGTGAGTGTCAATCTTATTCATCCAGGTTCGGATGCCTGCGTGGGAAACCTGCTCAATTTGATCGCCAATAAGGTTAACCAACTTAGCAAAGTAATTTTGGGCTTCAGGAGCCATCTTTACTGTCTGGGGGGTCAAATCATCTAACCAGTTATAAAGACCCGGTAAACGGTCGCTGAGACGGCAATAAGCCCCAGGAACGTATTGCTTCTTCTTTGGTTCGGGTACTGCAAACAGAAAGCGGGCTTGCATTCCGTTTCCATCATTCGCGTCTTTAAAAGCTTTACGAAAAACATCAGGCTGGATACCACCAGACAACGAGACGGCCGTGGCGGGTATATAAAAGCTATTTTCGACATCCACACGATCAACAAATACAGGAGAGCCATCCCAGAATTTTAGGACTATCTCTGTCGCCTCGGTTTCTTGGCCAGAAAACTGGTTAAAAGATTTAAATAAAGCATTAAATTCATCTTTAGCCCACAAAGAACCATGTCCTTTTTGTTCTGAAAGGCGTTTTAAAACAGCTTGGATAGTAGCCGTATCAAACGTGTATTTTCTTAGAACTGGCTTTTCTGGCTCTGGAGTATCAGTATCCCCGGATTTTTCATATTGTTTAATCGCCCGCTTATATTCTCGGAGTTCCCTTTCATAAAGCTCCCAGGTGCGTGTCTGCATCTCTCGTAACGGTGCATTAACAAGGTTGTCCGCTCGACTTTTTCCTTTACCAGAAGGGACGACACTTAAAGTCCAGTTAATAGCAGGCACGCCGCCGTATTCATCCAATTTTAAATGACCAGCCAGGGACGATACAGCAGAGAGTAAAGGCTGCCAAATCATTACAGGGTCGATATTGAGCTTTTCTGCATCATGCTTAATATCTCTAGCCAAAGGCGCAGGTAATACATAATCCCAGTCAATTTTGCTTTGACTGTAATCCATCAGATTCTTTAGACGGATTTCATCCTCTGGTAATACCTCCTTAACCTTTACCCGTTCACTCGCAACAATACTGTCAAATAACTTGCGACTAATCTCAAGTTTGTACTTAGAATAAGCATCGTCAAGTTTTTTACGCTCTAAAAACTCTGGATAATTAGAATCGAGGATAGTGTAGACAATGCAGACAATAGCCTGCATTGTACTCTCATCATCCATTTGAGGTGTAGATAATGGCGTAGACAATAGTTTATTGTCTACGTAGGCATTAGATTTTCTACTTAGATAGATATTTCTACTGGTATTAGATTTACTACTATTATTTCTTTTCAACCACGCTTTGTAACATACTTGTAGTTTCTCGTCGTCTAAGCAGGGTCTATCAGCGATCGCATCAGCCTTACGCCACCATCCTTGTGATTCACTTTTGGATAGTGGAGGATTGCAGCGATCGCAGAACTGTTCATACAGCACTTGTGGACAACCTTCAAAAGGGATGTCTAGCTCGTTTAACCTACGGGCTGTTGCGGCTAAATTGAGGCTTAATTTCTTTGCTGCATCGTTACGGCCACCGTCGCCCGTGCCATTCTCAACCAAAGCGCGGTCATCTTTACCCAAAAAGATTTCTAGGGGTGCTTTATCAAAACGATTACTCTCAAATAACGAATTGTTTAGAGCAGGCATTGTGGTTGCTGGGGAATTCTGATTGTGGTTAATGATTAGCTCCACCACCCACATAGGACATTGGGCTACTGCGACCTCCTCTGGCGATCGCACCCAGTAATAAGCTCCGGTTTCTGGATGAGCCGAGGGTGGCAACACAGACTGACATCCATCCCAGCGAAACTCTAATTGCTGAAACTTCCCGTTATCATCCTTGACTTTTGTATTGAGCTTGATAGTCTTGATAACTTCCCAGAACTCTGGAGGCACTGCGTACAGTAGTTGTCTGCGCCCTGGCTTCCCAGAACTAAAAGTCACTGTGTCGGGTAGTTCGCCACCGCTTAAGCTTTGCAAAAGCTCCTCGGCGGCGTATCCATCTGCGTCAATCGCTAGCAGACCGTCAGAGGTCTTTCCGGTGCGAATACCATAGCCTTTAGCCCTTCCCGATTTAATTTCTTTCGAGAGTTTATTCCTATCAATTGGCTTCTCTGATTGCCACCCAGAACGGTATGGACGCTTTTTATTATCCACTGGGGTTAAGACCCAGTTTGTAGGGATTACCTGTAAACCTGCGATTAAATCAGTAGAATTAGATTGACGATTAGCTGAAGTACCTGTTATTGTATCTTTCATGGTGGTGGATATTTCCTGTGATTTATATCCCCCGCCGCAGACGTTTTTTGATAAAATTTTAAAAGCTTTTGTTTGTGAATCTCGTCTTTGTGGCGGGGTTTTTCTGTCTCTAGATATACAGTATTTTTGTACTGATGTAAAGCTCTAACTCTTGCTGCACAATACTTTCACGTGTCTAGGTAGGCACGCCACTGTTACCAAAAAGTTACGGTAACGAGTGGAAGTGCCAGGAGTTTGCGATGCTTTTTCAAAGCCGCGTTGCGATCGCTCGTAGGGTGACTTGACACGCCCTCGTTATTAAAACGTCTTAGTAACAAGCGGCGTGCGTTAGGTGCGACTAGATACCCAGTAAATGCCCGTCGGTTTGCGATCAGTGGGGGCGATCGCTAGTCGTTCAAAAGGTGGTCTGAAAGATGTTGGTTCAGTTCTCTTATTAGCTCACCGAATCCAGCCATTTGCTCGTCAAAAATGTCTCCGTTATCAACGTACAAGTTGTTTTGTCGCTCAAGTTCTAGCGCGTGCTTTGCGGCAATTACGTCTGCGACTGAAACTTTGTGTTTTTTTGCGAATTTAACCGCTAAACCCAAGAAACCATCAAGTTCGTCGTAATTTCCGTCGTCACACGAACGTCTCGGATCTTGGCTAAATAATGTCCCCATAGTAAAAATCCTTTTGTGTTAGGTTGTATTGCGATCGCTACTTACTGATCTGCCGCTTCCTGGTTCTCTTCCAATGCTGCAAGAATATACTTGCGTACTAAGTGATACATGGGGATTCCCATGTCTGCGGCTAATTTCTTGAAGGCCGCTTTTTCATTTTTAAGCAAAAAGACCTTTAGCAACTCAGCATCTGGATGCCCTACGGTAATCATTTCTATGTCCTCGCATGGTACATGATACTCATCATAGCCCATACCTTCGGCTTTGTGTACCAAACTATCAGATTTTTTTCCTACGTCTTGCGATCGCCTCCCCTGGTCACTGGCTTTCCCAGCAATCCTTTCTCCTGTGCCCGTGCCCTAATAGTTTGATTGATAATCGCGGCGGCGTAGGTGGCTGGGGGAATAGAGTCACCAGCCGCTAACTGTTTGAGCAAGTCGGCGACATCATTATCAATGACTATGGTTATTCGTGTTCTGGCGTACTTAGGCATAATTTTTTCTATATTTTCTAAATTCCTGAATCCCCTATCATACCCGCTATTAAATGCGATTACCAGCATTATTCTACAAGGGAAGCATAGATTACCCGGTATTAACCGCTTGACAATAGCAGGTAATAGCCGCTATATTAGTTTTAACGGACACGAAGGGATGCAACGCAGACAAGCGAGGACGCAACACGCAATGTCAATGAGCCGGAGAATGCGACCCCTCAAATAGCTTAAAAGCCTAGTGTAGCCAGTGTTCTACAAGATATCTGAACCATGAAAAAGGAATATTGAACCATGCAAACATTGTGTGCAGACATTGGGAATTTCAGTGTGCTTACTGCGATCGCAGATAGCCGCGCAGAGATAATTAAAATGCGTAGTTTGATAGTGGACGTTACTTACAAAGGAGATGTACGCGAAGGAACTATTCAGAAGGGTTCGCCACTGGTGGAGATTAAAGGCAAGTGCTTTAAGCTTGGGATTCAAGCCGGTAAGCAACCTAACTGCCTATCTGCGGCTGAAGCGGGCAAGAACCAACCAGACATCTTTTTACCAATGCTGTTGGCTAACACTCCGGATGGGTTTGAAGGTTCAGTTTCAATGCTTGTTCCTACCAGGGATAGAGCATCAGAGATGTGGATTAGAAACGCAGTCATGGGAACCCACGAGTTTAGCGTTGACAGGAAGCCGCGTATTGCGAACTTTACGGACGTTGAATTTCACAGAGAGTCCGATACTGCGTTGCATTATGCATATTTGGCTGGTATTGTTCCTCAGTCGTCCGGAACCTTATTAATTGATATTGGCGGCGGGACTGTAAACGCGGTGATTGCGACCTTTGAGGATGGAGAGTTAAACATCCTTTGGCGTAACTCTTTTGATAACAAGGGCGGGATTGCACTTGCAAAAACCATCCTTGAAACTGATTTAGTTGGCAATCAAAGCCACATGACTGCTCCAAAAATTATGGATGCGATTGCCCAAGACCGCCGCTATATCGGAAATCGCCCTGAATTTACTTTTGAACCTGTATTTGATGATTGCGTCAAAACCTGGTTTAAAGCCACCAGAGTGACCATTATGAGTGCTGCTGATGCTTATTTAGACGAGGTTAACCAAATCGTATGGTGTGGCGGGTTGTCAGAACTGCTTCGTCCCCAACTCGAAGGCAAGGAAAGCCATCAAATCTTTCCCAACCCTCAACTAGCAAACATCCACGCGCTGATTCATTTTAGCGGCGGCGGCAATGCAAAGGTCGCAGCATGAGCGAGCGAAAGATAAGGGTCACACTCTCTGGCGATGTTCTTGAGGATGCCGATAAAATCCTGGCAGCGACCGACATCAAGAAGTATTCCCGGTTAGTAGAGATACTAATTAAACGCTATGGAGGGACTCTGATTGTAGATTACAACAACTTTTACAACCCTCCTTGGAACAAAAACATCCCTAACACATCTCAATCAACCCCTCCCCTGGAACAAAACAGCCCGACGAGGGATGAAAATGTCCTTAACATATCCCCGTCGATACCTAAAACAACCCCAGTGAGGGCGAAGAAAACCGGAAAGGAATTATTAATGGACTTTGAGGATTAAAAATGCAACGCCAAAAACAGAAACGAATCGTACTACCTCAAGAGCTAGTTCCCAAGGCAGACAATATTTGCGCCCAAACCGGGATAACAAGCCATTCTCAATTAATGGCTCTTTTACTACAAAACTACGGAGATCGCCTAGTCGCTGCATTAAAAAAATAGGAGTAATTAAAATGTCTAGAAAAACATCAGACCGTTGGGTAGTAATGTTACCTAAACGTTGTCAACCTTTAATTGAAAATATGCTTGAGCAGACTGGTATTGATTCAATTGGCAAGCTGCTAGAGATTCTAGTAATCCGCCATCAAGCGGAGTTTGTCCAGTCCTATAACGAGTTCATGAAGAGAACAGAACCGCATAGCAATCAAACGCCAAGGAATAGTCAAGGTATCATCAACGACCCATCGCTTTTGGAAGTAGGAAGCGAACAATAACGTCCATTAGTCGCCGTCACTAAAACCTTTTATTAACGAGAGAAAATTATGTCATTAGAGAAAGCTGCGTATTTAGACCAAACGGGATTTGATCAGCCTGCCGGTTGCTTAAGAACTGTGACCTGTATTTTGCACAATTTCAAAGAAGAATATCCGCGTATTTGGAAGGAGTTATGCGATCGCGGGTTGATGTTTTCTGAGTTCAGCCTTCAAGACAGCTTGGATGGGTTGATTGCTGCTAGCGAAGAGTTAAATAAGTGCTTGACGGAGCAGGAATAATGCAGGATTTAGAACCAATCATGGGCTACACCAGGCTGAATCAAAGCGATGTCTACCAGATTAATAACATCTTGTATCGCTACCTGTATTCAGACCCATATGCTCGTCCAGACTGTCCGCGCTTTCTATTTAGACCCCTGGCAGGGCAACGGAAAAAGGCGGATTTGACCTTGAACAAGCACAAAATCCACAAGGTTTATTTAGTGCCGGGATATCAAGCGAAAACGCCCCAGGTGGTGGAACCTCAAGGCGTTCAGCTAGCTCTATTTTGAGCTGGAGTTAGTTAGTTGGAGTTGGAGGGGATGCGCTCGCGAGCGAGTCAGGCAGGCGATCGCCATGCCCTCCCAGGGTGTATCTAACGCATCGAAAACACACATTGGATAACACATTAGGAATTTTATCATGACGAAACCTGTAGGTTTTTTTGGACTTTCCCCAGAGAAAAATCAACTGATCCAAGCAATGGTAAATGAATGGGGAAATGATTTAAGCGGGATGAACGAGAATGATGTCGCTTGGCTAATTAGCCGTATCGGACATGATTTGTGGATGGGTAGCGACGATGAAAGTGGCATCTCTGAGGACGCGGAAGAAGTGAGTAACAGACTGCACGAATTAACTCGCCAAGAAAAGATCCAGTTGATTCGTGCTTTGGCACAGGAGGCGTAGAAGCGACAAGAAATCACCTAGGAGTTGCATCGCTCCTAGGTGATAAACCAGTATTTCAAGGAGAAAAATGTACAAAAAAATCAGACTTAGGTCAAATCATTATTGGTTGCTTGCGATCGCTGCTGGGGCGGCTTTTAGTATCCCTAGCCTTGTACAGCACCAAAGCAACATGAATAAGATTCGCTCTGATATTGCGGCGCGTGAAGCCAAAGCTCAAAAGTTAGAACGTTCGTTGGAATTTGAAAAAAGACAAGCCGCCGTTGCCAACAAACGTTATGAAAGTTGTTTACCAGTGGTTGGGGAGTATTACCGCAACGGAACCCACTACTTTACTGGGTTGAAAGAGGGTGATGTGCCCAGAGA
Organism: Calothrix sp. MO_167.B42; assembly: GCA_030065255.1. Lineage (GTDB taxonomy): Bacteria > Cyanobacteriota > Cyanobacteriia > Cyanobacteriales > Nostocaceae > Calothrix_A. The sequence goes on along the minus strand of JASJCX010000007.1, from coordinate 23,522 downwards.
CAGAATTACTAAACAACCATTTTCTAAAGGCACTGTGGTTTGTGACGCTCACGGTCTTACAGGGGTAATTAACGAGGATGGGGCAGTAATAAACGTGGCATACACAGGCGATCGCGACTTGGTACAGAAAAGATTGCAGAGGTTTAGAGGTTCGCAATATTCTCAGCCCGTTCTAGGAGGTCAATGATGTCATTTAAAAATGCAGGCGATGCAGGTTCAACTACCACAACCATCCCAAAAAATCATAGAAATCCCAAAGCTAATAATTTTGTAGTGAATTCACTGTTTATCAAGATTTTAACGTGGGTTATCACTGCAATTATTGGAGCCTTCATTTTCGCGAATATCAAGCCCTATGAGATAATCGCGGCTAATTTTTTAACAGGGATAAGCTACAAGGAATTAGGTGATGTTGTTTTCTCTATCCCATTTCTGGGGGGCTTGATTAAGCTACTGTTAGGGCTTGCTAACTTCACTTTGGGTACACTCTTCTGGGCATTTGTTCAGATGTTGGAGCTGTTACCTCTTGTACTGTTTGGTCACGGTAATTTCTTAGATAACAATATTGCTCGCAGTGGTGGGAAGCATTACCAGGCTAACAGTAAAGACCCTTGGGAAGTGAAGGTAGCCAAACACATTGGAAATAGCCTATCAACTGAGGTTTTACGTTTTTTGATTTTGCTTGGGATTTCAGTTTATGTGGCTGATTTCTTTCTCTGCCTCATTGTATTCCCACCAGTTCAGGGCGGTAACACAGCAGACTTGCTGATGGTCTTACAAACTGGGCAATACAACAAGATTGATTGGTCAAATATCGGGAAGGCGATCGCAACCGTGGGCGCGGTTGAATTCCTGGTTAAGCTCAGGGGCATTTTGGTAAAAATCGCCCAAGACCTTGGGTAATTGAATCAACAAAAACAAGCTGTGGGGACTAGCCTCACAGCCCTATTTTTAAAGTGAAAAATCCATGACTAATTTTAATCCAGAAGGCGATTTTAAGGATATTGAAACTTGGGAAGCTATAGCCCAGAACAGAGCGGGACAGACTGGGATTGCTGCAAAAGTTATCGGTGGCGTTCTGATTGGGGGACTGGGTGTAGTTGTAGGGGTTGAAGTCCTGGGCGGTGTCGTCGCCGCCTGGTGCATCAAATCCGCCTGGGATGCCCTTGGTAATGCAGGTAGACGATTGCAAGTAGCCAGAGACATGGGCTGTAATGCCTTTGTCCTTGATGAAAGACTGTTCAGAACCTATGTGCGCCAATTTGGGAAGGAAACCGTAGTCAATGAACTTAACCTTGCCCAAGACCTAGGATGTCACCTCGCAGATTTCGCACAGGATTGGTTGGAGCAACAAGAACAACAAGCCAAGCCATTGACCCCCACCCAGGAAGTTAAACAAATTAATGCAGGTGTTAATCAAGAAAATCTCCACCAGGTAGAACAGGTAGTGGCTCCCAGTATTATCAACCCTATTCCTCGCATCCCTATCCCTACCCCCACCAAAACGCTTACTACTACTTACGACCCTCTAGAAGACTCTAGAATCGACATTGTGGCTCAGGTGACTACTGTTATCCAAAACATCATTTGTATTGGTCAAGGTGGCTCCGGAAAGGGAATATTAATTTCAAACGCCATAAGGGTCGTCAAAGAACGCCATAGTAAGAAAATCTTTGTCATTAATGGTAAGGATAGCTTGCGGGAAGCTGGATATTTTGACGGAGTCGCGGACGTTCATGAAAAACTGCACTGTGAGACAGCTAAACCATCAACCGTCGCGGCGTGGTTCGAGAATGCGATCGCAAAGTATCACCAGTTTGCTCAATCCAACGAGGGAGCATTACTAGTAATTGATGAGGCCACTATTATCGGGGCAAGGTTAAAAGCTGCTAAATGTGATGCCCTTGTTAATGTTGTTCTTGGTGTTTGTAGCTGTGGGGATGAACAAGGTAAAAATGTTTGGATTTGCGCTCAAACACCCTTTGCAGGGGCGAATGGAATTGACCTTACCACAATCTCTCAAATGACCAGCATTGTATTGATAAAAGCCAGTGGGATTGGGGTGCTAAATCAGTGGAATAAATCATCTTTATTCTCAAAAATTGATGCGACAGAAATTACTAAATTAGCCGCTAATTCAGATTGCAATAGAGCCGTGTATTGGGGTGGTAGCGATAAGTTCTATTCAATGCCAAAACTAACTAATCATTCTTGTTTTGACCGCGATACCAGAACAGTAATTAAAGACGCACCGCCTAGTAAAAAGCAGCTAGAGAAACTACTTGATTTAACCAGCGAACAACCTACTGAAATTAAATCTGATGATGCCAGCGATAGAGGCGAAGGAATTAGTCAAGAGCTGGTCGATTGTATTCTAAATAAAATCACCGAACTTGGTCACGCGTCCTTCGATACCCTGCGTAAACACGCTCAACGAAATTTATCTCAAGATGTCAGCAATCAAGACGTGAGAGACGCAATTCAACACTTAGTTGAAAAAGAAATCATAAGTGGCAATACTAGGGAGGGATACAACTTAATTTAGCTGAATTATTATTAATAATTCCCTAGTCCCGTCCTAGTCCCGTCCAAATAAAAAACAGTGGCGAAATGCGTCCAGTAATGTAAGGACAGGGCATCCTGCCCCTGGACGGGACTAGGACAAAGGACAGGACTAGGGGTAAGGACAACAATTGGACAGCATTAGGACGCATTGTTCGACCGCTACAAGTTAATTAATTGCTGTTAGGAGAAAACATGAAAAATCGGTGTTTAGCTGCTGCTTTTACGTCGCTCTACAGGTTAGACAGCTCTGCTTGACACACCCGGTTAGACAAAGTGTAGTTGATATTTTTTCGTAACAAACATTAAATAAATAATAAAAGGATTGACGATTATGCAATCATTTCGTGCAATATGTGAGTCAAAGCTCATAGGAAGAATGAATCCCTATATCACTCGAAATCAGAGCCAGAAATCTTTGTTGGATTCCTCAATAAATTATTTAAGTAGTATCCTAGAAATTACCAGTCATATTAATAACAACAAAGAAATTTTTTTGTTGTATTCTATTCATATAACACAGGGGCAAAAACGGAACATACTGAAAAAAGTTAGTGATGCTAATCAAGAGATTAACTTGATAGTAAACATAGCCGCAATGCTGATTCACAATAACTCATTTACTTGTGATGATTATTATTACTTGGCCCAAGTAACTAACGCTTATTGGGGTACTCTTTCCGCCGCACTAATTTTTTTGCAGAGTTAAAGCTATGTAAGTACACAACCAAGACATGATGAATTTGTCCCCATCGCACGCGCTGCGGTGGGGCTTTTTGTATAAATGTTTGGAGTCGAATTGGTAATGGTTCTGGCGATTGCGCTATTCCCTTAAAGCTGATTCTATTTTGCTTAACCACCGTAGATGAGCAACAAGCACCGGAAGAAGCTAGTACAGTGCGGCTTAAATAGCACACCCATTTTTTAGATTCAAATTAACGCTCATAATTAGATTTGAAATGGGTACTTTATTTACGCCAAGCGGTACTAGGTATTTATTACAGAGAAATCAACAGGAAACTTCTCAACCATCTAATCAGGTCATAATAGGGTTGGTGACAACTATAATAACCTACAAATTTGAACAACTTACAATACAGGAAGTAGAAGAAATGTTAGGAATCACTCTAAAGGAAACCCGAGTTTATCAGGAGATAAAAGAAGAAGCTGAACAACGAGAATGCTCATTGATTCTTCAATTACTAAACCGACGGGTGGGAGAATTACCCCAAGAAGTGTGTTCCTTGGTTGAAAATCTCTCCTTAGAAAAATTAGAAAATCTTAGTGAAGCCTTGCTTGATTTTAGCAGCATGGCTGATTTGCAACTTTGGTTAGAAGAGGTTAAATGATTTTTGAGAAGAAATTTTTCAAAATTATGTATTCACAGAAAAAAGCTTATAGAAAAACTTAAATCAGTCGAAGAATATGAAGAACCTATAAAATTAACGTAAACCCTGAGAGATAAACCCAGCCCAATAGTAGGGATGAGCAAATGGTAAAGATTGCTCAAGAGGTATTTCTAATAGCGCTTTCTGTTTACCAAGTTTATAATTGATATCGCGCCATTCGTTTTTCTCTGTTTCAATTTGCTTGTACTCTGAAGTCCCTTTAGTTAACTTTTTTAATTGAGATTTAGTTTGGTCATACTTTTCTTTTGTTAGTTCTAGCTGAGTTTGCAGATATGATTGTATTTGAGGATAAAATCTCTGCTTTAGTTCTTCTCTAGTTAAGTTTTTAAGTTGATATTGTGCTTGTTGTAATGCTGTAGGACGCTCTAAACCATCTTTTCGTAATTGATAGTAAATAATGGAAAAAATAGCGGTTGCTAAATCATCGACTTTCCATAAGGTACTAACAACATTTCTTGCACCAGCACATAAGAAACCTGTGGCAATTGTCAAAGGGTCATCGCTCAATTCTATCATTCCTAAATTGGTTTCACAGCAGGAAAGAAAGACATCTTGTAGATGAGGAAGTCGCCAACCAGGACTCATAATAGAACCTAAGCTAATTGTTCCGTCAGCTAACTTTAAGTAAGATTCTAAGGGTTTTTCTAAACGGGACAAAGCATGATGGCAAGAATGAATTACTTGAACTCTTTCTATCAGTTGACGATAATTTTTTACAGTAGCTTGGGTTCTTCCCTTTAAACGATTAGTCGTGGGAATATTAAATATTTGGGCTATTTGTTCTCCTTCAAATTGAGAATAAGGAAGAGAATTATCTGCATCTTCAATAGTACCATAATCAACAGTAGATATTGATTCAGAATCTCGCTGATGGCAGAATTGTAAGATTTGTGCACTAGGAAGAATTCTTAGACGAAAGCGTTCTCCTAGCAGTTCTTGCAAGTTATCCTCCACTGTTTCTTCAGAAGAAGAGTTAATAGGTAAAGCAGAAAAGGGAATGGAGTGCAAGTAAAAGTGAGGAATAATTATTAATTCTTGAATGTCTTGTAAGTAATTTTTAACTAGCTCAAATAAATTAAGATTGTCTGCTAATTGAGCTAAATTTTCAGGCATTTTATTTTGCCATTTTTTAAAATTTTCTAAATAGGGAACAAACCAGGAATCAACCGTAAAATCACATAATTGACCAAATTTAAGTTCGGTAACGTGAAGTTTTACTGACTTATCCTTAAAAATGACAAAAAATTGTAGTTTTTTTCTAGTTGTATAACAATAAATTAATACCGTTTGATTATCGGGAATTAACTTACATATATCATCGAAGGGAATGGGCTTAACTTGGATTTGTTCAGATAATACTCGGTCATAAGAACGAATTTTTTGCCACACTTTTTCTTTTTTGGCTTCCAATTGTTCTATTTTATCATTCATCGCATTAACACTAGCTCTAGTGATACTACGAGTACTAGCACCAACTAATGCTCCTTGTGTATTGCTACCATTACTATTGCTAGAAAGAAGATTTTGTTCTTCATAAATACGTTTTTGTAGGGTTTCATATTCTTCCAGATATTCTGCTACTTCGGATGGAATGTTACCATCACTATAGAGGTCATTACTTGCCATTAAATCTACTAAACGACGACAACGAGAACGTTCTGCATATTCAATGGCTTGCTGTATTTGTCCATCATTAATTAAAGCTTGAACAATGTTTGTATAAATAGAAATATAATCAGCAATAATTTCTTGACGACGTGCATCATCGGTTGATATTAAGCGACTGTTTTCAATAGCTTCTATTGCAGTAGAGTAAGCTTCTATTGCTAATTGCCAATTTCCTTCATTAAAAGCGAGACTACCAAGATTGTTAGCAGTTGTGAGACATTGAAAAGGATTAGCTTGAGGAGTTTCAATAGTTAAAGCTGCTTGGTAATAACTAATCGCTTTATTAAGATTTTCTGTCCTATTTTCTGTAATTATTTGACTATAAGCTAAACCCAGAGTATGTTGAATTAATGCCCATTCATGGGGAAGATATTCTTCTGAAAATACATTCAATGCAGTTTCTAATTTAGTAATAGCAATTTCTATATTTTTTTCTTTATCGCTTCCAGTTATTGAAATTAAGGCATTTGCTAAATTAAAATTTATCAATCCCCATTCTTGCGGAAAATCCTCTTTGGTAAGTACCTCCAAAGCTTGATTTAAGTAATTAATAGCAGTTTCTAAATTCTTTTCTTTTTCATCCGTAATTCTAAAAATGAAAGCAGCACCCAAATTAAGATGTATTATTCCCCATTCTTTCGGAAATTCTACTTTTGTAAACACTTTCAAAGCTTCATTAGAGAAATTAATAGCGGCTTCAATATTTTTTTCTTCACTATCACTAATTCTAAGAAAGAAAGCATTTCCTAAATTAAGTTGGATCATCGCCCACTCTTGGGGAAAATCTTCCTGACTGAGTACTTCCAAAGCTATAGACAAGCAAGCAATGGCAGTTTCAAGATTATCTTTACGTTCTCCTTCTATTCTGTAAAGAAAAGCAGCACCTCCATTGAGGTAAGTCATTGCCCACTCTTTAGGATAATCTTCTTTAGTCAATACTTCTAAAACTTTATTTAAACAAGCAATGGCAGTTTCAAGATTATCTTTACGCTCTCCCTCAATTCTGTAAAGAAAAGCAGCACCTCCATTGAGGTAAGTCATTGCCCACTCTTTAGGATAATCTTCTTTAGTAAATACTTCCAAAGCTATAAACAAGCAAGCAATGGCAGTTTCAAGATTATCTTTACGCTCTCCCTCAATTCTGTAAAGGTAAGCAGCACCTGCATTTAGATAAGTGATTGCCCATTTTTGGGGATATTCTTCTTTAGTAAGTACTCTCAAAGCAGCATTACAGCAATTAATGGTAGTTTCGAGATTATCTTTACGCTCTCCTTCTACTCTGTCAAGAAAAGCACCAGCCAAATTAATCAGATTTGAAGTCCATTTGTCAGGATAATTTTCTTCTGTATGGATTTTTAAGGCATTGCTAGAATGGAAGATTGAAGTCTCAATATTATTTTTACGATCTCCCGCTATTCTATATAAGTAAGTAAAACCCAAACTATGTTGAGTATTAGCCCAATTTAGGGGAAAATCAGTCTCATTATAAACTCTTAATGCAGTTGTATAGTAAAAAATAGCAGTTTCAATATTTTCCTTTTTACTGCCTGCTATTCTTTCAAGAAATATATCACCTAAACTCTCTTGAGTCTTAGCCCATTTTTGAGGATAATCTGTTTCAGTTCTGACTTTTAAAACATTTAGATAGCAAGCAATAGCAATTTCTAAATTTTCTTCTTTATTTCCTGCAATTCTATCCCAGTAAACCCCTGCTAGATTATATTGAGTGCTTGCCCAATTTTGAGGATAATCTGTTTCAGTTCTGACTTTTAAAACATTTAGATAGCAAGCAATAGCAATTTCTAAATTTTCTTCTTTATCTCCCGCAATTCTATCCCAGTAAACCCCTGCTAGATTATATTGAGTGCTTGTCCAATCTTGTGGAAAATTTGTTTCGTTAATAACTCTTAAAGCATTTTCATAACAAAGAATCGTATTTTCTAGATTTTTTTCTTTATTTCCAGCAATTCTATTCGAGTAAACCCCTGCTAGATTATATTGAATGCTTGCCCAATCTTGTGGAAAATTTGTTTCGTTAATAACTCTTAGAGAATCATTATAGCAAGTAATAGCATTTTCAATATTTTCACTTTTATCTCCTGCTATTCTTGTTTTGTTATAAATATCGCCTAGACTTTCTTTAGTTTTTGCCCAATTATAGGGAAAATTTATTTCTGTAAATATTTTTAAAGCAGAAGTGTAATAAGCAATAGCAGATTCAATGTTCTCACTTTTATCTCCTGCTAACCTAACTAAATAGAAATCACCTAAATCATAATTTATTCCTGCCCAATTTTTGGGAGTAACTGTTTCTGTAAAGTAAATCAAGAAAAGGTGATAAGCACCAATAGTTATTTCAATATTGTCTACTCGGTTTCCTAATTGAAAATTACAAATATATAAACCAAAGAATAAAACGTCATAACCTATATTCTTTTTTATTTCTGGTGGTAATTTAGGCAAAATTATATTTACCCAGCTTTGTAAAATTTGAGACAAATTAGCATCAACTAAATGCAATTTTTCTTCTAATAAGATATGAACTTGTTCTTGTTTACCACCATTCTCAATATTTAAAAGTAACTCTAGTAAAAAACTTAAATGTTCTTGATTTTTATGATAAATTTCTAGGTACTCTACTACATATAGTTTCTTAGCTTGCGCTGCTTGCCAATCAGGACGAATTTCTAACGCTTTATCTAAATTAATAATAGCTTCTTTATACTGTTTTAAATTAGCTAAAATTGCTCCTGTCTGCGTATAGCTAATATAATCATCGGGTTTTAATTCTATAGCCTTGCTATAACTATCTAAAGATTCTTGATAACGGCGCAAAATAAATAAAGTATAAGCACGACTTCTGATAGTTAAAAATTTATCTGGTAAAATAGCTAAAGCCTTGTCATAACAATCTAAAGCTGATTGATATTTTTTTAAATCGTGCAAAGTAATACTTTTGTTATGCCAGGAATTGTGGTCATTTGGTTCAATTTCTAAAGCCTTTTCATAGCATTCTAAAGCTGATTCAGAATTTTTTAAACTATCAAAAGTAATTCCCCTTGCTCGCCATTCCTCATAGGTGTGAGGCTCGACTTGCAAAACGGTTTCAAAATCGATATTAGTTAGTTCAGTTTCTCCAGAATACTTATAAGCTAAACCACGTCTTGCTAAAGCTAATAAATAATTGGGTTGTAGCTGCAAAGCAAGATTAAGATATTCAATTGACTGTTGATATTGTTCTTGTCGGAAATAGTTCAATCCCAAAGCATTTTTTACTTGAGGATTATCAGGAGCTAAATTATCTAATTCTTGGAATATTTCTAAAGCTTTTCCATAATCTCCTCTTTCTAACTGAAGATATCCTTCTGATAGTAAATTTGCTACAGATTTATCTTGGTTCATTTACTTAATCTTCTAATTATATAGGTTTATTTTTTTCAGATAATTAAGCTTATAGAGTTCACTATGGATTTAAATATTTCATAAAAATTTGCATAACAAGGATTATCTGACATCTTGTACCAAGGTGTTAATACTGGTTTTTAATGTTGTTAATAAACATTTATTTTTATCAATAGCACGAAAATTTAGGGTTTATAGCCTGCGTAGGCAGGCTTTGTTCGTATAGCCGAGGCAGTTGCGGTGGACGGAAAGCCATTGCGGTGGACGGGTTCCCCGGCATAAGCAAACTACCGTTCACCCTTCACTGGGTGTAGGTGCAAGGCAAAAATGTCAAAGTCCCGCTAAGTAGATACACGTCTATGAGAGTAGAATAATACATTGTGGCTTAAAATTTCTACTCTTTTTTATTTTTTGATCAAGAATTAATATTTAGTCTTCAATGGCGATACTATATAAATTTTTTTAAGTATTCTACACAATTAGCTTGGATTATAAAAATATCAAAGTTATCAAAAAAATAATTTTGCTTTCTGGCTTTTACCTTCCCAGGAAATGAGAAAGACTAAGCCCCTCACACTGTATTGCTTAAATCTATTAATTTTATGAATACGAATAATTGAATGAAAATAAATTGTAATAATGATAACAAAAAATAATCAAAATAATCAAACTACAATTATTTATTAAAAATAGCAGCACAAGGCATAAATAAATTATTTTAAGTGATTAGGTAAAACTACAACCTTATTAACTTATTCTGTTTCTGGAATATCCCATGTTTCTTCGACTTCATCTAATAATTCTTCTGCTATATTTAACCAATCATCAGTATCTTGTTCTAATGACGACCTAGATTGAGTCGCTAATTCTAAATCTGATTTATTCAAACAAATTTTTTCTAGTGTAGAAGCTGCATTAAATAGCCAGTCACTAGAGTCTCTGCTACTAATAATACGAGCAAATTCATCAATAATTTTATTGATTAATAAATCAATATCAATATCTTCTGGTGGTTTGATATCACATCTTTCTAATATAGAACCTACTTTTGCAAAAAGTTGAGGCATCCGGGTAGCGTTTCTAGCAAGTAAAGCTATTTTTGATTGTTGTTCGGGTAGAGTTTCATCTTCACCCCATTTTTCTAGCCAGTCTCCTTCCACATCTTCAACATATGAGTCAATAAAAACAATTCCCTGCTCTTCCCAGTCACGCTGCATCTGCTGGTTTAATTCTAAAGCTTGCAAAATTGTTTCAAATTTACTTTGATTATTGTTATTACCTTGCATCTTAATGTTTATCTAAATTTCATCATTCAAAACAGTTATTACCTATTCAATTAAAATTCTAATTTGCTATATTCCAGTTCTTTTAAATTACTAGCTTTCCATAATATTTGATTAACAATTCTTTCTACTTCTTGATTAGGATCGAAGCTCACAAAAATTCCTTTATTAATATTCCAATATCTAAGAGTCTCTTCCCAATTCTGTATTTTTTGACCGCAATGCTTAATTTGAGATGTAGTAAGTTGGATACAACAAGCTTTGTGCTTACTATAACTGATAATTATATCTGTCGCCATAGAAAAATCAGCAATATACCTGTATAAAGAATCACTTTCTGATTTTCTAGAAATACTTTTATGAAAGCTTTGAAGATATTTGGTATCTGATTCTTCTAAGCCCTTCATTAATTGGTTTTTCCAAGTGCGAAATTTTATATCTTTTTTTTCCAACCAACTAGGAAACATTTCCCCATGCCAGTATTTCTGTACAGAATTAAAATTCATTTCTACAAAACTAATTCTTTCTTCCTCATTTAATATACTCTTGAGATTAATGTGAATTACAGAATCTTGAATAAATTCAATGAGAAAACGAGAAACATACCTTTTTGAATTTAAAAACCCTATCTTATAATTTTTAATCCAATTTAATATTTTTTGAATTTTATTTGCTAAACACGGATCTATCTCTTGAGCTTGTTGCTGAAGTGCTTGTAATGTAGAATACAAATCTTTAGCATTCGTCACGATTTTAGCTTTTAATTATTACAACATAAGATTATTTTAAAATAAAGTATCATTTTTAACAAGCAGCCGTTAATAATGAGACGAACAATTCATTGGGATGAAAAGAAATTTTATCTTGACATACTTTGTACTCAAACAGTAACTAGTACTGTACGGGGTAAATTCGGATAGGGTTGTTTAGACCCAAAATATTAGCAGCATCCTTAGATGTTGACCCTCCCTAAACTTACGCCGCAGTGTACTAGTTGAAATAATTATTCTTCAATTTTAATTTATGTGGCTTAATCAAGAGAAGTTTTTCTTAATTTTGTGACTTTCATACCTATACTTTAAGTGCTATAGCAATCCTAATTTGATTTGTAAAAATCGAAAGGCTCAGAACCACGACTTTTCCAAAACATTAGGATTGTTGGGCTGATAACTGATTCTAAGATTCAACCAATTCCAAGTTAAATACCTCTGCAAAGGAACTTGCAACTAGGGGACGAACCTCATCCACAGTAATCCCTGGTATCCACATTTCTAAATTACCTACTGGTTTATCAGTAATACCACAGGGTATAATAGATCCAAAGCCAGTCATATCCGCACAAATATTCAGTGCAAAACCATGCATTGTAATCCAACGGCTAACTTTAATCCCGATAGCAGCTACTTTACGTCCTTCCAACCAAACACCGGTAAAACCAGATAAGCGTTCTCCCCTAAGTCCATAAATTCCCAGTACTCGAATTAACACTTCTTCCAATTGCCGTAAGTACCAATGCAAATCTTTGCGGTGGTGTTGCAGATTTAATATGGGATACCCAACTAATTGTCCGGGACAATGGTAAGTAACTTCACCCCCACGCTCCACACGATGCACTTCGTAGTCAGTAGTTTGTACATTGAATTTAAGAAAATCTTCACTGGCTCCACGCCCTAAAGTGTAGACATTCGGATGCTCCAGCAATATCAACACATCATCCAACTTGGCATCTTGCAGGCGATTGTCTAGTAAACTCCGCTGCCATTGATGAGCTTCTGTGTATGGTACCAGTCCTCGGTGATATAGTAAACATTTTTTTTGCGGTGTAGGCATGCCAAAATACTTAAAAAATAATTAAATTACATCAGTACTCATCTAGTATTCAATGGAACTAGTTTTTGAATCTGACTAAACCTCAAGCAATGCAAAGGATTTTAACGGAACATAAAGGAACGTAAAGGGATTTAGTTTTGCAAAATACAAGATGCTAATTTGAATATATAACCTCAATGGTTTTGGGAGGAATTATCACTAAATAAGCATTACAGCCAGAAAGCACCAAGGAAAAGAATTAGTGAATGGTGGCGAATCAGTCATTCGTGTTTATCAACGATCAAACACCAAGAGAGTTTGCATTCTCGATAAAATTCTATTTTGAAATCGGGGGTCTAGATAAAAGCCATAGAAATTAAGCAGCGATTTATGGTACAGTTGACCACTAATTTCTAGCTAGCGTTTCCCTATTTACCCCCAAGGATATGGTGGTTCCTCAAAGAGAAATATTTATCACCATAAATCTCTCGGAAATTACCCATTTAGCTTATAGCACAGAACCAAAATGACCCCAGTGGTTTTCAGACAAACCCAAAATTTATTAAAATTATTGAGTGGGAGAGTTTAAATGAAGCTTGTCATCCACGGAAAGAATATTGAAATCACCGATGCGATTCGGGAGTACGTGCATCAAAAGATAGAAAAGGCAGTAAACCACTTTCAAAACATCACTAATGAAGTGGACGTACATTTGAGTGTAGCTCGTAATCCCAGAATTACTACAAAACAATCTGCAGAAGTGACAATTTTTACTAATGGAAGTGTAATCCGTGCAGAAGAAAGTAGTGAGAACCTCTACGCCAGTATAGACTTAGTTGCAGACAAAATCGCTCGCCAGCTACGTAAATATAAAGAGCGCCGTCAGAACAAGAAAACTAATACCCAAGTTACAAAGGAAGTTGCTCCCCCTGATAATATTGTCCCAGATTTGATTGGCGATCGCACCCCAGAACTTCCTGGTGAAGTGGTGCGTACTAAGTATTTTGCCATGCCACCGATGACGATTGCAGAAGCTTTGGAACAGCTACAAATGGTGGGACATGACTTTTATATGTTTAACAATAGCCAAACTGGGGAAATTAACGTTATTTACGAGCGCAATCATGGTGGTTATGGTGTGATTTTGCCCCGCAATCCGAATAATAATAGTACCAATGGTACAAACGGTAGAGGGGCACATGACTACGGTTATACACCCGAAACATCTCAATCCCACAAATAAAATGCTGGCGTTGTAGTCTCTAGTTTTGTAGGTTGGGTTGTGCTTCCCTCAAACCAACCTACTGTTTGGCCACATTAATTGTGTGGGGTAAAACAATAGGACTTACGCAACTGGCATATTTTTTGGTGTAGGGTGCGTGACTACGAGAGAATATTTGAACGTAGCAATGGGACTTGTAACCTCACGCACCATCCGTGTATTGTGACACTTGCGTAAGTCCTGAACAATTGTAGTGGGAGCGTCTTGCTCCCTACTTAGAAATAGGGAGCAAGACTTCGGCGTGAGCTCAGACGTTCGGCGAGTGCTCAGTCGAGCCGTCGAACGCTGCTCCCACTCCTTCAACCTTGCGAAATTAATATGAACCACTAGTTTGATAAAGATTGCAGTTGTTTAAGGGTCTCTTCTACATGACCTTTAAAATTAAACATGGAGTCAAAAACATATTGTACAGTTCCTTCTGCATTAATTACATAGGTGACACGGCCTGGGAAGAGGCCAAAAGCAGCGGTAGCTCCATATAGTTGACGCACTTTATTGCCTTTATCGCTTAAGAGGGTAAATGGTAGTTGGTGTTTGTTGCTAAATTTTTGGTGAGATTCAGGAGAATCCCCACTGATACCAATTACTTCCGCACCAGCAGACTTAAACACTTCATATTGATCTCGAAAAGCACAGGACTCCGCCGTACATCCAGGGGTGTCATCCTTGGGGTAAAAGTATAGGACAACAGCCTTACCGCGAAAATCTTTAAGGCCGACTTGTGTACCATTTTGATCCTGAAGGGTAAAATCAGGAGCTTGTTCTCCAATTTTGACTGCCATAATAATCGCGAAAATAATTACGAATAATTTCTTAACAAAATTTTACCTTGTCTGGGAGTTAATTATTTTTATTGCTCGTCTATACCAATATGAGGTAGTTTATCTGAATATTTGTTTAAGCATAATTTCAATCTATGCGTTTAACTTCCCTGGATGTTTTTCGCGGTATTACTATTGCTGCCATGATTCTGGTGAATATGGCGAGTATTGCTAGTCCCAATGTCTATGCTCCCCTACTTCATGCACCTTGGCATGGCTGTACTCCCACTGACTTAGTATTTCCTTTCTTTCTGTTCATTATTGGTGTGGCCATGAGTTTTTCCTTGGCTAAATACACCGATAATCGAGGTACAGAGTCGGCAAAAAGCCCTCCCTATTGGCGTATCCTCCGGCGTGCTGCCATTCTCTTTGCCTTGGGAATATTTCTCAACGGCTTTTGGAAATATGATTTTAGTACTATCCGCATTATGGGAGTATTACAGCGCATCAGCCTGAGCTACTTGTTTGCTTCCCTGATTGTCCTCAAATTACCACGTAAAGGTCAGTGGATTGTCACCGCAGGGTTATTAATTGGTTATTGGTTAACAATGATGTACTTACCAGTGCCTGGTTATGGTGCAGGGGAATTAACCAGGGTGGGTAACTTGGGAGCGTATATCGATAGAATAATTATTCCCCAAGCCCATTTGTATAGGGGTGACAATTTTAACTTAATGGGGGACCCTGAAGGATTATTTAGTACAATTGGTGCGATCGCTAGTGTATTAATTGGTTATTTTACTGGACAATGGATACGTTGTAAAAAACAAATTACCTCGGATACTAGCATGGATTTAGTGCTGTTTGGTCTGAGTTGTTTGGTAATTGGCGGAATTTGGGATTTGGCGTTTCCCATGAATAAGAAGCTGTGGACAAGTTCCTATGTAATTTTTACTAGTGGTTGGGCATTATTATTGCTTGCATCTTGTTATGAGTTGATTGAAGTTAGGGGAGTGCGTCGTTGGAGCAAACCCTTTGAAGTGATGGGATTAAATGCTATTTCCCTATTCATTGCTTCTATATTGTTAATTAAAATCTTGGTTTTAACTCACATTGGTTCTGGGGAAAAGGCTCCTCATACCTATAATTGGATTTACCAAAATCTGTTTGCATCCTGGTTAGGAGCAGTCAATGGTTCTCTAATCTTTGCCCTAATTACTGTTTTGTTTTGGATATTGGTTGCCTATGGGATGTATCGTAAAAATTGGTTTATCAAAGTGTAATGAAAATACTCGATTGCGACATTATCTTGCACGTTTTCATCAAAAAACATTGTGCTGTGACCAATCTTCAATATTTAGCTGTGATACCTGAGAGAAATCTCGATAGTTTCGCGTCACCATAACTGCATTATTCGCCAAGGCAATTGCAGCAATTCGCATATCTTTCTGCAATCGCTGTTTTGATAACGTTGGATTATCCATTAGCAATTGCTTAAATGTTTCCCCTGCTTTCCGATCAAAATCTAGCACCCTTACCCGCCCGAATAAAGCAACTGTCCGGCTCAACTTGCCATACAATCGCACAACATCTTCGACTTCCCGCGCACTATTGATTCGCACCACCCAACCATTAAACAACTCCTGAACCGTCACGATGGAAATTGCAACCTCTGCCCCTAGTTCAGTCACTCTACCGAAAACGCGCACAGTGCCCCTAGTTTATAACTATGGGGGTGTAGTGCGCCTGCGACTTCAGTCGCAGTCATAAAAAGCTCAAAGCCAATAAGCGTTTCGTGGTATCATGGGTATAGCGGTAAAGCGCACATATAAAAAGCCTAGTAAGTCTAGCGGACAGACCCCGATCCGGAACTAAGCGGGGCAATAAGCCTAGAATCTTGTACGCCACTTGCTTTATGCCGGGAAACCCGTCCACCGCAGTGGCTCACAAATGTGGGAGTCAAAACAGAAATTGAATAAATCATTTCAAACGCGGTCGGGCAGTCCGTGTGAGCTTGTGGACGTATCCAAACGGGGAAATTTAAATACTTGTATTTAGATTTCTAGAGAGGACGGATGAAGCAAGAATCCCCTAGCCTTTAGGCATGGGGAGTGTCAATACTCACCTGTGGATGCCGCTCCAACAACAGCGATACATGATCCGTATCTAACAACCAAAGACTCATGCAGCGCCATCTATATCCAATTCACGTTCTGCCCGCAATTCCGCCGCCAGCTGGGCAAACTCATCATCCCCTTCAAACATCCCAATAAATTCTGTCCAGGGATTATTTGCAACTTCTAGCATCAAAACCTCAATATTCGCCAACCTCGCCCTAACCTTCTCCTGTACAGCGGCGATGGCAGCCTCGCGGGTTTCAGCCCATGCTACACAATCAACCAACTCTGGCACCGATGCCATAAAATGTCCCGACTCACCCCGTTCAATCAGAATATGAAGAGACATTTTATTTAAATTTGCGATGGATTGAAGATTCATAAAATTGAAATAACAGTAAAAAGTTTGCTTGTGGGTAAGTCCTAAAAATACCTAGATATTGGGAAATTTATGGCATAATTTGGCATTAATTTTCACTTATGGAGCTATTTTCTGATTGTGCTAATAACTTCGGCTTTAAATAGAGATTTTCTAATAAAACCGCAATCCCAGCCACCCAGGGTGGGACAATTAAAGCACCAATAATCCCTAAAACTTGAGCGCCTCCCAACACCGCTAACAGTTGATACAAAGGGTGAACCCGCGCTGAAGAACCAACCAATAAAGGATCGAGTACATAAGTCTCCACATTTTGGATAACTATAAACAATAACAGCACCCACAGAAATGTCCATCCACTTAGGGGAATAGCAACAATTAATGCCGGGATTGCACCTAATACTGGCCCAATGAAGGGGATTAAGTTGGTAAATCCAGCAATCACCCCCAAGGCTAAGGAAAACTCTGATAATCCCAAAAAACTTAACCCTAGGGTAATGACAACCCCCAAAATCGCCGATACTAATACTCTACCTTGAATATAACCCCCCATGCGGCGAGAAATAGGTGTAACTTGCTCCCTGAGCCTTGTATCCCAAGGTTGGGGAAACAGGTTGACTAAACCATTAACCAAAGTCGTACTTCCAGCAACCATGTAGCCGGAAATCACCACAGCAAAAATTAGATTAAGAACCCCACCTACAATACCAAAAGTCAAACCAAATGAGCTGACTAAGACTTTTTGGCTGGAGCGGAGAACAAAATTAATAAAGCCTTGGATATCAAAGAATCGCTCAATGAATTCGATTTGATTGACACCCATTCGTAAAGCTAAACTTTCGGAAGCAGCCCGTAAATTCTCCAGGTAAATGGGTAGTTTACGTACCAATCGCTGGGTTTGCTCGGAAACGGAAGGACCAATCAGCAAACCTGCGCCAATCAGTCCAAAGATTAGAGTAATATAAACTACAAGAACCCCAAGCCAACGGGGTAGACGTAATTTTTTTTCCGCTGCACTGACTACGGGGGAAATTGCTGCGGCTAGAACTACAGCAATCATTAAATTTAACAATAGACTCTTTAATTGCCACAGTAATAATACTACTAAGCCTGTAGCAATAATTAACAGTAAATCAAAAAGGGAAACACCCCTACGTTGAAAAGACATATATCAATTTTAAAAATATAAACCCCCAGATCCCCGACTTTTACAGAAAAGTCGGGGATCTTATTCATCCACGCATAACTTAAGCCAAATTACTCACGATGCCATCGCGTCCCTTCCTTACTATCAATTAGGGTAATCCCTTGTGCCTTTAATTCATCCCGAATGCGATCGCTCTCGGCAAAGTTCTTATTTTTACGGGCTGACTGTCTTTGCTGAATTAACTCTTCAATGTCTGCATCCCTTAAGCCATTGGTTTGGGAAGTTTCTGATTCCTGGGTTGCTTCTAAACCCAACACTTGGGCTAGGGTAACTAAAGTATGCCATTGTTTATGTAATTCTGCTGGGTCAGTCTGAGTTTTACCTTCATGCACCAAAATATTACCCTCCCGGCGCAGTTCCTTGGCTAACTCAAACAATATGGCCAAACCCGCCGGAAAATTAAAGTCGTCATCTCCAAACTCTGCAAACCTTTCCATAACTTCCCCCATGGGAGATGGAGAATATGGTTCCCAACCGAGTTTTTCCCCGTACTGGGAACCAAACAACAAACCTTCCTTGAGGGTTTTCCAACTATTTTCCGCCGTTGCGATCGCTTCATTGGTAAAATCTAGGGGCTTGCGATAATGGGCCTGCAATACAAACAACCGTACCACCATTGGATCAACAGGTCGGGGATGCATAGACCATTTTCCATCCAGCAAATCCCGGATAGTGATAAAATTCCCCAAAGACTTGGACATTTTTTGTCCATCCACCATCACCATGCCATTGTGCATCCAGTACCTAGCCAGGGGTTTTTTCATAGCCGCTTCCGACTGAGCAATTTCATTTTCATGGTGGGGAAATATCAAATCTCCCCCACCACCATGGATATCAATGGTATCTCCCAATTTTGAGCGAATCATTGCCGAACATTCAATATGCCATCCCGGACGGCCCTTACCCCAGGGAGAATCCCAAGCAGGTTCCCCAGGCTTTGCAGCTTTCCAGAGGGCAAAATCAAAGGGGTGCTGCTTCTTTTGAACCTCTCCATCCCCAGCATCTACCCTACCACTAGCCCCGGCTTGCATTTGTTCGAGTTCCCTACCAGAGAGCTTCCCGTAACTAGGGAACTTTTCTACCTGATAATACACATCACCATTTACCGCATAGGCATAACCTGCGGCTTCCAGAGTTTGAATTAAACTATGGATTTCGGCAATATGTCCTGTAACCCGGGGATATTCATCCGCATCCGTCACATTTAACCGCCGGATATCCTCAAAATAGGCATCAATAAAGCGATTTGACACCTCTTCCATGGTCAAACCCGTTTCCTTAGCGCGATTGAGAATTTTATCGTCAATATCGGTAAAATTTTGAATGTAGTGCACATCGTAACCACGCCAGATTAAATACTGGCGGATGGTATCCCAGACAATATAAGAGCGAGCATGACCCAAATGGCAGTAATCATACACTGTCACACCGCAGCAATACATCTTAACTTTTCCCGGTTCGATTGTTGTGAAAGGCTCCTGGCGACGGGCAAGGGTGTTGTAAACTGTGAGGGTCATAACTAAATAAGTCTCAAGTACGGGGATTAAGTAATAATAGTTTTAAGCAACTGGGGTAAAATACCAGCAATCATTATGCTAGAGTGTTCTGGACTCTGTGCGCTACACTTTTAATTTTAATTTTTTGATAGCAGCACCATGCAATCAGCAGTTACTTCCGATTCTCAAGCAATAGATACCTCAAAACGAGGCTTACCAGTGACAATTATCACTGGTTTTCTTGGTAGCGGCAAAACAACTCTCTTGAATCATATCCTGACTAATCAACAGGGTTTAAAAACCGCCGTTTTAGTAAATGAATTTGGCGAAATTGGCATTGACAATGAATTAATCGTCTCCACTGATGACGATATGGTGGCGTTAAATAATGGTTGTATCTGCTGTACCATTAATAACGATTTGGTGGATGCGGTTTACAAAGTTTTAGAACGCCAAGAAAATATAGATTATTTGGTGGTGGAAACCACGGGACTTGCTGACCCCTTACCAGTAGCAATGACATTTCTGGGTACGGAACTGCGGGATTTAACCCGTCTGGATTCCATTGTTACCGTTGTAGATGCAGCAAACTACAGTTTAGATTTATTTAATTCCCAAGCAGCCCATAGTCAAATCGCCTATGGAGATGTAATTCTTTTGAATAAGGCTGATTTGGTAAATGAAGCGGATTTAGACCTGTTGGAAGTGAAAATTAGAAATGTAAAGGAAGGTGCAAGGATTCTTCGCACCACTAACTCTCAAGTTCCTTTAGCGTTAATTCTCAGCGTGGGTTTATTTGAGTCAGATAAATATTTTGATCAAGAAGAAGCACACGATCATCACGAACATCACGATCATCATCACCATGACCATGATGACCACGATCATTCCCAATGTGACCATGACCATGATGACCATCATGACCATCATAACCATGAACACCATCATCACCACCATGACCATTCCCACCATTTAGAAAATGATGGTTTTACTTCCATCTCTTTCGAGAGCGATCAACCTTTGTCAATTAGGAAGTTTCAGTATTTCTTAGATAACCAACTACCAGAAACAGTCTTCCGTGGTAAAGGAATTATCTGGTTTGATGAAAGTCCCAAACGACATATTTTCCACCTTTGCGGTAAACGCTTCACCCTGGATGATGAGGAGTGGAAAGGTAAGAAGAAAAATCAATTGGTGCTAATTGGTCAGAATTTAGACCACGGTACGTTATACGAACAATTAGAGAATTGTGTTTGTCTTCCTTCCGTCGATCGTGGGAAGGGATTTGGGAAATAGTTAAACAAGAGTGAAGAGTGAAGAGTTAAGAGTTAAGAGTTAAGAGTTAAGGGAGGAAGGAGTTGAGGGCTGACAGTAATATTTCTCTCCTTGTCCCCCTGCTCCCTGCTCCCTGCTCCCTGCTCCCTGCTTCTTAAGTTATGCGTGTAGTCATCCAAAGAGTAAAATCATCGCAAGTCACAGTTAACGGTGAAATTATCGGCAAAATTGGACGAGGACTAAACTTACTCGTCGGCATTTCTGATAGCGATACTGAAGCCGAGTTGGACTGGATGGCGCGTAAATGTCTAGAATTGCGACTATTCTCAGAATCAGAAAATGATAGCCGTTGGCAAAAGTCTATACAAGAAATTCAGGGAGAATTACTAGTTATCAGTCAATTTACCCTCTACGGTGATTGTCGCAAAGGCCGTCGTCCATCCTTTGACCGTTCCGCCAATCCCCAAATGGCAGAAGACTTATATAACAGCTTTATTGACAAATTACGTAGCAGTGGCTTGAAGGTCGAAACAGGTGAATTTGGAGCAATGATGGAAGTTGCGATCGCGAATGATGGACCTGTAACTTTAATACTGGAAAAATAAATAAGTACGGAAGTAAAAATATATATCAATATGCTCATTAGATACCAAATAATGAGACAATATTAGTTTAAACATTACAAAACTTTAAGATAGTTGCATTATGGCAAAAATTCAGTTTTCTAGGGGCATTGACGAAAAAGTAGTGCCAGATGTACGTTTGACAAGATCGCGCAGTGGTGAAACTGGTACGGCAACATTTATTTTTGAAAATCCCAACGCCTTAGACAACGGTAGTACCGAAGAAATTACCGGTATGTATATGATTGACGAAGAAGGAGAAATTATTACCCGTGAAGTTAAGGGTAAGTTCATTAACGGTAAGCCAGAAAAAATAGAAGCAATTTATTTAATGAAATCTCCAGAGGAATGGGACCGCTTTATGCGGTTTATGGAGCGGTATGCACAAGAAAATGATTTGGGATTAAACAAGTCCTAGGGAATTAACAGTCTGTAGTCAGTAATTATACTTGCATTTTCTGGCTACACTATTTTTGGATACCACCTCATCTCCTAGTAATTTGAGAAATTGCTGATGTCAAATCTTCCCCATGCAAATACATCAGAAATATCCGCCAAATGTGCCGTTATCACCGTTAGCGACACCAGAACGACGGAAACAGATAAAAGCGGTCAACTAATTCACCAATTACTTCTCAATGCTAATCATCTAGTAAACAAGTATGAAATTACACCTGACGAACCAGCTCAAATTCAACAACAGTTAGAACTTACAAGTACAAACCCCGAAATAGATGTTGTAATTTTGAATGGTGGCACTGGCATTGCTCCCAGGGATACTACTTATGATGCCATTGAGAAACTACTAGAAAAGATTTTACCTGGATTTGGAGAGATATTTCGCTCCTTAAGTTATCAAGAAATTGGCTCTCGTGCGATCGCATCCCGTGCAGTTGCTGGGGTATATCGAGGTAAATTAATCTTTTCTCTTCCCGGTTCTAGTAATGCTGTGCGGTTAGCAATGGAGAAGTTGATTTTACCAGAACTAACACATTTAATTGGTCAATTAAATAAAAATTCATAAAAACTCGCGAGAGGAAACGACACGGAAGCTTTTAAGCTCTGTATATTTTACAATTATGCAAATATGGGCATTTGCTATTGAGGGTTACCTCTATGAAACCAGAAATTGCTCGTTACCTTTGGGAATTACTGTGGCAAGAATATAGCAGTCGTGTCAGCTATGCCCGCATTTATCAGGAAATGATTACTGCTGCGGGTGGTACAATTGCTAACGATCATATTGCCCTGCGTTCCCTGAGACTTAAGATAGATAGTCCCCAAGGTCAAGTAAACTTGGGTATAGAATATTTAGATGCGATCGCTCATTTTTTAGGTTACGCAGCCGCAGGGGAGTATTTTTTCCCAGACACCCATTTATATGCTCGCCACTATCGCCATCCCCTGCAAGAAGAATGGGATTTACCAAAGTTATTTATCAGCGAGTTGATTGTAGAGGAATTGCCACAAGGCACCCAGGAATTAATTCGCTCAACCGTATCTAATTTTACTCCCACCAATCCGCCAAAAACTGATACTTCCACACCAGCAGAAATTGCCCGACAACTACAACCAATATTCACCCGTCCTTGGCCAACTCCCCAGCATTCCATTGTAGAAGAGGTAAATAAAGTAACCCAGTATGGTGCTTGGGTACTGTTACATGGTTATGCTGTGAACCACTTCACCGGCTATGTTAACCGCCAGCAAACTTCCCAATACCCAGATATTGAAACTACAGCTAGGGGTTTAGAGAACTTGGGTATACCCATGAAAGCAAAAATTGAAGGTAGTGTGGATGTAGGTTTGCGACAAACTGCTACCCATGCAGTTACAGAGATGGTTACAGTATTAGATACTACGGGGAAAGAAATACAAATTCCCTGGACCTATGCCTATTATGAAATAGCCCAGCGTTACATGGTCAAAAATGAAGCTGGAAAAGAGGAGCTTTTTGATGCTTTTTTAGGCAAAAATGCCCAACAATTATTTAAGATGACTCGCATGGTGTAATGTACGTCATTTAGATCCCCGACTTCTAGTCCTAGGAATTGCTACCCCATGTGCGGATATTGATTGAGAAGTCGGGGATCTTTTACCTAGCCATTAAAACTAATGCAATGAACTACTGCTTTGTCCCATAAAATATGATGGTAAAAATAATCACTTGTGGTTCAGGCATCCCTGCGGAGAACATTTCACAGCCAAGATGGCTGTGCCACAACCCATCAAAACTAATGGGACAAAGT